>JAZQOW010000045.1:0-20727 GCA_045628065.1 Faecousia sp.
ATAGACGCACTTTGTTCGTTTATCATGTAGGGGGGGCGGCGTGTCAAGAGCAACATGGTTTACAGATTGTGCAATGACATGGTTTACACATTTGTGAGGTCAAGGACGGCGAATTTCAGACGAAGGGAGGGCGTAGCCCGACCGAAGTCTGAAATTCGGGCGCGCCTTATTTCCCCTCAAATCGCGGATCTCTGTCGATCAAATACGCTTTCTTGAAAGTGTATGCCCTCTTCATCACATCAATCTGACCGAGGATGAACTGCCTGTAATACAGGTTGATACAGTCTGATTTATGCGACTTTTTCACCGCGATCTCCCGTCCGGCAAACGATTCACTCAGATAGTACCCCTGCCCGTCCACCGTTATGTAGCCACTCGACTTTACCTTGTGCAGCCGACAGCCCTCGGGATACTCCCACGGCTTTATCTTAGGGTCATATTCCTTCTCGCTCTTCTCGTAGTGTTGCACCGGTGTATCAAGACCAAGCGCATGATGCGGCCGTTCGTTGTTATAGAAGTCCCGATACTCGCCGAGCCTCCGCGCTGCATCGTCCATGTCCTCGAACTTCGTATGCCGGAGCAGCTCCTTCGTGAGGCTGCCGTTGAAGCGCTCTTCCTTTCCCTGCGTCTGCGGATGCAGCGCTCTGCCGTGGATGGTCAATATCCCCAAGTCCATGAGCCATATCTCAAACTGCGTAAAGCCCGTGCTTTGCGCGGTTCCCCAAGGGTTCCCGTTGTCACAAAGCAGAGAAAACGGTACACCGAATTCCTCAAAAAGTCCAATCATGACCGGTTTTATCTCCTGAAATGTTTCACCCGATTGAGGCTTGCAGCACAGGCAAAAGCGGCTGTTGTCGTCGAGAACATTCAGCGGATAACAGCGCTTGCCGTTCTTCATCAGGAAGTAACCCTTGTAATCTGCCTGCCACATCTCGTTCGGATATGACTTCTCAAACCGCTTCAATGGCGTTGCAGCACGACTTGCCTCGATGGTAATAAGTCCGTTTCGCTTGAGAATATTGTTGACGGTCTTCGCGCAGGGCAGGTCTGTGCGACCTTTATCTTTTAGAATACGATGGATCTTGACAGCGCCGATGGCGGGATGGCTCTGGCGGTAATCCACGATGAGCTTCTCAATATCCGGATTGGTTTTCCCGGGGCTGGTGTTTGGCCGACGGCTTTGATCTGTGAGCTCCTCACCGGCAAGATAGCGGGCAATCCACTTGTCCCCGGTCGGCCTGGATATACCGTACTTGCGGCACAGCTCGGCCTTTGTCTTCGCTCCGGACAATACCTCTTTTACAAATTCTTCTCTCATTTGTGTAACCCTTATCTCTTTCCAAGGCATACGCGGTCATCTCCCGTTTTTGCCTTTATTTTACACCCTATGTGTAAACTATGTGGTTGCACAATTTGTAAACTATGTTACTACTCTATACACATTGCTCGCCCGTTCCGGTTTGCGTCTTAATGAGGTGTCGGTTGCATCGGTTGGCGGGCGAGCAATGCTCGCCCCTACGGGAGTGCCTGCCATTGAACGGAGGGGCGATGTTGCCATAGCCTGGGTCAGGGTTATTTTTTTGCCATTCTCATCAGCGTGATGCCGATGGACAGGATGATGAGCTCTGAGATGCCGTAGGTGTACCAGAGAATGTCGGCGCCCAAAAGGCTGGTCAGGCCGACAATGCAGAGGATGCTGACGATGAAGCTGCGCATGATGTTCATAAAAATGGCGGATTTTGTCCTTTTTGTGGAATACAGGTAGCCCGAAAGGAGCGTATTGATGCCGACAAGGAGGAATGCCCACATATACTGCGGCATACAGCGCACAACCCCCTGCCTGATCTGTGCATCCCCGCCGAACAGCAGGGCGATGGGTCCGGCGAAGATATCTGCGCAGAGGACGCAGATGGCGCTGCCGATCAGGCAGATGATGAGGCCGCGCCTGAGGTAGTATCGCAGGCTCTCCCGATCCCCCGCGCCATAGGAGCGCCCGAACAGCGGCTGCAGGCCCTCCGCCGTGCCGTACATGATGGCGATGGCGATGGAGGCCGCATAGGAGATCACGGCGAAAACATCAAGGGCATGGGAGGGCAGATATCGGCGGATCATCTGGTTCATGAGGATGGTCATGAGCGGCAGCGAAAACTGGGCAATCATCTCCGGGAAGCCGCAATAGTCGATGGAGGCAATGATCCGCAGGCTGAATTTCAGCCTGCCGAAGCGGAGCAGCCCCTTCTTCAATACAAAATGCAGCAGAACCACAAGGAAATTGACCGTGGAGGCGATGCCGGTTGCGATGGCTGCACCTGTCACGCCCATCTGCCACGGGAAAACAAAGAGCCAATCAAGGAAAATGTTGACCGCCGTACTGATGCCGGTAGCCGCTGCCACCAGCGCCGGAGAGCCGTCATTGCGGCAAAAGCCCTGCAAATTAAACGAGAGCATAATGGGAATCGCAAACAGCGACCACCAGAATACATATTCCTCCGTCAGGGCAAGATGCGCCCGATCTGCGCCCAGCAGCAGGGCAAGCGGCCGGACAAAGACGGTGCCGAGCACCGTGACCATCGCAGAGATGAGAAGCGCCAGAAGGAAGGAATGGCGGAAATAGCGGTTGGCCTCCTCCGGCTTATTCTCGCCGAAGCTGATGGCCGAGAGCACGGCTCCGCCGCTGGAGGTCAGCATACCGGCGGCAAAAACCACGTTTGTAAAGGGCAGCGCAAGATTCACTGCCCCAAGCGCCGTATCGCCCACCCCGTTGCCGACAAACAGGCCGTCCACGATGACGAATAAAAAGTAGCAGGCATTCGTCAGCATTGCTGGGATGACATATTTTCTCAAGGTTTTCTTTCTCTGATCTGCCATTTTCTTCAACTGCACAGGTGACCCTGTCTCCACTTTTACTTGGCAATAGCATAGCATATTTTCCCGGGAACTGCAATGGCGCGTTTTAAAGCGATATCAACCGGAAATACCGTCAGCGAACCGCTATGAAAGGTCGGTTCTTTGCATAAAACAGGGGCTGTCTCCATCAGGAGACAGCCTCTGATATTGATTACAGAATCGGACAAATCGGTCGGCGGGAGGTGAAGGTGCATGGTTCTCCGGTGATGGGGTGGCGAAAGCGCAGGCTTCGGGCGCAGAGCTGCTGGGTGGTGCAGCCGAGGGCGTGGGAGAAGTGCTGGCTTTCCTCCGTGCCATACTGGGGGTCGCCCAGAATCGGGCAGCCGAGATAGGCGCAGTGTACGCGGAGCTGGTGGGTTCGCCCGGTTTTCGGGAAAAGGCGGACATGGCTCATGCGGTCTCCTGCGGCGAAGGTCTCATATTCCGTGACGGCTCGCTTGCCGTCCTCGCGCACGCAGCGAAGGAGGCTGGTTTCGGACAGCCGCGCAATCGGCGCATCAAGAATGCCGCTGCCAAGGCTGCCATAGACTGCGGCCTCATAGATTTTTTCGATCTCTCCATCCTTCTGGCTCCGGCACAGGAGGGCGTGAACATGGGCATTCTTGGCAAGCAGCACCACGCCGAAGGTGTCCCGATCCAGGCGGCTCACGGGGTGGACGGCGCAGGCCTGCCCTGTTGCCTGATAGTGGGCAAGCAGACGGTTGGCGAGCGTCCCGGTTATGCGGTTGAAGGTGGGGTGCATCATGATGCCCGCAGGCTTATCCAGCACGATGATGGCCTCATCCTCATAGAGAATGTCCAGCGCCCCTGCCTCCGGCGGATAATCCGGCTCCGGCTCATCGAGCACGACGGTGATCTCGTCCCCCGGCATCACCCGGTAATCGGTGTGCACCGGCTGCCCGTTGACCAGCAGCGCCTCCTTAAATTTCAGCCTGCTGACCAAGGTGGAGGAAAGTCCCATCTCCCGGCGCAAAAACCGCAGAAGCTTCCCCTCTGCCTGCGCCACATGGCGAAGCACCATTGCTGCACCCCCATTTCCATCCGTTTTTTTGTATTATATCGCCCTGTGGATGTAAAGTCAAAAGCGATTATTCACGGATTGGAAAGGTGACCTGCCAATTGCCCTTCATTGCACCCTGGGGACACGTCCAGTATGCGATCCACGCTTCATATTGGCTCCACTCTTCGGCGGGAACGGGGAAGATAAATTCCTCGAAGCTATTCTCCCGGTTGGTATCCCAGAAGGAAATACTGCTTTCACAATTCACGGTTTCTCCGCTGCTGTCCTTCAAATAGACATAGCCGTGGTTATCCGTATGCAGAATATCATCAAAGCAAAGCTGCACATGCAGTTTTCCGTCAGCATAGCCGTAGCCGGTCAGCGTCACGCCGTCTGTGACAGCAGCCGGCTTCTGCGGCTGCATCAGCGGAACATCCTTCTCCTCGTCGCTCCAGCTTCCGCCCCGAATATCCGAATAGGAAGCAAATTCCTCTATGGCGGGCACCTTGTCCATATCCACCTGCGGTAATCTTTCCTCGCTGTGCTTCTTTCCGCTCAGAATTTCGCTTACAGAGAAGGTGATCTTATCCCCGGGAATCAGAACATGATCCATCTGTTCGATATTCAGCAGGAAGGTCGCGGTCTTTGTATCGGCATCAAAGCCTGCAAGGGAACAGCCGCCGCACTGGTCATAGGGGGTATGAATGCTGTAGCTGTCAAAGAGGTCGGTCGTTTCATCCAGCCGGTCGCCGACGGTATCGCGCAGAGAAACCAGAATGGTTGCCTTTTCTCCGTCAATTTCCGCTGCCTCCACCTTCATTTCAATGCCATTGTCCACACAGGAGGCCTGCACCGGCTTTAGTTTCTGCGCCGTCTGCGGAGAGATGGAATAGAGCAGCGTATAGGCCGTTTCATTCCCGGCGGCAGCAAGCGCCGGGAGCGTGAGGCAAATGCACAGGCAAAGGCAGGCGGCAAGCGCGATCCAGCGCCTTGCGTGGGATTTTTTCTTATGGCAGAACGCCTGCTCTGCCTCGGCGATCAGATTCGGATCAATGCCTGCAAAATCATGTAATAAGCTCATAAGGTGTAGCCCTCCTTCATTAAATAGGTGCGCAGGTCATTTCTCATGCGGAAGAGCATGGTTTTGATCTTGCTTTCCGAAAAACCGAAGCGCTTCGCTATGCTTGCCACAGAGTCAAGATAATAGTAGCGATGCAGGAAAATGACCCGCTTTTCCTTTGTCTGCCTGCGAAGAAAGCGGCTGATCAGCCGGTTCAGCTCTGCGCCTTCGAGCGCAGCTTCCGTATCGTCCTTTGCAGGAAGGCATTGCTCCAGCTCTGCGCTCAGCTCGGTGATATACGCCTTGCGCTTCAGGCGCTCGCGCTCCATGCAGCGATTGATGGCAATATTGCGGACGATCCTTGAAAGAAAGGCCGGGAAATAGTCTCGCGGCGCTGTCGGCGGAATTCTGCGCCAGACCTCCAAATAGGTGTCGTTTTCGCATTCTTCGGCGGTCGAAGGGTCCTGTGTGATCCGCTGTGCGATTTGGCGCAGTCTCGCCCCATATTTTTCGGTCGTGTAAAGAATCGCGGCTTCCTCCCGATGGAAATATAAATCCACAATTTGTTCATCCGTCATGATGGGAACCTCCTTTCCTGCTGATCCAATGTCATCAACTTAAGGTTATTTAATGGCGGTCAGCCACCGTAGGGGCGAGCATCGCTCGCCCGCCAACCGATTTAAGCGATAGCTGATTAAGAAGCGGGCGAGCAATGCTCGCCCCTGCGAAATCATTTGAAGTCTATTCAATAGCGGGGACAATCCTTAAGTGGTTGACATTGCCTGCTGATCAGGGCCTTCACCCTATATAGCAGTTTTTTCCTGCGGGTGGTTACATTTGTTTTCCGCAGGAAAAAAGAGGGCTGCCTCGCATGATTTCTGCAAATCATTTTGAGGCAGTCCCCTGTGTCCGATCCGGGCGGATCGGTTTATTTTTCTGTGAGCTGCATGACATTGCAGAACATCCAGCTGCTGTGCCGGTCGGCGTAGTCCGTGTATTCTTTGCGGTTTACATAATACTCCCTACCCCAGGAGCTGATGCGGAGCCATTCCGGGTCCATGCCGGTAATGGTGACGAAGTGGGCGCAGGTTTTGGCAGAGGGGTAGTAGGTGCCATCGGCTTTTTTGCGGTAGAAGGTAACCAGCTCCTTGCCCCAGAGCCGGGGGAAGTTGGGGCCGACGGCGAAGATGACGGGCAGATCCTTCTCCAGCATATCTGCGATCCGCTGCCATATCCTGTCTTTTTTCATGCACCATTTGGCGCGGAAGGGAATTTTTCTGCGGCGGCAAATGCGGTTGAAGCCCCAGGCCATGGCAATGCCGGTGAGGCCGAAGCCGGGAATGGGGCGGAAAAAGCCCCGGCAGAGCTTGAGAACGCTGGCGTTGAAGTCGCTCAGGGCGATGGCTTCATCGGGGTTCGGGAGGAAACGATCGAAAAGGCCGTCGCGGACATGATGGAAGCGGGCCAGATAGGTGAACACATTGGCCGTGGAAATCAGGCCGCAGCCCTTGTCGATCAGGGTCTCGCTGGGCAGAAATTGCTGCGCGCCGCCGTAGAGCGCCTTTCCTTCGGGGTCGGAAATGCGCGGCAGGTCATGAGAGATGGAAGATGATTGCATAGTCTTTGTTGATCCTCTGTTTCTATTCACAAAGCTTCTCGAAAATCGGAAGAAATGTATCGAATTGTGTGTTTGCTTCTGCGGCAAGGGCAAGGATGGTTTGCGAGAGAAAATAGCTGAAAACCGGGAGATACTCCGGCCGGAAGCGCAGCATCATCGGATGGATCACGCTGTTGAGATCGGAAATGATTTTCTCGTGCTGCTGGATGAGGAAGGGAGAGGAGCGGTAGATATTGCGGTATTCGATCCAGGCGCTGCCGTAGACGATGATCAATTCCCTGACGCTGGCCACCGCCATGCGCAGACCCTCGATGGGAGAGCATACGTTATTGGTGAAGGCAGCGAGCTTCAGCAGCATCGGCTGCCAGTCCGCATCAAAAATACCGTAGACCAGAGCGTCCTTGGATTCGAAATAATTGTAGATCGTGCTCACGGCAATTCCGCTGGCCTTGGCGACACCGCGAAGCGTGAGCTGATCATAGCCGTGCTGCAGCAGCATGGGCCGCGCCTCACGCAGAATGGTGAGCCGGACGTCTTCAATAATCTTCGGCATTTTCTGCACTTCCCTTCGACAAGATGATATACTAAGTAAATTATATCATACCTGACAGGAAAAGCAAAGGAAGGATTAGAAAAAATACAAAAAAACGGGCTGCCTCTAAAGAGGCAGTCCCGAAGCAGACTGTCGAAAAACCATGATACGCACCCGCGCAATTGCGGCAATGACATCAAATTAACAGAGACATATACAGAATACATCCCCTACGGCTTGCGGCTTAATCAGCTGCCGATTCAACCGGCATTTTATCAAGGCGCAATCCGTAGGGGCGAGCATTGCTCGCCCGCCAGCCGATTCAACCGACATTTTATTTCGCTGCAACCCGGAACGGGCGAGCAATGCTCGCCCCTACGGGGCTGAGTGCCACAGAATGGAGGGGCTTGCTCCTCCCCTACGGCATTGCGTAACATAGACATTGGCAATTGAGAAGAGGGGGCAAAAAGCCCCCTTCGCGTTCAATCAAAGAGATATTTGAGCCTTTATTAAAAGCTTGAATATTTTGACATCGTGTCAAAAAGACTTTTTTGACACGAAAACGGGCTGCCTCTAAAGAGGCAGCCCTAAGAAAAGCGATTAGAAAATTAGCCGAGTTCTGCGAAGTACTTAATGGTGCGGACCATCTGAGAGGTGTAGGAGTTCTCGTTGTCGTACCAGGAAACGACCTGAACCTCGGAGGTGCCGTTGCCGATGGCCTTGACCATGGTCTGGGTGGCATCGAACAGGGAGCCGAAGCGCATGCCGACGATATCGGAAGAAACGATTTCGTCAGTGTTGTAGCCGAAGGATTCGTTGGACTGTGCCTTCATGGCAGCGTTGATCTCTTCGATGGTGGGCTCGCCGTTAACAACAGCGGTCAGAATGGTGACGGAGCCGGTGGGGGTGGGAACACGCTGAGCAGCGCCGATGAGCTTGCCGTTCAGAGCGGGGATGACCAGGCCGATAGCCTTGGCAGCGCCGGTGCTGTTGGGAACGATGTTGCAAGCGGCAGCGCGGGAGCGGCGAAGGTCGCCCTTTCTCTGGGGGCCGTCGAGGGTCATCTGGTCGCCGGTGTAAGCGTGGATGGTGCACATAATGCCGGACTGGATTGCCCAGTTGTCATTCAGAGCCTTTGCCATGGGAGCCAGGCAGTTGGTGGTGCAGGAAGCGGCGGAGATGATGGTGTCTTCCTTGGTCAGGATGTCATGGTTGACATTGAAGACCACGGTGGGCAGGTCGTTGCCGGCGGGAGCGGAGATAACGACCTTCTTAGCACCGGCGTCGATGTGAGCCTGTGCCTTAGCCTTGCTGGTGTAGAAACCGGTGCATTCGAGAACAACGTCAACATCCAGTTCGCCCCAGGGGAGCTCGGCAGCGTTTGCCTTAGCATAGATGGTGATCTTCTTGCCATCGACAACGATATAGTCGTCGCCTGCTTCTACGGTGCTGGCCAGTGCGTAGGTGCCCTGGGTGGAATCGTACTTCAGCAGGTGAGCAAGCATCTTCGGGGAGGTCAGGTCGTTGATAGCAACAACATCGTAGCCCTCAGCGCCGAACATCTGACGGAATGCGAGACGGCCAATGCGGCCAAAACCATTGATAGCAACTTTTACGGACATTATTAGTTCCTCCTTCTGTATAAGTCGAATAACACACAGGGCGTTATGAGACTGTAAAAATATCGGTCACTTTTAACCGATATTCATTATATCTCACATAGGCCATTGTTACAAGTGTTATTTTTCATAAAATCACAGAAATTCGTTCCGGTTTTTTTAGGATTTTAACACTATTCCCCCCAAAATTCCGCTGATTCCGGTCAAACCGGATGGAACCCAGCCTTTTTTCGCGCCGCAGGCAGAAGATCGGCGGAAAAATTATGCAGCAGCTGCAATCGCTGCGGAAAATAAAAAATCTGTACAAAAAGCAATATTTTCCTTGAGAAGGATAGCGAAATATGGTATAATCCAATTCTAATAGTACACGATTCCCATGCGCGCAGGCGGCAGCTTCGCCCCTGCCCGTGAGAGAAGGATCAGGAGTGCTTATGAATACCTTTCACTTACTGCTAATCGCTGCGGCTGTGCTTCTGGCAGGCTACCTGCTTTATGGCGGCTTCCTTGCCAAGAGGTGGCGCATCGGCTCGCGTCAGTCCACGCCTGCGCACTTCAAGCAGGATAATTGGGACTTTGTTCCCAGCCGCCGCGGAGATATTTTCTGCCATCAGTTTGCCGCCAATGCGGACAGAGGTCTGCTGGTCGGCACCGTGCAGGCATCCATTTTCGGCTGGGTTCCGATGCTGCTCTGGCTGCTGCTGGGCAGCGTTTTCCTTGGCGGTGTCCAGGATATGGCTGCCCTGTTCACCTCGGTTCGCAATCAGGGCCGGTCTCTGGGCCGTGTGCTGGAGCGCAATTTCGGCAAATGGTATAAGCGCATGTTCCTGGCTTTTGCCTGGATCTGTGCGGTTCTGGCTGTTGCCGCTTTTACAGACTGGGTCGCGCAGAACTATTTCGGCCTGTCTGCAAACGGCGGCCGTGCACTGACGGCAGGGCGCATCACTGCCCTGATGATTTATATCACGGTCATGTCCTTTTTCCTGGGTCTGATCGTCCGCCACGGCAACCTGAGCCATGTCATCAATGAGCTGATCGCGGTTCTGCTGGTTGTTGCCGCTGTGATGCTGGGCTATATGTACCCGATTTTCCTGCGTATTACCAACTGGCACATGGTCCTGTTTGTCTATGTTGCGCTGTCCGCATCCCTGCCGGTGTGGATGCTGCTCCAACCGAGAGATAAAATGAATACGAGCCTGATCGTGTTCATCATGCTTGCGGCTGTTCTCGGCATCATCATTACCAGACCTGCGATGCAGCTTGAGCCCTTCCGCGGCTTTGCGGTGGATGGGAAGATCCTTTTCCCCTATCTGTTTGTTACCGCCACCAGCGGTGCGGTTTCCGGCTATCATGCCATGGTCGCCTCCTCTGTGACCTCAAAGATGATTCGCAATGAGGGGCGCATTCGCATGGTCTCCTTCGGCACAATGATGCTCAGCACCTTCCTCGGCGTGATTTTCCTGCTGGTCGTGGGCTCAAGAGTCGCCGGTGCCAACTTGGAAAACATCAATCCCATTCTGGTTTTCTCCACCGGTGTGGCTGATAATCTCCATGCGCTCGGCATTTCCCGGGACGAAATCATGGAGCTGACCTCCTTCGTGGTCTGCTCTCTTGTGATCACCTCGCTCGATTCCGTCACCCGCGTGGGGCGCACCGTCTGGCAGGAAATGCTGCTCGATGCAGGCTCCAAGGAAGAGGAACGCTCCAAGCGCCTGAAGGTATTCTCCAGCCGCTATTTTGCAACTGCGATCACCGTTCTCCCTGCCGTTGGCATTGCGCAGCTGGGCTACAAGAGAATATGGCCCCTGTTCGGCGGTGTGAATCTCTTCCTCAGTGCTGCCGCGCTGCTGGCCTGCCTGGTCTTCTTCAAGAAGGCGAAGCGGAAAAGATTTGTCCTCTGGATCGCTGCGCTGGTTATGGTTGCCCTCTCCGCAGCCGCATCGGCCTCGACCGTCATGCAGGTCATGACCAACGTGATGACCGGCGCCTCAGCCTCTGTACTGGTTGACATCCTCTACTTCCTGTTCGCTGCCGCCGAGCTGGGTCTGCTTGCCATTCTCTTCTCCCGCGCAATGATCTCCCTGCTCAAAAAGTCATAAAAAATCAGGGCTGCCTCAAAGAGGCAGCCCTGTATTGTCAGAATCACACGCCCGGCATCCCGATACCGCGGTATCAGAAACTAGAGAAAACAGCACACCCACCCCCGTAGGGGCGAACTGCGTTCGCCCGCTCCGGCTTGCAGCCTAATCAGCAGTCGGTTTAATCGGCTGGCGGGCGAACGCAGTTCGCCCCTACGGTGGTGGGTGCCATTGGATCACCTTAAGCGGATGACATTACCCCGGGGAGCTGCTGTGCAGCCATCGAAAAAAGGCGGAATACGGGATACGCTATACATTATAATATAAGGAAAGGCGGCAGAAGATGAAGCTCTATATCGGCAATACACAGACCATGGATTATGACCGCCTTTTTGCTTCCGCTTCCCCGGAGAGGAAAAAGAGAGCCGCGCAGCTTCTCCGGCCGGAGGATCGCCGTCTTTGCATTGCCGCAGGCGCACTGGCGCAGCGGGCATTGGAAGAGGCGGGCTGCGCCCCTGAGCTGGCGCGGGATGCAAACGGAAAGCCCTATTTCCCCGGAAATCCGGCGCTGCATATCAGCTTTTCCCATTCCGGCGAGCGCGCGCTGTGCGCTCTGGGGGAGGACCCCGTGGGCTGTGATGTGGAGCGTATGCGCCCGGTGGCGCAGAGCATGTACAGGCGCTGCCTGACAGCCGATGAGTATGCGGCGCTTTCGGCGCTGCCTTCATCGGAGCAGGCGGGGCGCTTCATCCGCCTTTGGGTTTTGAAGGAGAGCTATATGAAGGCTGTTGGGCTTGGCCTGCGGATCGATCCGGCGGATATTTCTCTGGAGCTGCAAGGCGGCGCGGCGCTTCGCGCACCCGATATCCCCTGCGTGTTCTATGAGCCGGAGGCGGAGGCGGAATACCGCTATGCCCTTTGCAGCCTCAATCCTCTGATGCCGCCCCCGGCGCTGTACTACGTCGGTTTTTCAGGAGCTGATCCATGGTAGAGGTGATGGCGTCCTGCGGGCAGACGGCTCTGCATTTGCCGCAGCGGATGCAGGCGCTGTGGTTGGGCTGCTCCCAGACGCGAATGTCCATCCCGCACGCGGCCTGACATTTGCCGCAGCGGGTGCATTTGTCCTCCGCAATTTCCATGCGGCTCAGAGAGATCGGATTGAAGCACCCGTAAATTGCCCCCAGCGGGCAGACATATTTGCAGAACGGGCGGTAGGTCACAACGCTCAGCACCAGAAACAGCGCCAGCAGACCGATTTTCAGCCCAAACAGCCAGCCCAGATTTCCGCGCAGGCTTTTGTTTGCAAGCAGCAGCGGAATCCCGCCGAACAGCGTGCCGGAGGGGCAGATATACTGGCAGAACCACGGCCTGCCCAGCCCGAAGTCATTTGTCACCGTCATGGGCAGGAGCACCACGAACAGCGCAAGGACAATATACTTTACTATAACTAAGAATCTGTGCCCCGGCAGATTCTTTCTTTTTTTGCCGAGCGGTATTTTGTGCAGCAGATCCTGCACCAGTCCGAAGGGGCAGAGCCACCCGCAGACCAGCCGCCCGAGCAGGGTGCCGAACAGCAGGAGAAGCCCCAGCACATAGGCGGCAAAGCGGAATTTTCCGCCATCGAGCACAGCCTGCAGTGCGCCGATGGGGCACGAGCCCAGAGCGCCCGGGCAGGAATAGCAGCTCAGTCCCGGCACGCACAGCGCCTTTCCCTTCCCTTTATAGATTTTGCCCTCCGCAAAACCGCGCAGGTATCCGTTGGAGAGGGCAAAGGCGGCGCACTGAGTCAGGGTGCGCCGGAGCGATTGCTTTTTCTGTTTATCCAAGGCCGATACACTCCATACAGATTCTGGTGGATTTGGTCACTACCGTCTGCACCTCGCCGCGCACGATCCCCAGCCCGATCAGAGCCAGAGCTGCACACAGGCAGGCGATGCGGAGCCATTTGATCGTTCGTCTGTTCATGAAAAAACCTCCTGTCGGCAGCGCTGTCTGCATCTTATCACAGCCGCAAAAAAAATGCAATTTCATCACCGGCACAGCAAATTTGTTTTTATATTTTACATAAAAACGACAAGTCGAAAATATATATTTTGCACAAAATCAAAATGAGAAATGTACTAGACATTGACAATATCCGAAAAGGAAAGTATAATACAACCGAATGGGTAGCGAAATAGACTAGCCGCCGAAGATAGGAGAAATCTGAATGGACAAGAAAGCAAAAATTACCGTTGAAAACGGCAATATCATCGGAAAAGTTGAGAAAAACGTCTTCGGCTCCTTTGTAGAGCATCTGGGACGCAGCGTATATAACGGCATTTATGAGCCGGGTCATCCTCTGGCGGATGAATTCGGCTTCCGCAAGGATGTTATGGAGCTGGTTCGTGAGCTCGGCGTTCCCATCATCCGCTATCCGGGCGGCAACTTCGTCTCCAGCTATCGCTGGGAAGACGGCATCGGCCCGGTCGATCAGCGTCCCGCCCGCCTCGACCCCAACTGGCGCGCCATTGAGACCAACCGCGTCGGCGTCAATGAATTCTCCACGTGGGCCCGCCGTGTGGGTGCAGAGCCCATGATGGCCATCAATCTGGGTACCCGCGGCATTCAGGAGGCACTCGACCTTCTCGATTACTGCAACCATCCCTCCGGCACCTACCTCAGCGACCTGCGTATCAGCCACGGCTACAAAGAGCCGCACAATATCAAAACCTGGTGCCTCGGCAACGAAATGGATGGCACCTGGCAGGTCGGCTACAAGACTGCCTACGAATATGGCCGCCTCGCCGAGCAGACTGCCCGCGCCATGCGCATGATTGAGCCCGATCTCAAGCTCGTCTCCTGCGGCAGCTCCCATACCTTCATGCCCTCCTTCCCCGAGTGGGAGGCTGAAACCCTGAGCCATACCTACGATGTTGTGGATTATATCTCCCTGCATCAGTATTTTGAGAACGATTTTGATAATCCTCTGGACTTCCTTGCCCAGTCTCTCGAAACCGATCGCTTCATCCGCACCGTCATCGCTGTCTGCGATTACGTCAAGGCAAAGAAGCGCGGCAAGAAGGATATCATGCTGAGCTTCGATGAGTGGAACCTCTGGTACCATTCCAAGGCACAGGATGACAACACCATGACCAACGATCCCTGGAATACCATCCCCCATCTGCTTGAGGATGTCTACACCTTCGAGGATGCCCTGCTGGTCGGCTGTATGCTCATCACCTTCCTGCGCCATGCCGACCGCCTCAAGATGGCCTGCATCGCCCAGCTGGTCAATGTCATTGCCCCCATCATGACCGATGTGGGCGGCGGCATCTGCCGTCAGACCACCTTCTATCCGTTCATGCATGTTTCCAAGTTCGGCCGCGGCGAATCCCTGCGCGCTTTCGCCCTCAGCCCGAAGTATGAATCCAAGGCCTATTCCGATGTTCCCTTTGTGGAGTCCGCTGTTGTCCGGAATGAGGAAACCGGCGAAATTACCCTCTTCGCTGTCAACCGCAGCCTGACCGAGGCCATGCCCGTAGAGTTCACCCTCCGCGGCTTCGAGGCCTATCGCGTCGAAGAGCACATCGCCATGGAATGCCCGGACCTCAAGGCAGTCAACACCCCCACCAACCCCATGAACGTCGCGCCCTATGTGCGCCGCGATTCCGTGGAGGATCTCGGCGGCGGCGCCTATACCGTCAGCCTGAACCCCGCATCCTGGAACGTCATCCGCTTCCGCGCCGTCTGATGCGCGCTAAAATGTGATATTTGATCCGAAAGGATTGAATAAAATAATTAAGGAGGAAAACCTAAATGAAAAAACTCATCGCTCTGCTGCTTGCCCTTGCTATGATGTTTGCTCTCGTAGCTTGCGGCAATAAGGCTCCCGCTGAGGAACCCGCAACCGAAGAACCCGCACCCACCGAAGAACCCGCTACCACCGAAGAACCCGCTACCGAAGAACCCGCTCCCGAAGCTGCTGAACCCACCGAGATCAACTACTGGACCTTCCAGGATCTCCATGTTGAGTTCTACAAGGAAATGGCTAACGAATGGAATGCCCAGAATCCCGACAGACCCATCGTCATCAAGGAAACTGTTCTTCCCTTCGAAGACATGCACACCAACCTGAACATGGCTCTGAACGCCGGCTCCGGCGCTCCCGATCTGGTTGACATCGAAATCGGTAAGTTCGCCAACTTCCTGCAGGGCGACATCCAGCTCGAACCCCTGAATGACGTTGTTGAGCCCGAACTGGACAACATCGTTAAGGCAAGAGTTGACATCTACTCCAAGGATGGCACCTACTATGGCATCTGCTTCCATGTCGGCGCTGCTGTTATCTACTACAACGCTGAGCTGTGCGAAGCTGCCGGTATCGACTACAAGAACATCAAGACTTGGGACGATTTCAAGGCTGCTGCTGAAACCTTCAAGGCTGCTAACCCCGACAAGTACTGGATGTCTGTTGAGTCTGGCGACATTTGGCATATGTGGCCCCAGCTGGCTGAGCTCGGCGGCGACATGACCGACGCTGCTGGCAACATCACCATCGACACCCCCGAGATGGCTAAGGTTCTGCAGTACAACCGCGACATGATCGACGCAGGTCTCGCAGTTGTTGCTCCCGGCACCTATCACCATGCTGAAGAATGGTATCAGTTCATGGACGAAGGCAACGTTGCTGCCATCGTAATGCCCATGTGGTACCTCGACCGCTTCACCAACTACATGCCCGACCTGGCAGGCAAGATCGCTGTTATGCCCCTGCCCGTTTGGGAAGAAGGCCAGAAGCGCTCTGTTGGTCAGGGCGGCACCGGCACTGCTGTTACCAAGCAGGCTAAGGACGTTCAGCTGACCAAGGACTTCCTCGCATTCGCAAAGCTGTCTCAGGAAGGCGGCATCCAGGTTTGGAAGATGATGGGCATGGATCCCATCCGTCCCGACGTTTGGGCTATGGACGACGTCACCCACGATCCCGAAAACACCTTTGTTAAGTACTATGTCAACAACCCGTTCGACACTCTGCTCGAGATCAAGGACGAGATCGTTGCTCATAACAATAACGAGAACCTGCCCACTGCTCTGGACACCATGAAGACCGAAGTTCTGGCTCATGCATATCTGGATGAGAACGTTGACATCCCCGCTATGCTGAAGGAAATCCAGGAAGGTCTCAACTAATTCTTAGTTGATCATTTCTTAACAACATAATCAAGGGGGAATGAAAAGCCCTCAAGTCCGAGTGGCTTTTCATTCCCCCGCTTCTACTTTTCCATCCCGCCCGATGTACCCCGGCCTTGTGCCTGAAAAGACAAGGAGACAGAATCAATGAAAAGATTGAAATCTCTGCCATATTCGCAAAAAATAGCTCCCTACGTATTTGTGGCCCCCTTTGTGATCGTATTTCTCGTATTTTTCCTTTATCCCATCATTTCTACCGCAATCATGAGCTTCCAGAAGGTTGTTCCCGGCCAGACGCATTTTGTCGGCTTGGACAACTTCCGCCGTGTTTTTAAGAGCAACGAATTCAAGACTGCTCTCCGCAACAGCGGAATCTACACGCTGCTCACCTGTGCTGTGCTGATTCCCGTACCCATGCTGCTTGCAGTGTTCCTTAATTCCAAGAAGATGTGGGCAACGGATTTCTTCCGCTCCACCTTCTTCCTTCCTGCGCTGATTTCCATCACGGTTGCCGGTTTTACCTTCCGTATGATTTTCGGCGAACTGCCCACTGCACTGCTTAACAGTGCAATCAGTCATATCGGCCTGAAGCCTATGAAATGGCTTGGCGGCCCTGCCAACTGGACAACCTTCTTTGCTTTGCTTATTCTGTGCTGCTGGCGATGGATGGGCGTAAACATTATGTATTACCTCTCCGCACTCCAGAGCATTTCTCAAGATCTCTATGAATCTGCTGATATTGACGGTGCCAACGGCTGGCAGAAGTTTATTCACATCACCGTTCCGCTGCTCAAGCCCACCACCATCTATGTTCTGACCATCAGTATCTATGGCGGCCTTGCCATGTTCCTCGAGAGCTATATGCTCTTCGGCGGTATCAACTCCCCGAAGAACGCCGGCCTGACCGTTGTTGGTCTGCTTTACCGCAATGGCCTGCAAAAGGGTGAATTCGGCTTCGGCAGTGCGATTGGTCTGGCATTGCTCATCATTACGCTTGCAATCAACCTGCTCCAGCTTACGCTGACCGGTTTCTTTAAGAAGGAGGGGAATTAAGTAATGAATAAGAAAAGAAAATTCCCCCTTAGCTCCATTGCACTGCTGCTTCTGTTTACTGTGCTTGCTGTGCTGACGCTGCTGCCCTTTGTCAGTCTGGTGCTGGCATCCTTCCGTCCCGGTCAGGATCTGTTCCGCAAGGGCCTGAACCTGAATCTGGATTTTGCCGCCATGACCCTGCAAAACTATAAGTATGTTTTCTCCGGCGACAACAACTACCTGATTTGGTTCTTTAACAGTGTTAAAATTACTGTTGTCCAGACGGTCTTGACCCTGATCGTCAGTGCTTTCGTAGCCTACGGCTTCGCCATGTATGAATTCCGCTTCAAGAATCTTCTCTTCGGCTGTGTTCTGCTGGTTATGATGATTCCTCTGGAAATTATCATGCTCCCCCTGTATAAGCTGTTTATCAGGATGAAGCTGATGGACAGCATGTGGGCCATCATCCTTCCCACTGTAGCAGGCCCGCTCCCCATTTTCTTCTTCCGCCAGTATCTCAGCGGCCTTCCCAAGGACTTCCTCGATGCTGCCCGTGTGGACGGCTGTACGGAATATGGCACGTTCTTCCGCATCATTCTCCCCCTGATGAAGCCCAGCTTTGCAGCTATGGGTATCTTCGTGGGTATGAATAGCTGGAACGCCTTCCTTTGGCCGTTGATCGTCCTGCGTTCTCCGCAGAACATGACTCTCCCCATTGGTCTGTCTACCCTGCTCAGTCCCTATGGCAACAACTACGACCTGCTTGTTGCAGGCTCCGTATTCTCGGTCATCCCCATCCTGATCCTGTTCCTGCTCTTCCAGAAGCAGTTCATTGCCGGCATGACCGCTGGCGGTGTCAAGGGATAAGTCTATTCGTAATATCTATTTAGCTGTTCATGCATGATAAATCTATCATGCATGATTCAGCTTTATATAGCTGGAAAGAAAAAATATATTTCAGAGGAGGATAAGAATCAAATGAAGCATCTAAAAACAGTCTTTGCGATTCTGCTGGTTTTCGCCATGCTGCTCCCCAACTTTACGTCAATCTTTGCAGCCAGGCAAGACCCTGAATTGCAGGACATCGACTTCACCGCAAGTGCAGCTGCTTCGCAGTTCGAAATCGACGGACAGCAGACTGCCGCTCTCCGCGAGGGCGAGGGACTCTATCTCCCCGCAACCGCGGATACCTTTGCCTCCGGCGAACCGAAGGATGTCATTCGGATCCCCGCGGCAGGTGATTGGACAGCGACGCTGAAATTTGATGTGAGCGGCTCCGGCTGGGGCTTCTTTGCATCGGATTATTTCGGCTTCTATGCCCTCGATGATTATAACAACTATGTTGGCCTGCGCGCCAACAACAATGCAGTTCAGGATGTCCTTTGCAAGGAAGGCGAAATTGCAGCGTCAGTCGGCGCCTCCAATGCAGGCCTTTCCAGCGCAAAGACGCAGTATCTGCGCCTTGTCAAGTCCGGTGATGACTACACCGGCTACTGGTCCAACAATAGCTATGACTTTGTTGAGATCTTCCGCCTTACCGACACCGGTATCGTCGGCGATACCCTTTGCATTGATGCTTATTGCGGTTTCTGGGCTATGCTCAGCTATTCCGTCAAGAGCCTGAGCTATGCACCGGCCTGCGAGCACAAGCATGTCAAGGAAATCATCCTTCCGCCCACCTGCGATGAGAATGGTGAGAGCACCTTCATCTGCCAGGACTGCGGCGCCTCCAAGACCGTTGCAGAGCCTCCTCTGGGTCACGAACCCGAGGGTAAGGGCGTTGTCACTGCGCCCACCTGCACCGAGCAAGGCTATACCACCTATGCGTGCGCCTTCTGTGGTGAAACCTATACCACAGATTTCGTTCCCGCTACCGGCCATGTCAAGGCCGACCCCGTTGTGACTCCCCCCACCTGCACCGAGCCCGGCTTCACCACCTATACCTGCTCCGTGTGCGGCGAGACCTTTGTCGATGATCAGGTTCCCGCCACCGGCCATGGCTGGAGTGAAGGCGAAGTGACCAAGGAGCCCACCGAGGATGAATTCGGTTCCCTTGTCCACGAATGCGAGGACTGCGAGGACGTTTATGAGGAGCCCATCCTGCCCACCAAGCTGGCAGAAGGCCCCACCGTCGTCAGCGATGCTGACTCCCCCACCGGTTACACGGTCCGTTTTGTCTACAAGAATGAAAATGCAGCCGCCGTCAATTTCGCCTGCGACTGCGGCCTGAAGAATGACGCCGACCTGAGCGATACCAAGCAGTATACGCCCTTCGAGTATCGTCCCGGTCTCATGCGCTCCGGCGGCTTCTCCGCCCCCATGGTGGACTGCGCCTATGGCTACTGGTACTATGAACTCCCGCTGGCAGGCGGCGCCAACCAGTATTGGTTCCAGGTGGACGGCGATACCAACTACATGGTTCCCGACCCCGCCAATGCCCCCTACTGGAGCCCGAACAGTGCCTCCAATAAGAATGCTTATAACGCTGTCTATGTTCCCTATGATGAAAAGCAGAACTACGAACCGATGAAGGCTCGTGCTGAAGCTGAAAATCCCAAGAACGGCAGCGATCGACTGATTCCCCCGCATTATGAAGATGCTGACAAGTATGAGATGGGCACCTGGTGGTATGAGCCCATCGTCATCGACGGCAGAGTCCACTATATGGGCGTCTATCTGCCCTATGGCTATGATGCCGACCGCGAAGAGCCCTATAAGACCATCTATATCCTCCATGGCGGCGGACAGGATGAGTCTGACTGGATGGGCATCGGCTCTGTTCAGAATATCCTCGATAACCTGATTGCCGAGGGCCGCACCGAGCCCGCTGTCCTGATTGCCCCGACCACCAATAATAATATGATGGGCGGCACGAACGACGATTATGCCAATCTGTTCAACGCCATCATCCCCTATGTCGAAGAGCACTGGAATGTCTCCACCGACAAGATGGATCGCTCCCTTGCCGGTCTGTCCATGGGGTCTATGAACACCCAGAATATCATCAACTGCAACGCCGAAGAGAAGTTCGGCTACTATGGCCCCTGGTCCGGCGGCTTTAGCGTGAGCGCCGATGCCCCCGGTATTGACTATGCCCATATTCTGGTTGCCGGTGGTCATTCCGATTTCGGCAACCCCAGCGAAGCTGCAGTGGAAGCAATGGCAGAGCAGGGCGTTTTCTGCAAGTACATCGGCGTCACCGGCGCCCATGACTTCAGCACCTGGTGCCAGATGTTCCGCATCTATTGCGAAGATTACCTTTGGAATCCCAAAGCCTTTGGAGATAATGGCGGCAGCAATCCCTCCAAGCGCTACATAGACAGAGCCAAGGAGGCTGCCGAAGAAGCTGAGGCCGCCGCCGAGGCAGCTAGAGAAGCCGCCGAGAAGGCCAAGGAGCAGGCAGATGCCAGCGAAGAAGCTGCCGAAGCCGCCCGCAAGGCCGAAGAAGCCGCCAAGAAGGCCGAAGAAGCTGCCGAAGCAGCAAGAAAGGCCTACGAAGAGGCACTGGAAGCTGCCGATGAAGAGGCAGCAAAGAAAGCTGCCGAGGATGCCGAGAAGGCCGCCGCCGAAGCAGCAGATGCCCGCAGCGATGCAGAAGCCGCCCAGAGTGACGCAGAAGCCTCCGCTGCCAAGGAAGCCGCCGAAAAGGCCATGCGTGAAGCAGAAGCTGCCAAGGAAGCCGCCGAAAAAGCACAGCGCGAGGCAGAAGAAGCTG
>JAZQOW010000046.1:0-53001 GCA_045628065.1 Faecousia sp.
AGAGCTCATCCTTGTCGTGGTCACGCAGACGGAGTGATTCGCCGTCCATGCCGAGGTTCAGCAGCCAATCGCGGCAGAAAGCGCGCCAATAGTCGAACCACTCGAGATCGGTGCCCGGCTTGCAGAAGAACTCCAGCTCCATCTGCTCGAATTCACGGATGCGGAAAATGAAGTTTCCGGGGGTGATTTCGTTACGGAAGGACTTACCGATCTGGCCGACGCCGAACGGCAGCTTCTTGCGGGTGGTGCGCTGAATGTTCTTGAAGTTGACGAAGATGCCCTGCGCGGTTTCGGGGCGGAGGTAAACGGTGTTCTTTGCATCCTCGGTAACGCCCTGGAAGGTCTTGAACATCAGGTTGAACTGACGGATATCGGTAAAGTTGTGCTTGCCGCAGGTGGGGCAGGGGATGTTGTTATCCTCAATAAAGGCAGCCATTTCTGCCTGAGAGAAAGCGTCGATGGGCTTGGGGAGGGTGATGCTCTGACCGTCGCAGAACTCTTCGATGAGCTTGTCAGCGCGGAAGCGCTCCTTGCATTCCTTGCAGTCCATGAGAGGATCGGAGAAGCCGCCCAGATGGCCGGAAGCGACCCAGGTCTGCGGGTTCATGAGGATGGCGGAATCCTGGCCTACATTGTAGGGGTTTTCCTGCACGAATTTCTTCCACCAGGCCTTTTTGACGTTGTTTTTCAGCTCGACACCAAGAGGACCGTAGTCCCAGGTGTTGGCAAGGCCGCCGTAGATCTCGGAGCCTGCAAAGATGAAGCCGCGGCCCTTGCAAAGAGCTACGATCTTGTCCATGGTTTTCTCGGTGTTTTTCAGCATATACATACCCTCCATACAAGCAGTAGACATTGTTTTGCTATAGTTATCACACATTATACATAATAATAATCAGAAAATCAACTAAAAGCCTGAAATTTATTCAGGGAAATGCAGCAAAGCGATGAACAGCCAAAGGCTCCCTCCGGGAGGCAATGTCATCAGCTTAAGACAGACATTTCAAAAGCAAGCCGATGTCCATGTTATGCGATGCCGCAGGGGAGGGGCTTGCCCCTCCCGAATCCGGCCTTGGTTTTCTGTACGCTTTCCAATCGGTGCTGATCCCACCATCGGGGAGGAGCAAGCCCCTCCCCTACGGCGATGCATTCTGAGTTAAGTTGATTCAATGGCGCCCAGCCCCCGTAGGGGCGAACTGTGTTCGCCCGCTATCCGATTCCCCCGACATTTCATTAAAATGCAAGCCGGAGCGGGCGAACGAAGTTCGTCCCTACGATTACATTTTGCTTGCATGGGAATGGGGGATGGTTGTATAATGGGCGCAGAAAGAATTCAGGAGGCGGCTATGGCGAAGATCATTGAGATTACCGATTTTTCCGATCCTGCGCTGGATGTGTATGCGCGGCTGACGGAAAATCAGCTGGTCAACCGGGAAAATCCGGCGGAGGGCTTATTCATTGCGGAGAGCCCGAATGTCATTCTCCGGGCATTGGCGGGCGGCTATGAGCCGGTGTCGCTGCTTTTAGAGCGGAAGCATATAGAAACGCAGGCCAAAGAGGTGGTCCGCCTCTGCGGAGATATCCCCATCTATACGGCGGAGCTTCCCGTGCTGGTGCAGCTGACCGGCTTCCCTCTGACCAGAGGTGTCCTTTGCGCCATGCGGAGAAGACCGCTGCCAAGCGTAGAGGAGGTCTGCAAAAATGCGCGCAGGGTAGCCATTCTGGAGGATGTGATGAATCCCACCAATCTGGGCGCGATTTTCCGCTCTGCCGCCGCCTTGGGCATGGATGCCGTCCTGCTCACCCCCGCGTGCACCGATCCGCTGTACCGCCGCGCCATCAGAGTGAGCATGGGCACGGTATTTCAGGTGCCGTGGACGTTTTTTCCGAACACAGGGGAGGCTACTCTGTGCCCGGCACAGAGCACCGTCCCCTGTGTTGACATGCTGAAAAATCTGGGCTTCCGGAGCGTCGCCATGGCGCTGAAGGATGATTCCCTCTCCATCGACGATCCGCGCCTTGCCGCCATCGACCGCCTTGCCATCGTCCTCGGCACAGAGGGTGACGGCCTCGCCGATCAGACCATCGCCGCCTGCGACCATACCGTCCGCATCCCCATGATGCACAATGTGGACTCCCTGAATGTCGCGGCAGCCGCGGCGGTTGCGTTCTGGGAACTTAGAACAAGGAACGGAAAGCCTTGACGTCAGGTGTGTGCCTGATTATAATGTAGATGAAAATCAGAGGAGGCGAGCATATGGCGCAGAAGCTGATCGTGCTGGGGACGGGGAATGCCCTTGCGACCCGGTGCTACAATACCTGTTTTGCAATTGAGAATAGCGACGGCCGGGTGCTGCTTGTGGACGCGGGCGGCGGCAACGGCATTCTGCGGCAGCTGGAAAATGCGAAGATCGCGCCGCAGGCGATTTCGCATATCATTCTGACCCATGCCCACTGCGACCATATGCTGGGTCTTGTGTGGATGGTGCGCCTGATCGGGACGGCCATGAAGAACGGCAAATACGAGGGCAGCCTTACCATTCACTGCTCCGGGAAAAATGAGGATAGACTCCGCGCCATGTGCGAGGCCACGCTGGAGCCGAGATTCTGCGCCCTTCTGGGGGATCGGATCGCATTTGCCCCGGTGGGCGATGGAGACACCCATGAGCTTTACGGCACGCCCGTGACCTTCTTCGACATTCATTCCACCAAGGAGCAGCAGTACGGCTTCACCCTCCCGCTGGAAAACGGCAAGCGCCTCACCTGCCTTGGCGATGAGCCCTATCATCCCCTCTGCCGCCCCTATGCCGAGGGCGCCGGCTGGCTTTTGTCGGAGGCCTTCTGCCTCTATGCCGACCGGGAGCGCTTCCGCCCCTATGAAAAGCACCACAGCACCGCAAAGGACGCCAGCATTTTGGCCTCCGAGCTGGGCGTGGAGCATCTTGTCCTGTGGCACACGGAGGATCAGACGATTGCCACGCGCAAGGAGGCTTATACTGCCGAAGCAGCCTGCCATTTTGCCGGACGGATTTATGTGCCTGATGATTTGGAAAAACTGGTATTGGCATAAACCGATTTTTTCAGAAAAAGTTCTTGACAAATCGTTACTTCTTCGCTATAATAGCCATGCTCATTCGAGATGCTGGTATAGCTCAGTTGGTAGAGCAGCTGATTTGTAATCAGCAGGTCGGGGGTTCGAGTCCGTCTACCAGCTCCAGCCCAATGAGCACAACCAAATATGGGGGAATTCCCGAGTGGCCAAAGGGGGCAGACTGTAAATCTGTTGTCACTGACTTCGATGGTTCGAATCCATCTTCCCCCACCAAAAAAAGAGACATCCTATATGGATGTCTCTTTTTTTGGTATGGTATTCGGGAAGATGGATTCGAACAGGGCGGCGGCCGATGGCCGCAAAAAACATGCCGGGGGCATGTTTTTTAGCCCGCGGCTCGCGAATCCATCTTCCCCCACCAAAAAAAAGACATCCTATATGGATGTCTTTTTTTTGGTATGGTATTCGGGAAGATGGATTCGAACAGGGCGGCGGCCAATGGCCGCAAAAAACATGCCGGGGGCATGTTTTTTAGCCCGCGGCTTGCGAATCCATCTTCCCCCACCAAAAATCGGCAAGTTCGAAAGAGCTTGCCGATTTTTACTTCTTCACTATTCACTATTCACTTTTACTTCTATTGATGGGCCGATTTTTGGAAGGTAATAAGTAAGAGTGAATAGTGAATAAGTAGGACGCAAACTGTACCCTGTACGCTATGTCCACGGTTAAGGGTTTCACTTTCTTTTTGTGTCCACACAATTGGGACAGTCAATAAAGTAAACTTTTCACCGTGTCCATTTTACAGGGTACAGTTTAGATGAAGTTCCTTTACTATTATTCAGCTATCTTTCTTGCAAAAACACATTTCATAGATTACAATAATGGTGAAAGATAACAAATCCAATGGGGGGATTTGCATGAAACCGTTATCAAAGAAAACCCTTGATAAAAGATATGCTGAGCTGGGGCTTCCTGCTGCAAAGGTGGATTTACTGCACACCTATTTTCGCTGCTTTGCCAATCTGTATGGCATAATCACAGTACATGATGCCTGGGAGGTTTTCAAGCATTACGAAGGTAGTAACACAGTACGCAGGAAAGACTTCTATGCTTTTTCAGGCATTGTGCAAAGAGAGGCGGACAATCCATTTTCTGTATTTGAACTGAAAGAGGTTTACAGCGGCGAAGAAAGTGAAAAACCGGAGGATCGTCTTGTTGTAAATAACAAGCTTGTGCTCAGTGGGTATTATCGCTTCATCTATATTTATGCAACTGTCGAAAGGCAAGGATACAAGCCCTGGTTTATGCCTGAAAAGGAGGTATTTCTTTGCTTTTCGGAGGCGCAGTTTTATTTGACAGCGGTTGGAAAGCAAATGAGACGGATGATCGAAGGACTGAAGACTTCCGGTATTGGAAAGAACCATAAAGGTGATCCAACTGCGGAATTGAAGGATATAGATGGGAAACCCGTTACCGGGAAGCGTTTGGCGGACTTCGTTTTCTATACCTCCGATGAACAGTTTGACATTGGATATGCAAAAAGTGAAGCGAAAAAGCAACGCCTGCGTAATGAATACAGAATTTCTGCTGCGCAGAAGCTGCTGGAGCGGATTGAACTGTATCTCATGACAGGCGGTGTGTTTCGAGACGAAAACATGGCACAAGAACTTGAATTCCTGGTCAAATCCTTAGACCGGGATTTTGGCGTTTCTCTGTTGCAGAGTCAGCTGATGCAGTTTACCGAGCTTTTTATGGAGTTGAACAACAACTCCAATCTGTGGCAGAATTGCGGGTGGAAGCCGACACAGCTGCGCAAAGCCTCCGGCAGCAGCATGCCGTCTGCTATTTCTATCGGCCCGAATATGAAGCAGATGTTCCGTTCCGGTGAGCTGGATCAAGAGGAATTTGAACAGGCATTGGCGAAAATGGGGATTAAACTAATCAACTGAACAAAAGTGTATAAAGCAAAACATTCTGGAGTTCGGTTACCTTACCCTTAATTACCCTTGCACTACACTTTTTGTATTGGACGGATTTTCAGAATCAACGGACTGATATATTCTGAATATTATGTATTTCCTGATAATTTTCGGGTTTTCCATGGAGAAAAAACTGCGTAGACGGAAGGCGCTTTCTTCGAATCCATCTTCCCCCACCAAAAATCGGCAAGTTCGAAAGAGCTTGCCGATTTTTACTTCTTCACTCTTCACTATTCACTTTTACTTTTAATGCTGCCGGGTATTCCGTCCGCAACCTGAAATATATGGCGAAGTTTGCCGCAACCTATCCGGATGTTCAATTTGTGCAGACGGTGTCTGCACAAATACCGTGGTCGCACAATGTAGCACTTCTGGACAAGGTCAAAGATTCGGATATCCGCAAATGGTATATGGAGAAGGCGATTGAGAACGGCTGGTCACACAGTGTTCTGATCCATCAGATCGAAAACGGTCTTTATGAACGGCAGGCAATCGCCGATAAGGTTTCCAATTTTGAACGGCGGCTTCCTGCCCCGCAAAGCGAGCTGGCTATGCAAACTATGAAAGACCCTTATGTGTTCGACTTTATTCCGTTCAAAGAGGATATGGTAGAGCGGGATATTGAGAAGGCGCTGGGCAAGGACGTGACGAAACTGCTGCTCGAGTTAGGCACAGGCTTTGCCTTCCTCGGCAACCAGTACCACATCAATGTAGGTGGTGACGATTTCTATATCGATCTGCTGTTTTACAATCTGAATCTCCGCTGCTATGTGGTCATCGAGCTGAAAACCGGAGATTTCAAGCCGGAGTATGCCGGTCAAATCAACTTCTACCTCTCCGCCGTGGATGGAATTTTGAAGAAGGAAGATGACAATCCGTCTATTGGCCTGCTTCTGTGCAAGAGCAAGAATAATCTTGTCGCAGAGTATTCCTTAAAAGATATGAGCAAACCGATTGGCGTAAGTGAATATAAGATTACCCGAAATCTGCCGGAAGCTTTGGAAAAACAGCTTCCCTCGGTAGAGGATATTCAAAAAAGAATGCAATAAAGCATTCGGGCGTTCGGGTACACCTGATTAAGTCATAAAATATCTTTTTCATACCGAATGGGTAAAAAAAGACATCCTATATGATCTGCCTCCTGTCTGCCTGACAGGGGGCAGATCATTTTTGGCGATCATCCTGTTCCGACGTTTTTCTTGACAACTTCCCTCCGGTATGCTATCTTAGAATACGAATAGAAAACTTTACGGGATTCTCCAGAAGAACCAGTCTATTCATGCAGTTTTCTTGGACCACCTGGCATCAGGTCAAGGCCATACGGACAGCCGGGTCCAATGCCGATTGGCGTTTTTCGCCTTGTTGATTGCGTTAAGAGCGCAAATTTTATAAGTTGGTTACTTCATAACCGGTGTTAAAAGCACAAACTTGTGAAACGGTCAATAAGAGTAGTAAAAGTGATTGCTATATAGACTCTGTCATCCCGTAAATCCAATGAGCGCATTCTATTCTGCCGCAGTCTAACTCTGTGGTGGTGTATTCTGTATTCATGAGACGCAAGCTGTGTTTGTGCAGCTTGCGTTTTTTGTTTCTGTTAGGAGAGTGGATCGATGAACAAAATACGGTTAAATCAGCACCGGGCACCGATTTTTGAAGCACTGGAGCGCTTCCGTCAGATGCGTGTTGTACCCTTTGATGTGCCGGGGCACAAGCATGGCCGGGGCAATCAGGAGCTGACAGCTTTTCTGGGTCAGCAGTGTATGGATGTGGATGTAAACAGTATGAAGCCGCTGGATAACCTCTGCCATCCTGTTTCCGTCATCAGGGAAGCGGAGGAGCTGGCAGCGGATGCCTTCGGCGCGTCCCATGCCTTCCTGATGGTGGGCGGCACCACCAGCTCCGTGCAGAGCATGGTGCTCACGGCCTGCAAGCGCGGCGATGAAGTCATTCTGCCCCGAAACGTGCACCGCAGCGTGATTAATGCCTTGGTGCTCTGCGGTGCGATCCCCGTCTATGTCAATCCCGAGGTTGACCAGCGGCTGGGCATTTCTCTGGGTATGACCAGAGAATCCGTCCAGAAAGCCATCAATGAGCATCCCAATGCCGTGGCGGTGCTGGTCAATAACCCCACCTACTACGGTATTTGCTCTGATTTGCGTGCCATCGTGAGGATGGCGCATTCGGCCGGAATGCTTTGCCTTGCGGATGAAGCCCACGGCACCCACTTCTATTTCGGAAACGGCCTGCCTGTGTCCGCCATGGAGGCGGGAGCGGATATGGCTTCCGTGTCTATGCACAAGAGCGGCGGCAGCCTGACCCAGTCCAGCCTGCTGCTCATCGGCCCCAATGTTCAGCCCGGTTATGTCCGGCAGATCATCAACCTGACGCAAACCACCTCCGGCAGCTATCTGCTGATGTCCAGTCTGGATATCTCCCGCCGGAATCTGGCACTTCGGGGACGGCAGATCTTCCACAAGGTGGAGGATATGGCGGAATACGCACGGGAGGAGATCAACGACATCGGCGGCTACTATGCCTTCGGCAAAGAGCTGCGCAACGGCAATTCCATCTTCGATTTCGACGCGACCAAGCTCAGCGTCAATACCCGCGACATCGGTCTGGCGGGTATTGAGGTCTACGATATCCTCCGGGATGAGTACGATATCCAGATCGAGTTCGGCGACATCGGCAATATCCTTGCCTACCTCTCGATCGGTGACCGGCCGCAGGAGCTGGAGCGTCTCGTCAGCGCACTGGCAGAGGTCAAGCGCCGCAACCATCGGGACGGCGCAGACCTGCTGAGGCAGGAATATATTGACCCGATCGTGGTCGCCTCTCCGCAGGATGCATTCTATGCCGAGAAGGTGAGCCTGCCTCTGCGGGAAAGCGCAGGTCATGTGTGCAGCGAGTTTGTCATGTGCTATCCCCCCGGAATCCCCATTCTGGCTCCCGGCGAGAAGATCACCGCCGAGATTCTGGACTATATCGAGTATGCCAAATCCAAAGGCTGCAGCATGACCGGCCCCGAGGATGCGGAGATTTTGAGATTGAATGTTCTGAAATGAATCGATAACGATCCAAAGGAGGACGACCAAACACTATGGAAATGTGGTTCAGTGAATTTCATACACCGGATGTGAAGCATTCTATCCGGGTGACGCGGCATCTGTATGCCAGAAAGAGCAGCTATCAGCAGATTGATATTTTCGAGACCCCGGAATACGGACGGGTGCTGACGCTGGATGGCAATGTGCAGCTGACGGAGCGGGACGAGTTCATCTACGACGAGATGATCACCCATGTCCCCATGGCCGTCCATCCCGGGATTCAGGATATTCTGGTCATCGGTGCCGGTGACGGCGGCGTTGTCCGGGAGCTGACCCGGTACGACCGGGTAAAACGGATCGACCTTGTGGAGATGGATCCGCAGGTCGTGGAGGCCTGCCGCGAGTTCCTGCCCGGCAATGCCTGCCGAATGGATGACCGGAGAGTACATATTTTCTTCGAGAACGCACTGCGCTTTATCCGCCGCTGCGAGGCGGAGTACGACCTCATCATCGTTGACTCCACCGACCCCTTCGGCCCCTCCGAAGGCCTCTTTACAAAGGAATTCTATGGCAGCTGCTTCAACGCCCTGAAAGAGGACGGCATCATGGTCAACCAGCAGGGAAGCCCCTTCTATGCCCACGATGCGGAAGCCATGAAGCGCAGCCATAAGCGTATTGTAGAAACCTTCCCCATCAGCAAGGTCTATCAGGCCCATATCCCCACCTACGCCGCGGGCTACTGGCTCTTCGGCTTTGCCAGCAAGAAGTACCATCCCACCAATGATGTGGACACGGAAAGCTGGTATTCTCTGAACCTGCGCACCCGGTACTACACCCCCAGGCTGCATATCGGCGCATTTGCCCTGCCTGCATTCCTGGAGGATATGCTGCGGGAGGTGGAGGACTGATGCTGGAACGCAACATCGAAACCTTCATCGGGTGTGATGCGGCATATGAGGATGCTTCCATTGTCCTTTTCGGCGCACCCTTTGATTCCACTACTTCCTTCCGCCCCGGTGCCCGGTTTGGCCCTTCGGCCATGCGCCATGAGAGCTTCGGGCTGGAAACCTACAGCCCCTATCAGGATGCTGACCTGACGGATCATGCCGTCTTCGACAGCGGCGATCTGGAGCTCTGCTTCGGAAGCGCGGAGGCCGCGCTGGCGGATATCCGGAAGCGGACGGAGACCATTCTGGCCGATGGGAAGCTGCCCCTTCTGATCGGCGGCGAGCATCTTGTTACGCTGGGCAGCGTCCGGGCGGTGGCGGCGCGGCATCCCGAGCTGCATATCATCCATTTCGATGCCCATGCCGACCTGCGGGATGACTATCTGGGCGCAAAGCTCAGTCACGCCTGTGTTCTGCGCCGGTGCCATGAGCTGCTGGGCGACGGAAGAATCCACCAGTTCTGCATCCGCAGCGGCGACCGGGAGGAATTCCGCTTTGCCAAGGCGCATACGGATATGCACCCGCTGACGTTGGACGGCCTGACAGAGACCGTGGAACAGCTGCGGGCAGGCAATATCCCGGTGTATTTCACCATCGACCTCGACTGCCTCGACCCCTCCGCATTCCCCGGCACCGGCACCCCGGAGGCTGGCGGCATTACCTTCCTGCAGCTGCTGGAAGCGATACGGAAGGTCGCGCAGTGCAATATCGTCGGCGCCGATGTCAACGAGCTTGCCCCCATGCTCGACCCGACCGGCGTCTCCACAGCAACGGCCTGCAAAGTCCTCCGGGAACTGCTGCTGGCTTTACTGACGAAGTAACGGCGACCACTTCATTTCATAATCAATCGAAATAAAGGAGCTTTTTACTATGAGCAAAGTATTAGTTATCGGCTGCGGCGGTGTGGCCTCTGTTGCAATTTCCAAGTGCTGTCAGGTCAGCGAGGTCTTCACCGGGCTGTGCATTGCCAGCCGGACCAAGGCAAAGGGTGATGCACTGGCCGAGAAGCTGGCACCCCACACCTCCACCAAGATCACGACTGCACAGGTCAACGCCGACAGCGTGGATGAGCTTGTCGCTCTGATCAGCAGCTACAAGCCCGATCTCGTTATGAATATCGCCCTGCCTTATCAGGATCTGACCATCATGGATGCCTGCCTTGCCTGCCATGTCAACTACATGGACACCGCCAACTATGAGCCCGAGAATACCGACGATCCCGCGTGGCGCGCCATCTATGAGAAGCGCTGCAAGGAGGCAGGCTTCTCCGCTTACTTCGACTACAGCTGGCAGTGGGCTTACCGCAGGAAATTCGAGGATGCCGGTCTTGTCGCCCTGCTGGGCTGCGGCTTTGACCCCGGTGTGACGCAGGCTTACTGCGCCTATGCAAAGAAGCACGAGTTCGACACCATCGATACCATCGACATTCTGGACTGCAACGGCGGCGACCACGGTTATGCCTTCGCCACCAACTTTAACCCGGAGATCAATCTGCGTGAGGTCAGCGCTCCCGGCTCCTACTGGGAGGACGGCCACTGGGTGGAGATTCCTGCCATGACCGTTAAGCGGGAGTACAATTTCGATCAGGTGGGTCAGAAGGATATGTACCTGCTGCACCATGAGGAGATCGAGTCTCTGGCGCAGAACATTCCCGAGGTTCAGCGCATCCGCTTCTTCATGACCTTCGGGCAGAGCTATCTGACCCACATGAAGTGTCTGGAAAATGTGGGGATGCTCTCCACCACGCCCATCAGCTTTGAGGGTCACGAGATCGTGCCCATTCAGTTCCTGAAGGCTCTGCTGCCCGATCCCGCATCCCTGGGCCCCCGTACCCATGGCAAGACCAACATCGGCTGCATCTTCACCGGCAAGAAGGACGGTCAGGAGAAGACCTATTATATCTACAACGTCTGCGACCATCAGGAATGCTACCGGGAGGTCGGGTCTCAGGCCATTTCCTACACCACCGGCGTTCCCGCCATGTGCGGCGCACTGATGCTGCTCACCGGCAAATGGAACACCGTTGGCGTTCACACCGTGGAAGAGTTCGATCCCGATCCCTTCCTTGATGCGTTGGACAAGTACGGTCTGCCCAGATCCGAAAGCCACAACCCGGTTCTTGTTGACTGATGATTTTTAAGGGGGACTTTCCCATGCCTGTTGACAACCGCCCGCCCTTTTCCGGCCTCCGAGGGGCTGATCCCGCTGCCGTGTTTGCATCCGTTCCGACCCCTGCTTACATTCTGGATGAAGCCCAGCTGATTCGAAACGGTCAGCTCCTTGCCGGCGTGGCGCAGCGCACAGGCGCCAGACTGCTGCTGGCGCAGAAGGCTTTCTCTAATTATGACCTCTATCCCGCCATGGCTCCGTATCTGGCAGGCACCGAGGCCAGCGGACTCTATGAAGCCCGCTTAGGTGCTGAGCAGATGCCCGGCAAGGAGGTGCATGTATTCTGCGCCGCCTATCGGGCGCAGGATTTTGCGCAGCTTCTGCAATATTCCGACCACATCGTATTCAATTCCCCCCGCCAGCTGGAACGATTTGGGAAACAGGCAAAGGCAGCGGGAAAATCCGTTGGCCTGCGGCTGAATCCTGAGTGTTCCACGCAGGAGGGTCACGAAATCTATGACCCCTGTGCTCCCGGCAGCCGCCTTGGCACGACCCGGGCGCAGTGGGATGCGCACATGACCCCGGAGCTGATTGCCCTGCTGGATGGCCTGCATTTCCATACCCTCTGCGAACAGGATGCGGAGCCATTGGAGCAGACGCTCTGCGCTGTAGAGGAGAAATTTGCCGATGTGCTGGCTAAGATGCAGTGGGTCAATTTCGGCGGTGGTCATCATATCACCCGCCCCGGCTACAATATCCCCTTACTGGAGCGCTGCATTACCCGTTTTCAGGAGCGCTGGGGTGTTCAGGTGTATCTGGAGCCCGGAGAAGCCTGGGCACTGAACGCGGGGTATCTGGTGACGGAGGTTCTGGATTTGCCGGTGAATGGCGAAACCAACCTCGCCATTCTGGATATGAGCGCCGCCTGCCATACCCCGGATGTCATTGAAATGCCCTACCGTCCGCCGCTGTACGCTGCCGGTGAGGCCGGGGAGAAGCCCTATACCTACCGCCTCGGCGGCCCCACCTGCCTGTCCGGGGATGTGATTGGCGATTTTAGCTTTGCCGAAGCCCTGCGCGAAGGCCAGCGGCTGACCTTTGGAGATATGGCCATCTACACCACCTGTAAAAACAACACCTTCAACGGTATGCCGCTGCCGGATATCTGGGTATGGCGCTCCACGGGAGCCCTGAAGAAGCTGACCGATTTCGGGTATCATGATTTCAAAATGCGCTTGGGAGAACGGCAGACCGAAAAAATGCGCGAACCCTGCCCGTAAAGCACAGGCATATTCTTATTCTACTATGCTTTTGACAGTGCGCATTCAGATGCCAATATATAAGTCCTGAAAGAATAAATAATGAAGCAGCACGGATGAATCACATCGTCAGTGCTGCTTCAGTTTTTGTTGCAGAGCTGTCACGAATAATTGTCCAAAGGCGAAAAAACACGAAGAAAACACGAAATATTTACGAAAAACTATTGTATTTTTTATGAAAGCGCCGTATACTAATAGCGAGGTGATGATAATGACCATTAAGGAATTAAGAATCTCCAAAGGCTTGAGCCAAAGTGAATGTGCCAGCTTCCTCGGTATGTCCACGAGAAATTATCAGATCTATGAAAACGATCCGAACAAAGCCAATACCGCAAAATACAATGCGATTTATCAGAAACTCGAAGCATACGGGCTCACCGTTCCGGCAGTTGGCACGGTTGAAAAACCCAACGAGCTTCGCACAAATGTTGTTGTAGGAGCCGACCTTAAGGCTCTTACGCGAATAGTTGCCAAATACAAAAAGAGGGACTGCTTTAAGCTTCTGAAAAAGTATATTACAAAAGATATTGACGGTAAAATTGCTATTCTCTACGGCTTGCGCAGAACCGGAAAAACAACGCTGTTGTTTCAGATGATAAATGAGCTTCCCAAAGAGCAAACCGCTTATATCAAAATCAAGACGACCGACAACATGTCAATGCTGACAAAGGACCTTGATTTGCTTTACAAAAGCGGATACAGGTATATTTTCATCGACGAAGTAACGCTGATGGATGATTTTATCGGCACGGCGGCACTGCTTTCTGATATTTTCGCTATGATGGGCATGAAAATCGTAGTTTCGGGAACAGATTCGCTTGGGTTTGCTATGGCAAATCGCGATGAACTCTATGACAGAAATGTCATGATCCACACATCTTTTATTTCATTCAGAGAGTATTCACGGCTGCTCGGGATTCGGTCAATTGATACCTATATTGAATATGGCGGAACTCTGAAAATGGAGAATATGGGTTTTGACGATCCCGATTTCGCTTTTGATGATGTTTCTTTCCGCGATGATGAAAGCACCAGAAAGTATATCGTTACCGCGATCAGCCGCAACATTCAGCATACGCTGAAAAACGACCGATTCGGTGAATATTTCAATCAGCTTCGTGAGCTTTATGAGCAGGGTGAACTCACCAATGTGATCAACCGAATCGTTGAGAGCATGAGCCACAAATTTCTGTTGGATGTCGTTCAGAAAGAATTTAATCCCCACGACTTTGGCTCTGCCAAAAATCTTCTTGCGCACGAGTACCCTGCCGAAACGGCCTTTGTCCTTTACGACGTTGATAAAGCTGCAATCGTTGAACGGCTGAAAGCGATAATTGATGTCAAAGAAAAAAACGAAACGTCAGTAACAGTTACACAGGAGCATATTGATAAGGTCAGGAAATATCTGTTTATGCTTGACTTGCTGGTTAACTGCTCAGAACGGTATGAATCGCGAGGACAGGCCGAGTATACGTTATTTGCGCAGCCGGGTATGCGCTTCGCTATTGCCAAAGCGTTGGTTTATTCTCTGATGCAGGATGCGTATTTCGCTTCGCGTCCCGAAAGTGATAAGACACATATTGCTGAGAAGCTTCTGGAAGATGTCAAGGGCAGAATGATGGAAGACATCATCCTGCTTGAAACAAGCAAAGCCGCATCAAACAACAAGGAAGTCTTCAAATTCAAATTTGAAGACGGCGGAGAATACGATATGGTCGTTTTCGACAGGAAAAGCAGTACTTGCCGTCTTTACGAAGTCAAGCACAGTGACAAAATCGTTGACCGGCAAGCCAGATATCTGCGAGACGAAACACGGCTCGCTCTGGTTTCGCGCCGGTTCGGGGAGGTTAAGGGACGTTATGTGATCTATCGCGGAAAGAGTTCTTCAGAAAACGGCATTGCGTATCTGAATGTGGAGGATTATTTAAGAGAACTATAAGAGGGCAATATGCTAAACAGATATCTTTGATTAACAGAGATATCAACAGAATATGTTGAATAACAAAAACTGCTGTTTCTTTGCAGAATTACAACAAAGCGGATGCAACTGATTTCAGCTGCATCCGCGTTGTTTCTGCATCATTTTTTCGTACCGTCTTTATTATTATATGAAATTTTGATATAATATGAACACTTTACTGCATGAAAAACCCGGCGGACGCGGTTAACGGTGGAGAATTATCGGGGAGGCCAACAATTGAGTATGCGAAAAAGACCTGAAAAAAATATCAGAGCGATTCGGCTTCTGAGCCGTATCATCAGCGCCATATGGATTACGGCAGTTATCCTTGTGCTGATCAGGCTTTACCACCTTTCCTTACTTGCGTTTTGGTCGCTGATCGGTATATTGTCTTTGGGCATTCTGCTTCTCGGACGCGCGTGGTGCGGTTTCTGCTGCCCGGTGGGGATGGTGCTTGATATCATCACCCGATGCGCGGTCAAGCTGCATATTCCGCAGCTGCACCGGACAGAAAAATATCGCAGCTTCATGAACATATTTCAGTACCTGTTTTGTATTGCGTACATAATTGTTCATTTTATCATCGGGTATGATCCCGGCTGGTTCCTTGTTGTACTGGTATCCGTGCCCGCGCCGTTTATCGCGCGATTCTGGTGCAGCTTTTGCCCGATCGGTCTGATTTTGGGATGGACTTCCCGCATCAGCCCTGTAAAGCTTAAAAAGGAGAGCGCGCATTGCGTCGGCTGCCGTGCCTGCTATGAAGCCTGTCCGATGCGCTGCAAGAAGGTTTTGCAGGCGAATGATTCACGGGAGCTTGATGTGAACAACTGCATTGTGTGCGGCGAATGTATTGACCGTTGTCCCGAGGAGAATGCACTTTCGCTGACGCTGTTCGGGAAAACGGTATATCGCTCCGCATTTCATACGGAACAACGCACAAAGAAGGCCGATCTTCTGCCGGATGAAGAAGCATCTGTCCGGCTGAGTGTCCCCGAGCACAGCGAGGATAATCCGTGGCAGGCGCGGCAGCAGGAACGTTTTCTGAGCAGAAACCGTATGACGGCATCCAAGTATCTGCAAAAGCTGAATGCGCTTCCCGGCGCACCTGATGAACTGCGTGCTTTTACCGATATACTGCATCGGGTCTATGTTGATAATCAGCCGATATGCTATAAAGAAGATAAAGCCTACGCGGGCGTATTCTGCGCCGCTGTTCCTCCGGAGCTGGTTTATGCGGCGGGAGCGCGTCCCATTCGTCTTTGCTGCGGAACGCAGGCGGGAGCCATTGTGGGAGAAAGTACCGTTCCCCGCGATGCCTGCCCGCTGATCAAGTCCGTTGCCGGACATGCGTTTTCCCATACCGGCGGCGTTTTCGATGCCTGCGGGATGTATGTCATCCCCGCGACCTGCGACTGCAAAAAGAAACTGGCCAGTACACTTGACACGCCCGATAAGCCGGCGATCCCGTTGTATGTTCCGCTGAACAGAGCGGATGACAATACCATAAAAACCTATGCGGCGGAACTGAAATCGGTCGCCGGTATCATTTCCGGTAAAACCGGTATTCCGGTCACGCGCGAAAGACTTGAAAACAGTATTTCCGTAATGAATGCGGCACGCACGGAAACGCGCAGGCTTATGTCACTGAAAGCGCTTGAGCATCCTGTGATCCGCGGAAGTCATATCATGACCGTTATGAACGCTTCTGCCTATGAGGACATTTCCGTGTGGGTACAGAAAGTAAAGAAGCTGAATGACTGTCTGGAGGAGCGAGCACGCAGCAAGGAATTCATCACTCGAAAAAAGCTGCCTCGAATCCTGTTGGCAGGCTCACCGATCATCTTCCCGAACTACAAGATTCCGCTGCTGATCGAAGAACAGGGCGGTCTGTTGGTATCAGATGACACCTGCCTCGGTGACCGTGCTCTGAATGAAATGTGCATGCCTGCGGAGAACACCGCAGAAGGCTATTACCGTGCATTGGCAAACGGTATCGGGGCATGTACCTGCCCGGTATTCTCTGATAACTCGCTCAGGGCCAAGCATATATCGCGGCTGATCGAAGCGTGCCGGATCGACGGCATTGTCTATCATGTGCTTCGCAGCTGTGTTTCCAACGATTATGACGGAGATATGATCGAGCGGGTGGGAGAGCAGCACGGTATTCCCGTCATCCGTCTGGAAAGCGATTACAGTGATGAGGACGTAGAGCAGCTGCGCATCCGTATAGAAGCCTTTTTGGAAATGATCAAGTTCAAAGGAAAGAGAAATCATGATGAATATTGTAGATTTTGCCGGAATTGACGGAGGTTCAACCTTCCTTAAAGTAGCTTTGATCCATCAGGGTCAGGTCGTTGATCTGCACAAAATCCGTTCCGGGATAGATAACTCTGCCGCCGCAGAGCGCTTGCTGAACGAGATGGCAGAAAGAAACGGAATCGGTCGAAGCGATATCAAATATACGATGGCTACCGGATACAGCCGGAAGATCATAGACACTGCCGATGATGACATATCCGAGATCACCGCGCACGCTTACGGCGCGAAATTAACGGCCCCGAAAGGCTTTCGTCCCGGTTTGCTGATTGATATCGGAGGTCAGGACAGTAAAATCATCTACCTTGATGAAGGCTTCGGCGTCAGGAACTTCAATATGAATGATAAATGTGCTGCCGGAACCGGAAAGTTTATGGAGACCGCAGCGCAAATCCTTGATACGGATATTGAAAAAATCGGCGAGCTGTCGGTTACAAGTAAAGAGCCCTGCGATATCAACAGTACCTGCATCGTGTTCGCACAGTCGGAAATCATTTCATTGATCGCCCGTCGCCACACCCGGGAGGATATCCTTGCGGGTATGCATCTGTCTATGGCACGCCGTGTAATCAAGATGATACGCAAACGCGATGCAAACGGTGATATCATGCTCACCGGCGGCGGTGCGCTGAACATCGGACTTCATAAAGCCTTTGAGGATGAGCTGATGACAGACGTATACCGTGCCGAACACCCGCAGTTCTGCGGTGCGATCGGAGCGGCCTGTCTTGCTGCCGAGCAGTACGAAGCCATGCGCACGGAGTGATGTCTATGGCCGAGAACAAACGCACAAATTATGAGGTGGAGTGGCAGGATACGTTATCGCAGCTCCATACGATGAACAACACGTATCACGAATTTGATTATTTTTACAGACTGGCACTGCAATATGCCGACCGTCAGCAGCTGAAAAAGCTTCACCCGCGTGTCATTTTGTTAGGACATCAGTTCCCGGACGAGATCATTCGCTCCATGGGAGAAACTCCGATGTATCTTCTCGGCGGCAGTCTTTTCGATGCCGTGCAGAGCGAAACCGTCTGCCCACGGAATGCAGATCACGCCTTTAAGGCTGCGGTGGGTCGTCTGATGGACGAAGAAACCGCGCCGGACCGTGATACGATCGTACTTGTCCCGCTGATTTCGGACAATATGCGTCGGCTCGCTGATCTGCTCGGTCAGCGTTTCCGTATCATTCCTTTTGAAGTGCCGATGGATAAAGAGGATCCCGCGCAAATCAAGCTGTGGCGCAGTGAGATTTTGCGTGTCACATCGGTGCTGAAAAAGCATCTGAAACAGCGGCTTTCTCATCGCGCTTTGGCTCGGGAGTGCCAACATTCCGCCGACTGTGCCGCCGCGTGGAAGGCTTTCTGCCGTCTTTCTCAGCAAACGGACGCCACGATCTGCGGCTCGGCAAAAATGCTGATCGCCGCCAGCTATCACTGGTGTATCGATAAATCGGATTGGTGTGCACATCTGCGGGCATTGACAGAGGAGATCCGGCAAATCAATACTGCGGCAGAAGCCCCCCTTTCGCTTGGTCGGGTCATGCTGATCGGCTCGCCTGTTTATCCTCCCAACTATAAGATACCGATTCTGATCGAAGAATCAAATCTTCGCATTTATACGGTGATCCATCCGGATGCGGCGCATATCGCCTCTTCAAAGCCGTGTAAGGGCTCCCGGCGCAAGATACTCCTCGCCCTTGCGGACCGTTATCTGAATGCAGATATTTCCTCCGCCTTTGTCACCAACAATAAGCTTCAGTGGGTCGTGCGTCATAAGCTGGAAAAAGGAAATATTCAGGGCGTTATCATGCATGTGCTGAAAAATCAGATTGAATATGATTTTGAGCTGATGAATCTGGAGCGTATTCTTGACCGGTTCGATATCCCGATCATGCGGCTGGAAACGGATTATAACTATGAGGATGAAGGACAGCTGCGGATACGGTTAGAGGCTTTTTCCGAAACACTGTATCACCGCGCTAAGGTTTCGGCATCCCGCACCGAAAACGGATGAGCATATAGGATCGTTGTAATACAGAACGGGCGAACACAGTTCGCCTCTACGGTGCTGCACATTATGAAACAGTGTGAATATTCTTAAAATAAAACCATCTTACAGAAGGAGGTAATCCTATGGATTATGTATTCCATTTTACCGGAAAGGGCAACCAGAGTTATGTGATGAAAGATGTCGAGGGCAGTATCGTTTATGAAGCTGTCTGCGAGAAGGTGACGCTGTTCAGGGATACGCCGTTTTTGTTCCGTGATGTCGCTGCCGACACGCAGGTGGAGAAGCTGATCGGGCACAGCAAGGCTTTTGCGCTGGGCAATGGTCATGATTTCTATGTGACCATCACCTCTTCGTTTAAGGTGGATGGTGTTCAGGTCTGGGATGTGCTGCGGGACATGGGTTACGGCTTCCGCTTCCGGCTTCATGGCGCTGCGGCTCATTATGATGTTACAAAACACGGCCAGAGCATCGGCTCCTGTGAGCTGGCAGGCACCGGTGCCATGAATCCCAAGTACAAGGATTCCATGGCGGGCAAGATTCCTACCAACGGTATCTTCCGCGTGCAGTGCCTGCCGGAGGATGTCCCCGGTATGTTCCTGCTGTGCTTCGCTTTGACCAAAACAGACACCGCAATCGCCAACATGACGCTTTAATCCACCAACAGGGGCAGCCGCTGCTCTCATAAAAATGACATATCCTGCCACCAAACAGCAAAGCGTTGTCTTACATTTCCTTATAGATTTGTCCTGTTCAATTTACATGAATCATATCTAACACACTTATGGAGGTATTTATGGGAAAAATAATGGAAGCAGTATTCTGCGTTTTTTACCTGATTTTCACGGTGGTCATGGGGCTTCAGATTATCAGAAGAAGTGATAAAAACCGTGAAATTCTGCTTTTCGGCATCATGTGCCTTGTTCTTGTTTTCGGAGATGCATTTCACCTTGTTCCCCGGATTTTAGCTGTCGTGCGGCCTTTGGGGGATTATTCCGTTTCTCTTGGAATCGGAAAAATGATAACCTCCATTACCATGACCGTTTTCTATCTTATCCTGTATTTCATATTTGAGCTGCGGTATGAGAGAAAAAGCACCCCTCTGCGCGTTGCCGTTATTCTTCTGGCTTTCATCAGAATCATCCTCTGCGCTCTTCCGCAGAACGACTGGACAGGCTCTGCGCCTGTTATCTGGGGGATTTACAGAAATATTCCCTTCGCAATTATGGGGCTGATCATGGTGGTTCTTTATTTTACGCAGAGAAGCGACAGAATTTACAAATGGATGTGGCTGGCTGTTCTTCTGAGCTTTCTCTTCTACATCCCGGTCGTATTATGGTCTGCGCTGAGCCCGATGATCGGCATGCTGATGCTCCCGAAGACCTGCATGTATATGTGGATCGTCGTAATGGGCTATCAACAGGTAAAATCAGAGAGCGCTGACAAGGCTCGCTCTTTTTGATGAGAAGGAAACATCACAGAACGGCTTTCCCGGGAGCGGCACAGGCTCCCGGGAAAGCCGTTTTTCTGCGCCCGGGCGCAGACCTTTCGCTTCCGAAGCTAAAGGCAGACATTTCAAAAGTTAGCCGATGTCTATATTATACGATGCCGTAGGGGAGGGGCTTGCCCCTCCCGAATCCGGCCTTGGTTTTCTGCACGCTTTCCAATCGGTGCTGATCGCACCATTGGGGAAGCAAGCCCCTCCCCTACGGCGATACAATCCGTATATGCCTCTGTTAAGTTGATTCAGTGGCGCACAGCCACCGTAGGGGCGAACTGTGTTCGCCCGCCTGCCGTTTCAACCGACATTTGATTAAACTGCAAGCCGGAGCGGGCGAACACAGTTCGCCCCTACGGGACTGCCTGCCACCTAACGGCAAAGCCTTGCCTTAAATTAATGTCATTGAGTTCCCTGTGTTCGGCAGTTCCCTGTGTTGCAGGTCGTTTATAGTGTATCGAGTTCGTCCAGATTCTTTGAGAACGCGTCTAGGCAGTGTTCCATGAACCAGTCGAGCTCCGGCAGGTGCATATCTTCCAGTGCGGCTCTTGTCTGGCGGCAGGCGGCTTCGAATTCGGAGTTGCCTGCTTTCAGCTCCTCGATGCACTTGATGTGCGCCGAGAGCTTATCCGCCGCCTTCACGATGGGGCGGACAGTCTCATCGGACTCAAACAGCGGCTCCCGGATGCCCTCCTGCAGCTCGGGCGGCAGCATGGACAGGAGCTTTTCGCAGCTCACCTTCTCCACCTGCTTGTAGGCGGTGCGGATGGCGGGATTATAGTACTTGATGGGCGTGGGCAGGTCGCCGGTGAGGATTTCGCTGGCATCGTGGAACAGCGCCGCCGTGGCGCATTTGTCGGGGTCAGCCTCCAGCCCCAGCACATCCCGGCGAATCAGCGCCAGCGCATGGGCGAGCACCGCGACCATGTGGCTGTGCTCCTGAATGTTTTCGGAAAACGTATTTCGCATCAGGCTCCAGCGGGTAATATAGCGCATCCGCGAGAGCATGGCATAAAATGGATAATCCATGGAAAAGCACCTCTCTTTTTTTCAAAGTATAGTGGAAACCGTGCCAAATGTCAACGTTTCGGCAGGGGAAAAAGGATTGACTCGGTCAATATTAATGATATAATAAATTTGCAGATCGAAAAAGAGGAAAATCAAAATGGAAGGAGAAACACCTATGAAACTGGCGAAAAAACTACTCGCGCTTACCCTGTGCGCCGTGCTGCTGATTGGCTGCATCGGCTATATTCCGCCTGTAGAGGCCAAGGCCGCAGCCGACTGGACACGCGGCCTGAACGGTGCGATGGGCTGGAATGAGGACACCTATTACACCATCGAAAAGCGCACCGGCAACAACAACTGGCGGCAGGCGCTTGCCACCGCCAACGGCGAAATCGCCCTGATGGAAAGCGGCGACCCCAACGAGGATGTCTTCATCTTCAATAACACCAAGATCGTCTATGACGATAACGGCGTACATGAGGTGCCCCAGCTGGCTGACATCATCGACCAGCAGCGCGTGGGCGCCATCAATCACAACAACTGGATCTGGAATCAGGCTGCCAATACCTATGACCAGAACACCTACGGCATCAGCGGTGGACGCGGCATGGTCTGGTCCCGCCCTTATATGCCCGCAGGCCAGTACCGCATCAAGAACAACGACTATACCGCAGCCAACAAGACCAACTACAACCGCTATACCAACTACGAAACCGCCGAGGTCGGCGCCCAGTGGAAGGATGCAAGCGGCAACGAATGGAACCGCCGTTCCTTTGCCTCCCGCGAGGATGATGTGATCGTCACCTATATCGAAGCCCCCGCAGGAAAAAATCTGAACCTCACCATCTCCATGGATCATCTGACCGATATGCGAAATGCCGGCTCGGTCAACCCCATGCCCGGCTCTGATTATGTTGTCACGCAGGAGAGCGGACAGGTCGTGGGCTTCGGCATTCTCGGCAAGTTCGCCATCCGCGATATCACCGGCTCCAAGAATACCGGCAACAAGACCCTCTTCTCCTATGGCGGCTGGGCAACCGCGACCCGTATCGTGCTGGGCAGCGGCGGCACGGTTGCCTATAACGCGGCAACCCGCACCGTCAATAACGCGCAGGCCAACGACCCCCGCCTGACCGTGACCGGCACCAGCTCCATTATGCTCATCACCAAGGTTGACCGTCAGGACGATGGCTGCCAGAATCTGAATGATATCCGCACCAAGCTCTATGACCGCCTTCAGAATGAGATCGCGGAGCTGATTGCCGACAAGGGCATTGAGAGCAGGGAAGAGAGCTATCAGAAGCTGCTTGCCCCCCATGCAGCCATCCACGGCGGCATGTTCAATAACATTCGCATTGACCTCTGCCAGACCGCAGAGGAAAAGGCCGACCGCGAGCTGACCAACGCCAAGCTGATCGCCAAGCAGAATTCCAACAAGAGCAGCATCAACAAGGCCTTCCTTGAGCGGGTTTACAACAACGGCCGCTTCGGCGTCATCTGCGCCCATGGCTATGGCTCGTCCCGACTGGGCGGTATCTGGTGCGGCACCTGGGCGCCCGACTGGAGCGGCGACTACACCCTCGATGCCAACACCAATTTGCAGGTCTCCGGCCTGAATACCGGCAACATGATGGAAGCGGGCAACGGCTACATCAGCTTCATCCTCCGCATGGTCGCGGACTGGGAGACCAACGCCTCCGGCATCTACGGCATGACGGACGCCATCCTCGGACCTCCCAGAGTAGACGGCACCGGGCAGGGTCAGAGCTACCACTACAGCAACGACTATCCCCACGTTTTCGTCAACGGCATCACCGACTGGCTGCTGATCCCCATCTTCGAATACTGGCAGTGCTACGGCAACCAGCAGATTCCCGTCGGCAAGGATATCAGTCTGGAGCGCAACAGGAGCGTTCTCGACCTGAGCGACGCCGACATTGCCCGCATCACCGCCGACGGCTACATGGATCTGGAGAAGGATATCCTCTATCCCCTGTCCATGAAGGCCATGAACTTCTGGACGCAGTTCGTAGATGAAAAGTATTACACCGATGGGCAGGGCAAGCACCATGTGGCCGACGGCACGACCCTCTCTCAGGCGCTTGCCAAGGGCGATAAGGATGCCAAGTACATCTTTGCCCCCGGCTTCTCTCCCGAAAACTCCCCCCAGCAGGGCGGCGCAAGACCCGGCGCACTGGCCTTCAATGTCTCCATGGATATTGCAGCGGCGCATGACACCCTGTTCATTGCAAGAACGATGGTGGAGCAATGCGGCGGCAGCGAAGAAAAGCTTGCCGAATGGGCAGAATTTGAAAGCCTGATGCCGGAATATCTCTATGAGACCAAGACCGGCGAATTCAAGGAATGGGCCTCCACCAGCCTGCGCGAAGCCCACAACCACCGCCATGAGAGCCACGCCTATGCTGCATGGCCCGGCTATGAGGCACAGGACAGCCGCGCGATCCGCGATGGCCTTGCCATCGCCATGGATATGCGCTCCGCTGCCTACAATGGGCAGGAAGCCCCCGAATCCCACGGCGCGACCCACAAGGCACTGGTCGAAGCCAGACTCAAGCGCCCCCTCGCCCTCCAGCGCGTTATGCTGTACCTGCTCACCAACGGCTACCAGTATGACAACATGCTGACCTCCCACAATAATAACCACTCCTCCTGCCTGTGCACCGACTCCGCCTTCGGTCTCATGGGCGCGGTGAATGAATCCCTGCTCTACTCCAACACCGGCGTTGTCGAGATTCTCCCCACCCTGCTGCCCAATCTGACCTCCGGCTCGATCACCGGCCTGCGCGCAAGAAATAATACTCAGGTCGATATCCGCTGGAATCCCGCCACCGCCGCCGCCAGCCTCACCACCGATGAGGAAGCCGCCCAGCTCAAGCTCATGTGCGGCCTCGAATGGAGCAAGGCAAGCCTCGGCGGCAAGGAACTGAAAATCCAAAAGGATGCCGAAGGTCGCAGCTATGTCCTTGTTGATCTCAAGAAGGGCGAAAGCACAGAGGTGGTCTTCACCCTGACCGCAGACGATGATTCCAAAACCAGAGACGCTTACGGCGTTCTGAAGGCCGCCTCCTTCGATGAAGCCCGCGGCAGCATTACGGCACAGGCCGACGGCTCTGTTGCCCAGACCGGCAGCGCCGATCTGCTGGCCTTCAAGAACCTTGACTTCGGTGCCAGCGGCTGCAAGCCCAGAGTGACCCTCCATGTCGCCAACAGCCGCACCTCCGGCGGCCTCAATGCCGATGGCTCGGCAACCATCAAGCTCTATACCGCCGACCCCGACAAGGGCAACGCAGTCTTTGCACAGACCACCGTAAAAAACACCGGCGGCAAGTATCAGGCAGTTGAGCTGGCGCTTCCGTCCCGCCTGCGCGGTGTGCAGGATATCTACATCAAGTTCCAGGATGGCGGCGCTTCTCTTGCCTCTCTGGAATTTGCCGAGATGACCCTTGCCAATGTGACCGAAGGGCAGAAGGTCAGCATTTCCGCAAAGTATCCTCTGGTGCTCGAACTCGATACCGATGCCTATTCCTTCAAGCTCAACGGCGCTTCCGTCACCAACGGACAGAAAATCACCGAAGCGGGCGACTGGACGCTGACGGCCAGCCGTTCCGGCCAGAGCGATCAGGTCATCCACTTCTCTACCTACATTTCCGAAGCAAACCGCCTGCTGCCCAAGAATGTATCCGGCAAGCCCGGCGATCTGCTCCAGCTTGCAGCCAACCTGAACGATCCGTCCCTGACCGTTTGGGTAGCTCCTGCCAATGCAACCGTTTTCAAGGCGGGCAGCAACATGACCTCTGCCCCCGGCAACGCCGCCCAGATTGCCGCCCCGAGTGCCGAAGGCACCTATTGCATCGCCGTGGTCAATGCCAGAGGCGAGGTGCTCAGCCGCTCCGATGCCGCCGTCAAGGTCTTTGCTTCGGGTCTTGCGGATATCGACTTTACCGACCCCGCCTCTGCTGACCTCTTTGAGGTGGTCAACAAGGACGCAACCTCCATCCGCGAGGGCGAGGGTCTGTACATGATCTGCACCAAGAATGGCTTTGAGCCTGCTAACGATCAGCTCTCCGGCGATGCGGCGACGAATCCTAAGGATTTGCTTATCGTTCCCGTGGCAGGCGATTGGGAAGCCACGCTGAAGTTCCGCTTCAATACCGGCTCTGCCGGCAACGGCTACTACCAGTTCTTCGGCTTCTACGCCATGGAGGACTACAACAACTGCGCCGGTATCCGCGGCGGTGACGGCTCCCTGCAGGACTTCATCCGCAAGGATGGCGCGATCACCCATGAAACCATGACCTCCTCTCCCGGTCTTGCCCAGAACAATGCCATGTACTGGTTCAAGATCGCCAAGGAGGGCGACACCTACACCTGCTATCGCAGCGAAGACGGCGAGAGCTTTACCGAAATCTTCGCCTATGAGAATACCGGCATTAAGGCCGAAAAGATCGCCATTGATGCCTATACCGGCATGACCGAGGGCTATACCTTCTATCTCCAGTCCCTGACCTTCGAAGGCGGCGGCGCACCTGTTGTCCATGTCCACGAGTACACCGAGGTCGTTACCGCGCCCACCTGCACGGAAAAGGGCTACACCACCTATACCTGCGCCTGCGGCGACAGCTATGTGGGCGATGAGGTCGCAGCATTGGGTCACGATGTAAAGGAAACCACGGCTGCTGCAACCTGCACCGAGGCAGGCTCCGTTACAAAGACCTGCACACGCTGCGACTATAAGGAAGTGAGCGAAATTCCCGCACGGGGCCATGCCTACGAAAACGGCAAGTGCATCTACTGCGGCCTCAAATCCTCCGACTACATCTGCGGCGGCGGCGAAGACTGCCCGAGCAAGGACTTTACTGACGCGCCCAAGCCCAGCAGCTGGTCTCATGCAGGCATTGACTACTGCGTCGAAACCGGCCTCATGAAGGGCATTTCCGACAGCATCTTCAAGCCGAACGGCACCGTCACCCGCGGTCAGCTGGTCACCATCCTCTACCGCATTGCCGGAGAGCCTGAATTCACTACGGATAAGCAGTTCTCCGATGTGGCAGAAGGCAGATACTACACCAAGGCCGTCCTCTGGGCAGCAGAAAATGAAATCGTCACCGGCTACGCCGATGGCACCTTCCTGCCCAACCGCGAAATCTCCCGCGAGCAGATCGCTACCATCCTCTACCGCTACGCAGGAAAGCCCGCCGCCTCCGGCACGCTGAGCTTCTTCCCCGACAGTAGCCAGATCGGCTCCTACGCCTACGATGCCCTCCTCTGGGCAACGCAGGAAGGCCTCATCACCGGCGTGAAGACCGTGGACGGCACCTTCCTCAACCCCAAGACCAACGCCACCCGCGCCCAGATCGCTGCCATCATCACGCGCTATCTGGAAGCTAAGTAAATCATAAAGGCACAAACACAGGGGACACTTCTATGCACATAGAAGTATCCCCTGCGTTGCTTTGATGGCTCAAATTAAGCTTTGCAGTTGTTTGCGCAGAAAGCCAAAGGCTCCCCCTGGAAGGCAATGTCATCAACTTAAGGCAAGGCTATGCTGTTCGGCGGCAGGCACTCCCGTAGGGGCGAACTGTGTTCGCCCGCTCCGGCTTGCAGCTTAATCAAATATCGGTTGAATCGGCGGGCGGGCGAACGCAGTTCGCCCCTACGGCGGGTCATGTAAAATATTATGAGATTAGGACGATCTTAAACCCCTGTCTTTAGTTTATGACATTGCCCTTCCATCAGGAGCTTTTGATTTCCGGAAGAATTTTTTCGAAAAAAGCACTCTGCGGTTTCGGCGCGTGCTGACAAGGATGTTTTTTGAAGCAACTGCCCACGCGCCGAAAACGATGTATTCCACTGCGTGGAATGTGATGCGCCCTATTGTGCGTGATGTACGCCTACGGCGGGTGATGTGCCTGCGGGCGTGTGTGGTGGAATACATCATATCACTTTGCGGCAACGCCGCAAAACATCACTATGGCATAGCCATAACATCATTTGCCCGTAAGGGCAAACATCACTCGGAAATTATATATAATTTCCCTGCTTGCTATGGTATGAGACAAAGATACCCGCTGAAAAAGATTTTCCTTTTCAGCGGGTTATTTCTTTTTAGCTCGACAAACCGGGATTTGTCGGGATGTTTTTTTCATCGATGTGTCAAGTTACTCTCTATCAACCTCTGCACGATCAAATTTGATTTTAAATGTGAAATCCTTCTGATTCGAATAAAAATCCCACAAATCAATCTCTAAAACAAAACAGTCCCCTTGATCCGAGAGACGGTCCGCTTTCCAACATACATCTTTTTTGTCGCGCAGTAAATTGTAATCGCTCAGTATTTTATAATTGTAAAAACGGATTTCCTTGATTGACGTATCATACAGCGCGTTTTTTGCATTGATCTTCAATGATAAGCAGTTACGGTTGTATTTGCTTTTTTCTTTCACGAATTTGTTGTAATCGAACGGAAAGTCAATCGATTCGATTTTTGTGATGAAGGCATCATGCAATCCATATACCCAATACCAATCCGGTGGATTGTTCGGACAAAAAGAAACGTACTCTTTGCCTTTTGCCATTGAAATCACCTCCGAAAATTCTGATTTGTCGATATAGCCGCATATTGTATCTTACCGAACAATCCAAAAAACTGCCTTATGAACCCGTGGCATTTGCAGAGTGCTTTTTTGTTCGTTTTATGCGCCGGGGTTAAATGCGGCGGAGTCGAAGGTGATGACGGCGTAGTATTTGCCGGGGAGCGCTTCGATCTCGCGGGTGATGGTGTGGCGGAGTGCGGTTTGGTCGAGCGTGGGGGGAACAACGAGATCGAAAATCAGGTTGCAGTGGTCGTCGCCGCGCACCATGCGGAAATCGTGCATGGACAGGCCGGAGTCGATGCTGTGGATGATGTCCAGAATCCGGGTGCGGATGGCATTGGTCTCCTCGTTGTCCATTTCCAGCGGGTCATAATGGATGGTCAGATGTACGCCGAGGTGCGCCAGAACGGCGCGCTCTATGTTGTCGATCAGGTCATGGCAGCGGAGGGGGTCTTCCCGTCCGTCCATCTCCACGTGGAGGGTGGCAAATTTCTGCCCGGGGCCGTAGTCGTGCACCATCACGTCATGGACGCCCAGCACCTCCGGGCAGGTGCGGACATCGTCTACAATGGCCTTCACCAGCGCCGGGTCGGCGTTCTCACCCAGCAGGGGGGAGATCGTTTCGCGGGCAATGCCGATGCCCGACCAGACAATGAACAGGGCGACTGCCATGCCCATGTAGCCGTCGAGCCGCAGATTCGTGATTTTTCCGATCACGCAGGCAAGCAGAACAGCGGCGGTGCTGATGACATCATTCCGGCTGTCCGCAGCGGCAGCCAACAGGGTAGAGGAATCAATCGCCTTTCCGAAGAAGCTGTTGATGCCTGCCATCCAGAGCTTCACGAGGATGGACAGCACCAGCACAAGAACCAGCGGGATAGAGAACAGAATTTCTTCGGGATGGAGAATTTTTGTGAGTGAGGATTTGCCCAGCTCCACGCCAATGAGTAGAATCAGGGCGGCAACGCCGAGGCCGGTCAGATACTCGATTCTCGCGTGGCCGAAGGGATGATCTTCATCCGCAGGCTTTTCCGCCAGCCGGAAGCCCAAAAGGGTCATGAAGGAGGCAGAGGCATCAGAGAGGTTGTTCACGGCATCGGCGGTGATGGCGACCGAGCCGGAGAGCAGGCCGATGAGCAGCTTGGCGATAAAGAGCAGAACATTGCAGCAGATGCCGATGCTTCCGGCTGCTTTTCCGCAGGCTGTGCGCGCCGCACCGCCGGATATTTCTCCGTGACGGCGGGTGATAAGCTTCAGGATCAATGTACGCATACACGCGCCACCTCTATTTTTTTGCAAATTTTTGCGTCGAAGAGAATTGGAACACCAGACCGGCGGCAATCAGACATCCGGCAAGGATCAGCATGGTCTGCACGGTCATGGTCGGGATGCAGCGGCGAAGCAGGGAGGCTGCCCGCCAGCCGCCGGAAACGGCAGTGACGAGAATGACGACCTTATACTGGAAACGCGCTGCAAGAATACCGCCGAGCACGCCCAGCAGTGCAGATGCAATAACAGAGACGATGGGAGAAATATCCGTCAGTGCCTCACCGAAGGCAAGGAACACGGCAAAGAAGCCGATGCAGAACATGGCGGCCTGATACAGGCGGAAGGTAAAAAGCGTGGCAAGCAATCCCGTGCCGAGGCCGATGAGAATACAGATTCCGAGCTTTTCCGGCAGAAACAGCGCTGCGATCCCATAGCCCAGCAGTGCTCCGGCTGCAAAAACCAGCAGCGTGTACCATACCTGCCGCAGGCGGAAGCCGAAAAAGCAGGTAAGCAGCGCCAGAGCGATTGCGCCGTAGACAGACAGCATCGAGAGCGTCTGCGACAGCTCCGGCGCCAGAAGCGCAATGAGTTGCGGAAGGTTCATAATGTATTATCCTTTCAGATTGTCCGTGAAGGTGACGATCATCTTGGAAATCTGGGCTCTGGAGGCATTGGCCTTGGGCGCAAGGATGGTGCCGTTGACGGTCTTTACGCCGCTGATCAGGCCTTGCTGCGTTGCCCAGGAGATCGCATCTATGGCGTATTTTCCGGCCTCATGGCTGTCCGGGAAATCCAGCGCGGCGGTGACATCGGGTTCTTCGGCAAAGCGGTAGAGGATGGTTGCCGCCTGCTCGCGGGTGATGGGTGCATTGGGGCGGAAGGTGTTGTCCGGATAGCCCTTGACAATGCCGTTTTCACTTGCCCAGGCGACTGCGCTGCTGTACCACTTGCCGTTGGGCACATCGGTGTAGGCCGTTCCGGAATGCTCGGGCGCAGGCTCGCCCTGCATGCGGTAGAGGATCGTGACCAGCATACCGCGGGTCAGCGTATTGGAGGGGGAGAAGGTCGTATCGCTGGTGCCGTTCATGAGGCCGAGCACGACCATTTCCTTTACATACGGATAGTACCAGCTGTTCTCCTGCAAATCTGTGAAGCGGTGGAGCTTGCTGGGGAGGGTTTCCGTAACGGTAAAGCCGCAGCGGGTGCACAGATAGGTGATATAGCCATCCTCACCGTTGGTGGCGGGGATGCAGCTCACCTCGCGGTAGCTGTGACCGGAGGGGACAATATTCACCTTCTGGGTGGCTTTGCAGACGGTGCAGGTCTGGAGGGTATAGCCATCCTCCTTGCAGGTGGGCGCGACGGGATTACCGTCGACCCAGCTGTGGCCGGTGGCGGGCTGGACATCGGAAATCCTGACCATGCCGCATTCCTTGCAGGTATCGGTGGTATAGCCTTCCAGCGTGCAGGTGGGCGGCGTGACCACGGAGCTCCAAACATGGCCTATGGTCGCGCAGGGGCCGGGGTCTACCTCCCATGCGGCGTGCAGATAGACATTGGCATTGGTGGTATGGACGGTCTTTTCATTGACAAACACTCTGTCCGGCGAATCGGACGAGCTGTAGCGGTCATAGAACCAGCCGTCAAACAGGAAGCCCTTCCGCTCCGGCGTGGGGAGAATGCCGTAGGCTGCGCCCTTTTCCACGGGGATGGCCGTCTGGCTCAGCTCGCCTTCGCCGGGGTCGAGATAGATCTTGTAGGATGCGGTCGGCTTGTAGCCGTCATGGCGGTAGAGGGAGATGCCGCGGGTAAGGTTCTTGGCCACCTCGTCCCAGGTGTATGTATAGCTGGCGCACAGATAGCTGCCCTTGAGGTTGCAGTCAAAGAAGGTGATGCCGGTATCGGAGGTTTCCAGTACGATCATGGAGTGCTGCGTTCCGGTATGGCGGACGCACTGCACATAGTCGCCCGGCAGAGCCTTGGAGAGCAGGGCCCGCAGACTGTCGTAGTCGGACTCACCCGGGGTGAGAATGCCGAGGCAGGTGCAGAAACGGCCGCTTGCGCTGGGCAGGGTATAGCGATTGTCGGAATAGGGGCCGGTACCGCCGGTGCCGAAGAGCGCATCAAAGACCAAATCGGCAAAGCCTTTGCACTGCGTACCGCCCTGGAAGCTGCTGTACCAGTGGGTGCCGCAGTATTTAGCCATTAACTCCCGCAGCTTCAGCTCCACATTCTCCTGCGGGTACTGATTTGCAGCGCTGCATACGCTGCCAAAGCAGGAAAAACAAAGGGCAATCGCAAGCAAGATGGCGCTCAAACGCTTTAACATAAAGAAATCTTCCTTTCGGGTCAAAATCTTTAATATTATACACCGTTTTGTTACCTTTGACAACCTTTTGTTGCAGTTTTGAGAAAATTTTCTTCAAACTCGGAAAAGAAGACGGTTCTTTTTCCGGGTTTGCCTCGAAGAAAGAGACATTTTTCGGAAAAAGAACCGTCCGATTTCTATTATTGGTAGATGTCGTTGAGATAAAGGAGCTTTTCCGCCAGCAGGCCGGAAAGGCAGCTGGTGATGGCGGAGATGGAGATGAGGTCGTTTTCGTTGTCCACGGAGGAGTCGGTTTGCAGCTCCGGGTGCCCCAGAATGGGAGCTGCGACCATCCGAACCTGATCGATAAAGAATTTGGCGGTGCTTCGGTGCTGGACAACATAGGACGAGTAGATGGATTTCACCTCTTCGTCCGTGATCCCCACGGGGATCATACGGTGGATCGTGGCAATATTCAGCCGCTGCTTCAGGGAGCAGATCATAATCAGGTAGGCAATATGGACGCGGTAGTATTTCTTCTTCTGGGGGCTGGGCATATAGCGGTTGCGGACATAGTTGTTGATGGTCGCGGCGGTGATGAACTGCTCGGCCTTCAGCTCCGGGGGCAGATAGTCCAGATAATCGGTGAGCAGCTGCAAAACCTGCTCCATATAGAGGCCGAAATTCGGGATTTCATCCCAATCGGGGAGCTTATAATTCATAAGATAGCTTTCCCACCGGCGAAGCTTTTCGGCAATATCATTGGTGTGCGCATCCATGCGGACGTACCTCCTTTGTTAATCCGGATGAGTAAACTATACCATGTCTGTAAACATTTTGCAAGGCGGCCTATTGGATTTCGATCACATTCACGCTGTGGGGCGGGAGGGTGACGGTGCCGCTGAAGGGGAGCCAATCCGAGCTTACGATGCCGACCTCGTTGATGCCGATGTCATTATAGGAATCCGTGCGCGGGCCGTTCAGCGTGTGGATGCGCATGCGGGAAAGCTTCTCTTCCAGTGCGGAAAATGCCAGTGTCTGGCTGTTCTCCGGGTCTTTATTCACCGCGGCAATGGCATATTCGCCGTTTTCGCAGGTGACAACGGCATCGACCGTATCGACCGTCATGGACTTTCCGCGAAATTCGCCTGTAAACTGGGGCACGTTCATCACCCAGGCATTGAGGGCGGTGGATTTCAGAAGGTTGGCATACAGATAAAATACATAGTAGCCCGGGCGAAGCACCAGACCGTCCTTGTGGGTGCAGATGACGCCGCGGGTATTGACGAAGGGGGAGAAGCAGGCCATGCCGACAATATCGCAGTTGCGGATGCAGGTGTTGAGGAAGCAGGCGGTGAAGACGGCGTCAGCCATGGTATAGAGGCGGTTATTGTCGTTTTTATCGCGGGGATAGAGGTATTCTTCTTTTGTGACCTCCCGGTGGGGGTTGTCGATGAGGTTCGGATGATACCAGCCCTTGAGATTCCACTCGTCATAGGCGATTTTGATCTGCTTTTCCAGACCCCAGGCGGTAATATCGGCGCGCACGCGGTTGATAATGCCGCTGATTTCCTCCCCGGTGTGCAGGACGGTGTCGGCATAGGAGAAATGGGTATCCCCATCGGGGGAGAAGTCCCAATAGCTGTGGATGGAGATCCAGTTGAGATAGCGCCCGGCTTCGCGCAGCAGATTCATGTTCCACTCCGCGTCCGGGATGGCGGCGGCGGAAAGCTCCAGTGCAGGATCGACGCGAAGGAGCATTTTGCTCGATTCGCGCACAAGGTCGCCCCATTCGGCGGCCTTTTTTGCGCCCATCTCATGCGCGCCCCAGTTTTCATTGCCGACGCTCCAATAGCGGACGTTATGCGGCGCGGGGTTTCCGCCCTCGATGCGCAGCCTTGCCCAGCGGCCTTCGGTTTCCAGATTGCAGTATTCCACCCAGTCGCTCATTTCCTCGGCAGTGCCGGTGCCTGCGTTGGTGCAGATATAGGGCTTGCAGCCGAGCTTCCGGCAGAGCTTGACAAATTCATCCGTGCCGAAGGCGTTGGATTCCTCCACCCGCCATGCCTTGTCAAAGGACGGCAGGCGCTCCTTGCCCACGCCGTCTTTCCAGTGGTAGGCCGACACAAAGCAGCCCCCCGGCCAGCGGAGAATGGGAATTCTGACCGCACGCATCGCCTCCAGAACATCCGTCCGGAAGCCGTCCTCATCCGCAAATTTCGATTCCGGGTCATACACACCGCCGTAAACCTGCCGGTGATGATGTTCAAGAAAATGGCCGTAAATCATCGGATCGATTTGCCCGATGGCGGCTTTGCTGTGCGCAATGATCTGCATAGGAACGCCTCCTGCGGTTTTTCTTTTATCGTACTGCGATTTCCCTTCCGTTGCAACCTTTTTCTTGCAGAATACGAAAACTTTTGCAAATACAAGGCGCACCCGCCAATCCAGCGGATGCGCCCTGTTCAGATCGAAGCGTATGGGATGCTTGCCCCTACGGGGTAATGTCAGCAACTTATGGTGATTCAATGGCGCTCAGCCACCGTAGGGGCGAACTGTGTTCGCCCGCTATCCGATTCAACCGACATTTCATATAGCTGCAAGCTGGAGCGGGCGAACGCAGTTCGCCCCTACGAAAGCATTTGAAGTTTATTTTATAACAGGGTAGCCCTTAAGTTGATGACGTTGCCCTACAGGGAGATCTTAAGCTTATGCCATCGGGCAGGGGGATTTTTTGTAGGTGGCAAGGCTGACGGTGACGAGGAGCAGGGTGCAGACGGCTGCGCCGGGGAGGGTGCCGCCGATGCCGAAGGGGGAGCCTAAGAGCTTCCATGCGGCGCAGACGGCGAAGCCGCCGATGAGGGCTGCCAGAATGCCCTGCTTCGTAGCCTTCTTCCAATAGAGGGCAGCCAGCGCGGGAATGCCTGCGGCGGCGGCATAGAAATTGTAGATGGTGGTGAGGATGGTGTAGGCACTCTTGACATAGAGGGCGATGAGCAGCGCACTGCCTGCCAGCACCACGCTCATGATTCTGGAAAGGAGCAGCTCTTTTTTCTCGCTCATGTTGGGGTTGATGGTCTTGCCGATGTCATCGACCACGGTCTGCATGGACACCAGAAGGTAGCTGTCCGCGGTGCTCATCATGACCGAGAGGATGCCCGCCAGCGCAAGCCCGGTGAGACCTGCGGGGAGGGTGGTGACAGCCAGCGCCGGGATGACCGCATCGGTGCTGCCATAGGTGGCCTGCACATTGGGGAGCAGCTGCTGCGCCGCCAGCGCCATGACAAGGATCATGCTCACGCACAGCGCATAGACCGCCGTGCCGAGGAACATACCCCGCTTGGCGCTCTTCCGGCTCTTGGCGGCAAAGGCGCGCTGCCACATCTCCGCGCCTGCCATGGTGATGACCAGATAGCTGACGATATCACCCAGAAGCCGCCCGTCCACATGGGGGACAAGGTATTTTGCATCAATATTGGCAATAAAGCGGCTCAGACCGCCCAGACTGGAGAGGCTGGAAATGGGCACCATGATGTAGACAAACACCACCAGCATGAAAAATTGCAGCACATCGGTGTATACCACGCCGAACAGGCCGGAGGCGCCGGTATAGATAATGAAAATCAGGGTGGCAATAATTGCGCCCATCTCATAGGAGATGCCCAGCCTGCCGCCCAAGAGCTTAATGATGGTGGCGGTCGCTGTGACCTGCGAGGCGACCGTGCCCATCATGGCAAATGCGATCATGACGGCGATGACCACCTTGGCGCTCTTGCCGAAGCGCAGCTCGAAAAGGGCGGGGATGGAGTTGATGCCGTTGCGCTCGCCGACATCGTAGATTTTTCCCGCATACGCGGAGAACAGGAACATACCGATCATGTACGGCAGCGCCGTCATCAGGCATTCAATGCCGCTGGTGTAGCCCAGTCCGGCTCTGCCCATCATGGAGCTGCCGCCGATGATGGTAGCGCAGACGGTGGCGAGCATAATGCCGGTGCCGATGGAGTGATCCGCCGCGTAGAAGTCTTCGCGGTTTTTGACGCGGCGCATGTAGAACAGTCCAACGCCCAGCATGGCCAGCAGATACCCGAAGATGATGACGATATCCAGTGTCGTGATTTCGCTCAGTTTGCTCATAATAACCTCCTAAAATTTTAGTCTCGCAATTTGGATAGAAAGAAAACGCGCCCGCCGGAGTTCCGGCGGACGGAAGGCAAATATCCCGCAGGGGACAGATCGACCTGTGCTGCGAGCCAAGGATATTATGAACCTTCCTGAAGCTTACGGGATTAGCTGTCGGGTTAGAGAGAGGAAGTTCTCCTCGGCTGCTTTCCGAGCAGCCGATACACCCCAATGGATTGGTTCTCCCGCTACAGACAAGCGTCTGTACTAAGCGTATGTTCATTATGACATAAACTATGAATGCTGTCAAGTGGTTTTACAGTATTTTTTGCACAAAATCCGATAATTTTTTTACAAATTATTGCAATGATTTACATTTTTTTGAAAATATTCAATTTTTTTACCATGTTTCTTCGTAATCCGGAATTTCTATATAAGCCTGAAAAGCTTGCCGACGTGTCAAAATGACATTTTTGACATGCTGAAGCGCCGCCCTCCGTGGGAGAGCGGCGCTTTGATTCAGGGAACATCTACATAGTCGGCATATTCTGCTTCGATTTCGGTCTTGCGGAAGGGGTTGATGCGGATCATATCCTCCTTGGTGGGGAGCTTTTCCAGAACCGTCTGCTTTGTGGGCAGTTTCTCTTTGAGCGATACCGCTTTCGCTTTTAATTCGCCGCGGCGCTCATACAGCGCACGAAGCTTATCGAGGTAGGCAGCCACCAGAAGCAGCGCAGCGGAGATGATTGCAAGGGCTGCCGCGATTTTCAGGATCACTTTAAACGCTTTCATGTTTTCGCCTCCAATACTCAGTATCTCATTGCGTGATTATACTACCACAAGCCACAAGAAAATGCAACCGAAAACCGGCCAATGCCGCCCCAGAGCAGAATTATCGGGGAGAATGATCGTCCTTCTTTTCTTCCTTCGCCGCCACCCTCCGCAGGGATGCACTGCCCAGCGCCAGAACCATGGGAACGCAGGCAAACCCCGCGCTGACGCTGCCGTGACTGCGGATGACATAGACCATCCCAGCAAGGGTCAAAAGGGAAAAAACAAGCGTGATAACCGTCAGAATCTTTTTCATATTGCCTCCTTTTGAAAGTACAGAAAAGCGAAGACATCGTCCCCGAAAAGCATTGCCCCTCAAGGGGAAGGCTTAAAAAAGCAGCGTGCCAAAATTGCTTTTGGCGCGCTGCATTTTGATTTGATCTTACTTTGCAGCAGCTTTTTTGCCGCCGTTCTTGAAGAATGCGCCGATGATTTCAACTGCGAGGAAGAAAATCAGGAAGCCGATGCACTGCTTCCAGCCGTAGCCATTCCAGATGGCATAGGCGAAGAACAGGCAGCAGGCCAGACCCAGAGCGGGGAGAACGAAGCGCTTAACCGGGCTCAGGTCCTTGGCCTTGACCATCAGGCCGATCATCATGGGGATGTACATGACGTACAGGCAGATAATGCCGATTTCGTCCGGCTCCCATGCCAGCCATTCACAGCTGTGCACAGCGCTGAACATACCGGGGCCGCCCATCCACATCATGACCGTCCAGGCATACCAGAAGCCGCCGACCATCATGCCGATCACAGCGGACTTGATGGAGAAATTGTTCTGCTTGTCAACATCGCCGAAGAATTCGGGCTTGGGGCCCATGCCGCGAGCGGACAGAGCATACAGGCCGCGGCAGGAGGACATGATCAGGCCGTTCATGGTGCCGAGGCAGGAGATGGTGATGAACACATAAACCACGGTGCCGACGACATTGCCGAACAGCTTGGAGAATGCGATGCGGGGCAGGGATTCGCCAAACGGCCAGGTGCCGGTGATGGTGCCCACGTCGCCGACAACGCTCATTGCAAAGATGTACAGGGCATAGATAACGATGGTGACCAGTGAGCCGATGATAAGGGCGCGGGGAAGGTTCTTCTTTGCGTCCTTGAGCTCGGCGTTGATGGAGGTGGCGAGGATCCAGCCTTCATATGCAAAGGCGAAGCCGACAATGGCCTTGAAGAAGCCTGCGCCGTCAACAGCCACATATTCTGCGGACTGGATGTAGCTCAGCACGTTGGCGGTTGCGCCGTTGACAAGACCGGCGATGGTGCCCACGATGCCCATGAGGATCAGGGGGATGAGCTTGATGACGGTCATGCCGACCTGCATTTTACCGGCGAGCTTGGGGGAGAGGGTGTTGATGCCATAGCCCAGCATCATGAAGCCGGCACCCACGCCGATGGCGGTGGGGTTGATCTGACCGGTTGTGAAGTCGACTGCGTTGATGCCGAACAGCTGCAGGAACATCATGGCCGAGAAGAAAGCCAGCATGGCGACCAGCGCAGGAACATAGATGAAGTTCATGAACCAGCCGACATAGTAGGCGTAGTTGGGGCCGAGTGCCATTTCAGCGTAGTCAACAACGCCGTTGACCTTCTCATAGCGGGAGCCGAGGGTTGCGAACACGAGAGAGCAGATGATGCAGATCAGACCCACAATGCCGACAACGGCAATGCCCTGCCACAGGTTGCCGTTGGTCAGATTCAGGACCTTGCCGCCCTTAATGAAGACGCCGGAACCGATGACAATGCCGATGACCATAGATATGGCAGTCGGCAGGCCATAACGTTTTTCCATTTTGTTTTCCATGATTTCTCCATTCCTTTCTTTTTTCGGAAACATGGATACAGTGTATCATTCTTCTCGAAAAAAGTCAATTCGTGCAGGAAAACCATGAAGAAATGGACGGTTTTAGATGAAAAAAACGAATTTTACCGTTTATTTTTCTTTTTTACTAAATAAGTTACAAAAACAATCAAAAACGCAAGGAGAACCACTAAAAATACCGTGGTAATAATTGTGCTTTCGGTCTTTTCTGAGATTCTTTCCGGCTCGCTTTCACTGGGAGCGGGCTGGACGTCGGCGGGTTCCTCGGAAGCGTTTTTCTCAGTATCGGAAATGGATTTCGCCTCAGAGGCCGCCTGCTGCCTTGCAGCCTCAACGACCACGGCCTCGCCGTAGCGCTGCGCAAGGGAAGCGGCATATTCTTCTACGCGCTCTTCGTCCACATTGACGACCACGCGAAGCTCCTGGCCGCTGATACCAAAGCCGCCTTTTTTGCCCCAGCCGACAGAGCAGCTCTTGATGCCGTCGTCATTGGGCATGAGCTCGGTTCTGATATTCTCGCTGATGGCGTGGAGGTCTCGATCAGAGAAGAGACCTGCTTCAAAGGTGACGGTGCTGGGGTCATCGAGCATGGCGGCAATTTCTGCGGCGCGGCTGCCGTCGGTGTCGCCGATGAGCTGGATGGTCAGGTTGTTGGCGGTGCCGTCGGTGGAGTAGATGGAGCCGACATCATCGGGATAGCCGACCTCGCCCCAGTATTCCATCAGCTCAACGGCATTGGCAAATGAAGTCTTCTCTTCTTCTGCGCTGGCGCAGAGGCTCAGGGAAAAGAGGAGAACAAGAATTAGGATCAGGGATATTGCTTTTTTCATGACAGGGACTCCTTATACATTAAACAGGAAATTCACCACATCGCCGTCTTTCATCACATACTCCTTGCCTTCGCTGCGAACCAGACCCTTGGCCTTGGCAGCGGAGAGGCTGCCGCAGGTTTTCAGGTCTTCAAAAGCGATGACCTCCGCACGGATAAAGCCGCGTTCAAAGTCGGTGTGGATTTTACCGGCAGCCTGCGGTGCTTTGGTTCCCTTTTTGATGGTCCAGGCACGGCATTCATCGCTGCCGCCGGTGAGGAAGGAAATCAGACCCAGCAGAGAGTAGCTGCACTGGATGAGCTTATCGAGGCCGGAGCGATCCATGCCCAGCTCTTCCATGAACATGGCCTTCTCTTCGGGATCGTCCAGCTCGGCAATGTCGGCCTCCAGCTTGGCGCTGATGGGCAGAACCTGACTGCCTTCGGCATCGGCCAGCTTCTTGACGGCCTGATAATAGGGGCTGTCGCCATAGCTGTTCACATCGTCCTCGGAGACGTTGGCGGCGTAGATGGTCTTTTTCAGGGTGAGCAGGTCGGACTGGGCGATGAGCGCCAGATCGTCATCGGGGCAGGAGAAGGTGCGGGCGAGATTGCCCTGATCCATGTGAGCGCGAAGCTCGGTGAGGACGTCAATCTCATGAAGCACCTTTTTGTCGCCGCCCTTGAGTGCCTTCTGGCACTTTTCGATACGGCGGTCAAGCATCTCCACATCAGCCATGACCAGCTCAAGGTTAATGATCTCAATATCACGGATGGGATCGGTGCTGCCCTCCACATGGGTGATGTTGGTGTCATCAAAGCAGCGCACCACATGGACGATGGCATCGGTGTTGCGGATATTGGACAGGAATTTGTTGCCCAGACCTTCACCGCGGCTTGCGCCCTTGACAAGGCCTGCAATATCGACAAATTCGATCACAGCGGGGGTGAATTTCTTCGGCTGATAGAAATCCCGCAGCCATTCCAGACGCGTATCGGGCACGGTGACCATGCCCACATTGGGGTCGATGGTGCAGAAAGCATAATTATCCGCCGGAATTCCGGCGTTGGTAATGGCGTTGAACAGGGTGGACTTGCCTACATTGGGAAGGCCGACGATACCTAATTTCATATTGTTTCAGCTCCTTAATTTTTAGCGGGGATATATTCTCTTATGCGTTACTACTATAGCGCAGATTTCCCCCTTTTTCAATAGGAACCTTGGCAATTTCTCGCAAAGCTGCGTGCATAAAGGAGGAGAAGAGGCAAATACTTTTGAGGGGAGGTGGTCGAATGCTCATATCGCTGATTCGGTCGGTTTTGCTGTATCTTGTGCTGATTCTGGTCATCCGGCTGATGGGCAAGCGGCAGATCGGGGAGATGGAGCCGTCGGAATTTGTGGTCACCATGCTGATCGCCGACCTTGCGGCAGTGCCCATGCAGAATAATGCCATTTCCCTCTTTTCCGGGCTCGTCCCGATCGGCGCCGTACTGGCGATTGAGCTGATTCTTGCGGCGCTGAGCATGAAGCTTCTGGGGCTTCGCAAGCTCCTGTGCGGCAAGCCGGTGATCCTGATGGAAAACGGCAGGCTGGTGCAGGAGAATCTGAGGAAAACCCGCATCAATCTCGATGAGCTGTCTTCCCAGCTCCGGGAGCAGGGGATTCTGGATTTTTCGATGGTAAACTATGCAATTCTGGAGACCAACGGCAAAATTTCCGTCTTTCCCTTCGCTAAATTCCAGCCTGCCACCGCCATGGATGCCGGGATCAAAGCCAAGGATTCCCCGCTTCCCTTCACCATCATCAGTGACGGCAATTTGATGAAGGAAAATCTCTGTCTTTCCGGGAAAAGCCACGCATGGCTGAACACGCTTTTGCATGAACGCAAATGTACCCTCTCCGACGTGCTGCTGCTCACCGTTGACCGGGAGGGTAAGGTCTGCTTTTGCAGGAAGGAGGATGCCAATGCGTAAGCTATGGCTGGGTCTTGCCATTCTGGGGGTATTTCTGTTCCTGTGCATCGGCGAGCTATCCATACTCGATGGGCAGAATCAGAAAACAGCCGCCCTCCTGGAGGAGGCGTTCCGCGCGGACATGGACGAAGCGGAAGCGATTTCCCTTCGTGCAAAGCAGTGCTGGGAGAAGAGTCTCGGCTTTCTCGATACCGTCATGAGCCACGAGGAGACCGACGAAATCCGCCGGGAATTTTCCGACCTTCTGGTTTTCGCCCGCGAGCAAAGCCGCGAGGACTACCTTGCCAGCTGCGGCCGCCTGCTCGTCATGCTCCGCCACCTCACCGAAATGGAGCGCCCCCTGTGGCGGAATATCCTATAATATTGTAATAAAGCCTTATCAATATTTTTATTTTGCTTTATGAAATGGATATGCTATAATTTCTATGATTCTTTGGCAGCATAGTCTGCCGGTTCGGAGATTAACCATGTCCATTTTACTGACCGGGGGCGCCGGATTTATCGGCTCCCATATCGCCGCTGCACTGATCCGGGAGAATGATAACGTCATCATCGCGGACAACCTTTCCAACAGCAAGGCTTCCGTGATTGACCGCATTGCGGAAATCACCGGCAGGCGGCCTGTGTTTTATCGGTGCGACGTTTCGGATGCGGAGGCGATGGAAAGCATCTTTTCCGCGCATTCCGTTGAAGCCGTGATTCACCTTGCAGGCTTCAAGGCCGTGGGTGAGAGCGTGCAAATTCCTGTAGGGTATTACCGCAACAATATCGATACCACCCTGACCCTGCTTGAAGTGATGAGAAAGCACGGCTGCCGGCGCTTTGTCTTTTCCTCCTCCGCCACCGTTTACGGCGAGCAGAACCCGCCTCCCTTCACGGAGGATATGCCGGTCGGCCAGTGCACCAATCCCTACGGGCGAACCAAGTATTTTATCGAAGAGATTCTGCGCGACGCCGCCCATGCCGACCCGCAGCTGTCCGTGATGCTTCTTCGCTACTTTAATCCCATCGGCGCGCATGAAAGCGGCTTGATCGGGGAAAATCCAAACAATAAGCCAAACAATCTGATGCCGTTTCTTACCCGGACGGCTGCCGGGAAGCTGCCGTATCTGCGCATCTTCGGCAGCGATTACCCGACCCCGGACGGCACCTGCCTCCGCGATTATATCCATGTCATGGATCTCGCCGAAGGACATCTTGCTGCGCTTCGCTATACGGCGCTGCATTGCGGCGTGGAAGCCGTCAATCTTGGCACCGGCAGAGGCTACAGCGTGCTGGAGGTGGTTCACGCCTTTGAGCGGGCAACAGGCCAGCACATCCCCTATGAGATTGCCCCCCGCCGCCGCGGAGATATCGCCGCCTGCTACGCAAACCCCGCGAAAGCCGAACACCTCCTCGGCTGGAAGGCCGAAAAAACCCTCGAAGACATGTGCCGCGATGCATGGCGCTTCCAGACAAAACAGAACGCGATATCGGAATAAAAGGCACATATACATAATAGCATACAGCATATAAAAACCCAAAAAGGGAGCCATTTACGACTGCATGGTCGTAGATGGCTCCTTTTTTATTTTTTTTGCAAAGATTCTAAAAACTTAACCACATCGACCGGAAGCTGCCCCAATGGCGTTAAGCGAGCACCGGCATCAGCTTAAGGGTTGCCCTGTTATTGAACAGACTTCAAATGCTTTCGTAGGGGCGAACTGCGTTCGCCCGCTCCGGCTTGCAGCTTCATCAGCAGTCGGTTCAACCGGCTGGCGGGCGAGCAATGCTCGCCCCTACGGGGGCGGAGCGACATGGAATAACCTTAGGCTGACGAAAGCGAAGGGGAAAGGGGAAAGTGGAAAGAGGAAAGAGGAAAGTGGAAAGTGAGCAGAGGGTTTCGGAACCCTGTTTGATGACGGGGGTGTATAGGTTTTGGCTGTATCAGAACTGCTACTCGCCGGTTTCAGACCCCTGTTCGATGACGGGGGTGTATAGGTACAATGGACGGATTCAGAAAGGCGGTTGCGTTTCAGACCCCTGTTCGATGACAGGGGTGTATAGGAAAGATGACGAAGGATGCAAGCTACAATGCGTTTCAGACCCCTGTTCGATGACAGGGGTGTATAGGACGATATAGCAAGCCTTGTTGGAGGTGATGGTTTCAGACCCCTGTTCGATGACAGGGGTGTATAGGTATCCTGCCGGACGGTGTGGAGCAGGCCTGGTTTCAGACCCCTGTTCGATGACAGGGGTGTATAGGGGTATCTTGCGGCAGAAAAAAGGCAGTGTGTTTCAGACCCCTGTTCGATGACAGGGGTGTATAGGCCGATTTCCAAGCTTATTGAGGATGGGCTGAGTTTCAGACCCCTGTTCGATGACAGGGGTGTATAGGACGAATGCGGGCTGTGCGAAATCGACAAATGTTTCAGACCCCTGTTCGATGACAGGGGTGTATAGGAGGCCAGATAGCCGAGTGCGGTTATCTGGTGTTTTTATTTCGTTGGCTCCCCAAGAGAAGCAAAGAAACAAAACGTGATTCCAGCGATATTTTCATAAAAATCGAAAATTTTCAGAATAATTATGAAAATAATGCTGTGCAGGGGAATTGATATGATTCTACGCAAATAAACAAAACTGTTGCAGCATCCCTCCAAAAAAAGATAAAACTTGCGGAAAATGAGACATGGCGAAGCGTTTTTTTGCAAAAGAAGACGGAATCATCCCTGATTGGAAGGATGCCGCATTCTGTCGCCCTCTCCTCACTCCGCGCAGAAGGCTAAAGGCTCCCCCGGAAGGCAATGTCATCACCTTAAGGTTATTCAATGGCGGTCAGCCCTGTAGGGGCGAACTGTGTTCGCCCGCCTACCGATTCAACCGACATTTCATTAAGCTGCAACCCGGAACAGGCGAACACAGTTCGCCCCTACGGGGTGCCAGCATCCAAAGGAGAAAAAGCTGGGGGGCGAAATTTGCGTCCTCAGGCCTGCCGTAAGGGCAAGCAATGCTCATCCCAACGAGATTACAGGAAATCTATTCAACACTTAAGTTGCTGCCATTGCCGTGCAGGGAGCGAGGGCATCGGCGGGGATTTCCTGCACATACCATGCGCCGTCATCATCCGTATAAAAGGGGCATCCCTGCGGCATTTTCGCAAGATCGAGCGCAAACACCTTCGGACGAATTCCCTTTTTGTTTTTCGCAGCCTCAGCACCCGTGCTCAGCCGGATCAAACTGCCGCAGTAGCGCCGGTTCTTATAATAAAACGTCGTCTTCTTTGTCGGCGTAACCTTCTCCGAAATCCGCTCCGGCTTCGTCGTATGGAAGTACAGCGTCCCCTCCGGAACCACCGCCTTCGGCAGCACCTCAGAGTCATCCGGCTTCTTTTGCTCTGCGTGATTCTTTTCGGTGTCATTCATGTCAAACAGCGCCTCTATGGAGAGATTCTTATATCTGGAAAGATTGTAGCCGAATGGGTAGCAGAGCACCTTGACAGCATTCGGGCAAAACGTATTTCCCAAGCCATCAAGATATTCCTTGCGGAATTGATCCGTGGGTTTCAGCTGCTTCCTGATCCAGAGCTGCATCAGCAAATGGTACAGTCCATAGAAAGACTTGATTTGCCCAATATTATCGCAATTTTCACAAAGAGACCGGATAATATTAATGTGTTCAACATCATTACGAAATTTATTGATTGCATTTTTTGCTGCTCTACTATCAATGCTGCGCAGATATTTTTGGAAGCGCTTTCCGGATTTCGTCACAGCAGATTTTTTGATTGCCTCTCTGGTTATGTCTGAATAATCCTTTGAAATATGAATGCCTTGTAATTCTCCGTCCCGTTCTACCATATGGAATGCAAGGAAATAGCGATAATTAATATTGATCAGATTCTTGACCACCTGATAGAGCACGGACAGATACAGGGAAATCAGCGCTTTCTGTTTTTCTGCCTCAATATGCTCGCTTGCCGATGCTTTATTACTCGTTCGCACATCCTTGAAGGTCTCCGCATTAAACGATGCAAGCTTTTCTGTGAGGAAGGCTACCATTTCTTTGTGCTGTCTGGGGTCGTTTCCTGTATAGCTCTGATAATATTTTTTAATCTGCTCCGGCGGCATCCGGTTGAGGACAAACTGAACCAGAGCTTCATTTTTAACGATCTTTTTCAGCTCACCGGGATTGCCATATCGAATCAGATAGCGAAAACGGCGATTGTCGATCACATTTGAGACAATGAAATTACGATATCCGGTCGAATAGAAAATCTTCTCGGCCTTCTTCTGTTCCTCCAGTGTGCCGCCCTGACTCTGCTTTGCATAGGCATCAACCCGCTTAGAACTCAGAAAATCATCAATATAGGCATCGAGGCTGGCTGAATCTCCGTCCCATCCGAGCAGCAAAACTGCATCAACATACAGGTCGCGCATGGCATCAACTTTGTTTCCCTTGGTCATATGCGCAACACTGTTGACCACCCGAAGCTCCGAAGCAATTTCACGGCTATCCAGGAAGAAACGATAAGCTGAAACAAATGGTGGATTCTGTTCCGTAGTAATCAGGTTTTTCTCTTGCAGGTCACTCAGAAGCTCAAGGAAACCGGCAATGTTATCAAACTTGTTGGCAAGCTGTGTGAGCATGATATTGATATCCTTGCCATCAAGGAAAAGCGTGAGCAGATACATCAGCTTGCTGAAATAGTGTGCCTGTCCTTCGTCCTTTTCAACAAGAGTGAATGGAATCCTATGCGCTTCTCCCTTAAAGCCTTTCAGGCAATCCGGCTGGATATTTTTTACGGCGATCTTAACCTTTTCACAGATTTCGTCCCAAATGCAGGCTGCCCTTTCGCAATAGATATCGCGCTTTGCAAGGATAAGCTTGCAAAGCCGCTCGATTTTCTCCGGATTCTCGGTGCTGTTCTTTCTGATTTGGGCAGACAGCCATTTCTGATCTTCCTCGGGGGTAAAGAAAAGGACATCTCCCACATTGCCGAGCTTATAATTGTTTTTTGGAAGCGAAGTACCGCGCAGTCTGGAAATAAATTCTTCTTCGGCAGCGGAGTGGGAAATTGGCAGCCCGTTTTCGTCCTTTTCTGCATCTTCCGTAAAGCAGCGCCAGAGAAGGAAGTCCAAAACGGTGTTTAGCTTTTGACGTTCCCTGCTGAGGTTTTCTTCACTGTTATGAAATGCAGCGTAAATGACATCGTGAGAATTTCCGCCGATATTTTTCTTAACCAGAAGCTCACGAATCATGCGGATGGAGTAGCCGGTATTTCTGTGCTCCTTGCGCTCAGCAAAGGCATAATACTCATTTACAAGCTTTTGGGAAATTTCTTCATCTAAGGCAAGCGCGATGATTGCCAGATTGGCCTGCGCATTTTTCAGGAAGGTTTTATTAATGCTTTTGATTTTATTCCCATAGATATTGTCCAGTATCTCCCGCACTTCTTTCAGTGCTTTTTGGGTGTCATGATCCTTAAAGCATTTGATGAACGCTTCCCAGTCACAATCATTTGGCGCTTTATCAAGGAGGAAAAGTATATCGCGTAAATCTTTGCTGTGTGCCAGAGACATTCTTGTAAATGCGATGAGCCAGAGAGCATAGTAGAGCAATTTGCGCTGCTCACGCTCGTCTTCTTTGTATTTCGAGGATAATTTGTATTCTTCTATATTCTTTCTGTGCTTTTTGATAGAATCCTTCAATTCCTGAGAATACAGCACATCTCCAAAATAGCTCATCCGGGGATATTGGAAAAGGGCATTCACCTGCTTGCGCTGCGTAAGAAGCTTTGTCCAATCCCGCTCAATTTGATCAGGCTTTGAAGATTCTGTTGTGAATTTTTCGCAGGACTGATCATGGGTAATATCGGAAAAGACGGAATAGGAATTTCCAAGGTAGAAGTTCCCGATAAAATCCTTCTCTAAGCCCTGCAAATTGCCTGCTGCATCCCCGGGGTTTTCGGAATCGTTTTCATTATCTTCTTCCGGCTCTGCAGCTGGATCATCAAAATGGGTGACCTCTGGATTCATCCGGTTCAGTGTAACGGATATCCCGTTGATATAGGGGGCAAGAATCTTGTCAATATCCAGAATGTTATGGATTAGTTGGATATGAATGTTGTCGTCTGGGAAATCCTTGCCAAAAAAGCGAGCTTCAAGCTTGGCTTTCTCGCTTAGAAGGTCTGTGCGTACAGAGCCATCCTGCTGGCGCGGATCATCAAAGATGGCAATGGGGGCAATGCCTGTTTGTGTTTCTTTGCTCTCGGGGTCATCCGGCGCATTTTTTTGCTCGATGGATGCAACGGTCATCGGGTCAGGGAAAAGCGGTGTTGTAATGACAAATTTCGGCAAATCTTTAACCGGAGCAGTGGCAAACGGTTTGTCCTTTGGCGCGTAATTCCGATAGTGTTCCTCGAGTTTTTCCGGTTCTTTTTTATAGCGCTCAGTCAACACAATGGCCTGCTTTTTTCCGGGAGTCGTAGTGACAAGCTGTCGATTGATTTGCAGCGCAGCAGAAAGACCGGCTGCCTTCGTCGTACGTTGGGGCTTTAGCGGATTCTGCGTAAGCGCAACTGCGGGGTTTTCCGCATCCATACCCGGGTCAACAGACTCCGGCACAACGAATACTTGCGGTTTTGATGTGGGCATGACAAATACCGCCTCATCGGAACTGACCGCTAAAGGCTGCGCAGAGAGCTGAGAATACTTTTTCCTGAGCGTTTCTTTCCAATCCGGTTCACCAGACAGGGAGGATATGTTGCTTCCGGTATTCTTTGACAATTCCTTGTTCTTTTTTGCCATATTAGCACCTCCTTCGGTTGCATTATACACAAATAGACCGTAACAAACAACAGGTTTTTAATAATAAAAAAGCAGTGGCCAAACTATGCACTGCAGGACGGCAAAGGTATAGAAGACGGGTCGGAATCCACAATCCACCCTGCAAAATGATTGTTCCCCGACCCGTCAGAATTTGTGAGCGCTATGGAAGACGTGGTTACCGTATGATCACTGCAAGAATGATTGACGGCATGGCGATCATCAGCGCGAGTGTGGAAGCGTAGAACCCCGCGATGCACACGATGGCATCGGACGAAGAACTGCGTTTTCCTTCCTGCAATTCTCTGATGGTCTTCAGACACGCAAGAAGCCCCGATTTCGGAAGCTCCGTCCGTGTCCTGCGTCTGCGATAGCAAGCTGCCTTCGATGCAGCACGTTCAAGCCCGGTTGACACAGAATCCTTGCGGATATTCTTTGCTTTGATGTGTGCGGAAACTTTCTTTTGCATATGTCGTACCTCCATTTTGAATTTCTTTTTTCGCTTTGCAGGGCGATGTGGATAAAAACATCAAGCAGAAAGAAAATCAATTTAGGGTTCAAGTATGCAAAAACCATGCTGCATTTATAGGATAACACAGGATTTTTGTCACGTCAAATCATTTTCTGATTTAGTACAGAGTGCGAAACAGAAAAATAAAAAGTCCCCTGAAAATGTTTTTTACGACATTTTCAGGGGTAAATCTATCGACTATTTTTGGCTTCGGCAGGCGTGTTCTGCATAGTATTTGCATTGCGCGCAGTCACCACTGCAAGAGAGGCATTTGCCCTCTTTTTTGCGGCGGAGCATCCAGCGGATGCTGAACCCCAGCCAGAGGGCAAGAACTGCCAGAACGGTGTAATCCAGCCAGCTCATAGGAATGCCCCCAGGAGAAGATAGACTGCAAATGCTGCGATCCAGGCAACGCCGGTCTGGGCGATTGCCACGCCTGCTGCCCGAAGGCCGGAGTCCATTTCTCTCCGAACGGCAGAGATGGCAGCCACGCAGGGCGTATAGAGCAGGGTAAACACCAGGAAGCTGATGGCAGAGCGGAGGGTAAACAGGCCGGAGAGGCCTGCGCCGCCCATCAGGATTTCCAGCGTGGATACCACGGATTCCTTGGCAATGAAGCCGCTGAGCAGGGCGGTGGAGATGCGCCAGTCGCCAAAGCCCAGAGGGGCAAGAATCGGCGCGATCAGGCTGCCGAAGGCAGCAAGGAGGCTCTGTGCGCTGTCGGTGACCAGATTGATGCGGGCATCAAAGGTTTGCAGGAACCATATGATGATGGTCGCGGCAAAAATGACGGTAAACGCGCGCTGGAGGAAATCCTTTGCCTTTTCCCACATCAGCTGCAAAACACTTTTCAGGGAGGGGAAGCGGTAGTTGGGCAGCTCCATCACAAAGGGGGAGGGCTTGCCGCGGAAGGCCGTTCCATTGAGAATGAGAGCGCAGAGGATGCCGATCACAATGCCCAGCACATAGAGGCTCATCATCACAAGAACCTTATATTTCGGGAAAAATGCGGCGGTAAAAAAGGCATAAATGGGAATTTTGGCACTACAGCTCATAAACGGCGTGAGCAGAATGGTCAGCCGCCGATCGCGTCTTGAGGAAAGCGTGCGCGTGGAGAGAATCGCCGGAACCGTGCAGCCGAAGCCCACCAGCAGCGGCACAATGCTCCGCCCGGAAAGCCCGATTCTACGCAGGGGACGATCCATCACAAAGGCGATACGCGCCATATACCCGGTATCCTCCAGGATCGACAGGAAGAAGAACAGCGTCACAATGATGGGCAGGAACGACAGCACACTGCCGACACCTGCGAAAACGCCGTCAATGATCAGGCTATGTACCACCGGATTCAGGCCATAGGCTGTGAGCACCCGGTCAACGCCCATCGCCAGCCCGTCGATCCCCATCTCCAGAAGATCGGAAAGAAATGAACCGATGACGTTAAAGGTCAGGTAGAAAATGCTCAGCATAATGAGCAGGAAGACAGGAATGGCTGTATATTTGCCGGTAAGAATCTTATCCAGCCGGACACTGCGGATGTGCTCCCTGGATTCGCGGCACTTGACCACGCAGACCCGGCAGACATTCTCAATGAAATTGTAGCGCATATCGGCGATGGCCGCATTCCGATCCAGACCGCAGTCATGCTCCATCTGGACAATGGTATGCTCAATGGCATCCAGATCGTTCCGGTGCAGGTCGAGCAAATCCTTAACAATGGGGTCGCCCTCAATAAATTTTGTGGCAGCAAAGCGCGTGGGCAGGCGGCTGGATTGGGCGTGATCCTCAATGATGTGGCGCACGGAGTGGATGCAGCGGTGCACAGGCCCTGCGGGACAGAAATCATATACCGTGGGCGTGCGGTGCTTCTGTGCGGTCTCCACGGCCATGCGGGTCAGCTCGCTGACGCCGTCATTTTTGATGGCGCTGATGGGGAGAACCGGAATGCCCAGCTGCTGGGAAAGAAGCTCCGTATCAATCGTGCCGCCGTTGGCGTGCACCTCGTCCATCATGTTCAGCGCCAGCACCATGGGAATCTCCATCGCCATGAGCTGGAGCGTGAGATAAAGGTTGCGCTCGATATTGGTGGCATCAATAATATTGATGATGCCGTCCGGCTGCTGATTTAAAAGGAAATCGCGGGTGACAAGCTCCTCCTCGCTGTAGGGGCGCAGGGAGTAAATGCCGGGCAGGTCAACGACCTGACAGTTTTTCTGCCCGCGAACCTCGCCGATCTTCTGCTCCACCGTCACGCCGGGGAAATTGCCCACATGCTGTTTAGAGCCGGAGAGCTGATTGAAGAGGGTGGTTTTTCCGCAATTCTGATTGCCGATCAAAGCTAAGATCATGCGGGCGCCACCTCGATTTCTCTGGCCTCAGAGAGGCGAATGGTGAGGGTATAATCCCGCAGCCGCAGCTCGATCGGATCGCCCAGAGGGGCAACCTTGGTCACGCAGACAGCCGTCTTGGGAATCAGCCCCATATCCAGAAGCCGGCACCGCAGCGCCCCTTCCCCGCCGACCCGCGTAATGACCGCCTTACTCCCGACGGCCAGTTGATCCAACGTCATGCAAATCCCTCCAATACTGTAAGTTTGTTCTCTCTAACTTCCGGTTAGTATACTCTAACTCGCCCCAAAATGCAAGCACCCAGCCCGGAAAAAACTTGCCGAATTTTGTCCCCCATTTCCATTCGCCGTTGTTCATCCTGCCATCGTGCCTGATTTTTCAAAAAATCCAAAAATTACCACTTGACATCATTCCGTACCTGTGGTAAACTATATGAGCTTAAGAGATATCGCGGGATAGAGCAGTTCGGTAGCTCGTCGGGCTCATAACCCGGAGGTCGGGGGTTCAAATCCCTCTCCCGCAACCATATCGAGTGGATGTAACTGATTTCAGTTACATCCACTTTGTTTTTTGCTATTGTCCGCTTTTTAGGACTTAACGTGTGCTATAATATGCTTACTAAAAAGGGAATGGGGTGATTTTTTGAACAAAGGAATCCAAAAGTCCGTAGAATCTGAGGAATTGTTGTCTCACCTTTTAATCATACCGCCGGATTTGTCTGCGATAGAATCGCTACTCAAGGACAAGCAATACAATACTGCAGTTATTTCTCGCGCAGGTTACGACTTTGCTGATCATTGCTTTGACGAAGATCGCTACTACGAAGAAGAATACCGAAAACATCAATACGAAGATGCTGTTCTCGATACGACAAGGAACAGCGCATACCTGCCGCAAATTATAGAATTACTGCTTAAATTCGGACTTGATCCAAATGCGATCTGCGATGATGACAATATTATGTCGGCAGTAAAATATGTGGTCAATGAATATGTCGCTGCAGATACACTTGCGCTTTTATTTGAGCACGGTGGGAAAACAGATCTCTCCGTTGACGGATTTAATATGGCGTGCGCTTTAGATTTTGATATTATGTTTGATGCTTTCAATCAACGCGATCGCAGGGCGTATGATTCCATGGCACACTGTTGGTTTGTATTGCTTGGCTATTCGAACAACATGATTCAGGACAAAGAAGCAGTTACCGTATTCAGTGAGCAACGCTGTGATTGCGAAATAGAAAACTTCAAAATCACTGATTTGAAACAACACAGGAACTATTATTTTGGAATCTCGAATGTATCCGGTCGAGGAGAAAATTGGTCACTTCACATCTTCGACAAGCGGACTCGTTGGGAAGTCGCAAGATTATAACACGCTTCCTATGTACGGAGCAGGTTTACGCCTGCTCCGTTTCTTCTTCAAAATCATCATTGTCCACGCCGTACTGCTCCGTGAACAGCTCTCTCAAATTCTCCGTGGGCTCGCAGGAAACGGATTTCAGTTACATACACTTTTATTTTACTTGAGATATATTCCACCACGTGATATCCTATATCCATTGAAGCAATGTTAGGGGGACCTTTATGCAGGATAGATATGCCGGAGACATCGGTGATTACGGCAAGTTTGCTATGCTCCGTGCAATGGAAGAACACGGTTTGAAATTGGGAATCAACTGGTATCGTACTGAGACGGCATCATTTGAGATACACGAGGATGGCAAATACAGAATCCCCACGCTGTACGAGAAGTGCGATCTGCAGCTCGCGACAGCCTTAAACAGTATTTTTGACTCCGCAGAAGACCGCTCTGTGCGGAAGCTGGAGCAGGCTGATCTGCTGAAATGCAAGCGGTTTGTGCATGATTTAGTACCGCGAGACATTCGGCTGCGCGCAGACTGGCATCGCCAAGCTCTTTCGTATTTCAAGAACTGTGACCTTGTCTTCTTAGATCCGGACAATGGGCTAAACGTGAAAAGCGTAAAGGCCGGTTCGCAGAAGAGTCCGAAATATGTTTGGATAAACGAAATCACCGACTATGTCGCTGCCGGGAAAAGCGTGATCTTCTACAATCACAGACCGCGAAAGAAAGCAGGCACTTATTTTGCCGAGTACTTTGCACGGTTTGCTGCAGAACCTGTTCTTTCCGAGAAAACAGTCTATGCGCTTACATTCCCCCGCCGTTCTGTCCGTGATTACTTCGTTATTCCTGCAACCCCGGCACATGAGGAAAAGATTTGCGCTGCGTTGCACGTCTTAGAAGCCGGGGAATTCGGAAAGAGTGGCTTCTGTACTATGACGGCCGTTAAATCTGTCGGAAAATAAACAGTTTTTCAATCTA
>JAZQOW010000047.1:0-21914 GCA_045628065.1 Faecousia sp.
GTCATCGTTGCAATGGCCTACTCCATCGGCAATATCTCCGGCTGCCATATCAATCCCGCTGTCTCCATCGCTGTATGGATCAATAAGGGCATGAGTGCCAAGGACTTCATCGGCTATCTGGTTGCCCAGTTCCTCGGTGCCATTGCAGGCGCCGCAGTTCTCAAAGCTCTGATCGGCACCGGCATGGGTCTGGGTGCAAACGGTCTGTTTGACGGCAGCATCGGCAAGTCCCTGATCGTTGAAATCATTCTGACCTTCGTATTTGTTCTGGCTGTTCTGGGTGCTACCAGCAAGGAAGAAAACAGCAAGGTTGCCGGTCTGGTCATCGGCGGCTCTCTGACTCTGGTTCATCTGCTGGGTATCTACTTCACCGGCACCAGCGTCAACCCCGCCCGTTCCTTTGGCCCCGCTCTTCTGCTCGGCGGCGATGCCCTCGCCAATGTCTGGGTCTTCATCGTTGCTCCTCTGGCTGGCGGTATTCTTGCAGCTCTGGTCTGGAAATGCCTCAACTGCAAAAAGGCATAAAAACGCCTGAATAGTATTCCAGAAGAAATATAAACTCGTACCGGGTTTTACCGTCCGGTACGAGTTTTGTTTTATTCCATTAAGAACATTCGAAATGCCGTGGGCAATGCAACGGAATTGTGCAGCTCATCATGATCTGCCCAGACAAAGGCATCTGGCATATTCCGGCAGGAGATATAATAGCAGCGGAGATTCCACTGGACATGGGTGAAGATATGTGTCCGCTCGAGCTGCATCAAAAGACTGTCGGGAGCCGTTTCCCAGGCCGCTGCCTGTTCAATGGCCTCTTTCTCGGTTAAGGTGCCTGCCACATTGGGATACTCCCAGAGTCCTGCCAGCAAGCCTCTGGAGGGTCGCTTTCTGACCGCCTCATATCCTTCGCAGCGCAGTACAAAGACCGTTCGATTTTCGATACGCCGGGGCTTTTTCTCAATCCTGACAGGGTAATCCTCCTGAACACCGCCTGCCTTTGCGGCACACAGATCACACAGGGGGCATTGTTCGCATCTGGGTTTTCCATTGGGCGTACAGACCGTCGCGCCCAGCTCCATCAGGCTTTGGGTAAAGGTGCCCGCTTCTCTGGGATATACGGCAGACAGTGCCTGCGCGGCCTCGCGCTTTGTTTTCTCCAGACCAACCGGAGCATCCCAGCAGCAGAGCCTTGCAAGGACGCGGAGCACATTGCCGTCTACGGCAGGTGTGGGCAGATCATAGGCAATGGAGCAAATCGCCCCGGCAGTATAATCACCTATGCCCGGCAGCGCACGGATTTCCGCATAGGTCTTCGGGAATTCGCCGCCATGCTTCTGCATGATCTGAGCTGCGGCAACCTGAAGATTGCGTGCCCTGCTATAATAGCCAAGACCTTCCCAGAGCTTCAGGACTTCATCCTCCGGCGCGTTTGCAAGCTGCGCGACATCGGGCAGCCGGGAAAGAAATCTTGTATAATAGAGCTTCACAGCCTCCACTCTGGTCTGCTGGAGCATGATCTCGGAAAGCCAGATATGATACGGCTCCCGATCCTCCCGCCATGGCAGCTTTCTGCAATGATCCGGATACCAGGAAAGCAGCCGTTTCGGCAATTCCTCTGATAATATCAGCGACATCCGCATCCCCCCTTCCCGTTTATTTTATCTTTACTAAAGAAAAATGTCAAATTCCGTTCGAATTTTTCCCCGAAGTGCTTGCTAATCCTGCGTGCCTGCTTTATACTAATTGAAAGAAAATGAGAAAAGAGGTCCATGCAATGAAGCTTAATAACAAGCGCACCATCCTCATCGGTCTGGCCTTCATGTCCATTCTTGCCTTCTGGCAGTTCTACGATCAGGTCATTCCCTACATTCTGGAAAATATTTTTCACCTTGACACCCTTGCCGCCAACAGCATCATGGCCATTGATAATGTGCTGGCTATTTTCATGCTGCCCCTGTTTGGCGCGATTTCCGACCGCACCCATACAAAGCTTGGCAAGCGTACCCCCTATATCCTTTACGGCACAATTGCAGCTGTCATTTTAATGGTATTCCTTGCGCTGTTTGAGCACACAGTCAATTTCCCCGCCTTCTTCGTATGCCTCCTGCTCCTGCTCATCACGATGAGCATTTACCGCACCCCTGCCGTTGCCTATATGCCGGATGTGACGCCCAAGCCCTTACGTTCCAAGGCCAATGCCATCGTCAATCTGGTCGGCTATATCGGCGGTATCTTCGCAACCGTCATGATGACCCTGCTGCTGAGCAGCAAGAAAGATGCTGACGGTCTTACCGTTTATGCACAGAACCAGAACTTCACGCCCATCTTCCTGGCTGTTGCCGCATTTATGCTTATCGCAGTCCTCATTATGGTCTTATCCGTGAATGAGAATAAGCTTCTGGAAGAAGTCAAAGGCGAAATGCAGGACGAAGAGGAAAAAGCTGAGGAAACCCATGTCAGCGGCAAGCTTCCCACAGATGTTCGCCGGAGTCTGATTCTAATCCTTCTGTCTGTATTCCTCTGGTTCGCTGCCTATAATGCTGTGACCACCGCCTTCTCCCGCTACTGCGCCAGTGTCTGGAATGTCGATCTCGGTACCTCCTCGGCCTACCTTCTGGTTGCCACCGTTGCTGCCATCGCCGCGTTTATTCCGCTGGGTATCGTTTCCAGCAAGATCGGCAGAAAAAAGGCCGTTCTCTTCGGCATCCTCCTGATGGCTGCCTGCTATGCCCTTGCCATCACCATCACCAAGCCCTCGGTCGTGATGTATGTCATTTTTGCGCTTGTCGGAATCGGCTGGGCCTCCATCAATGTCAACTCCTTCCCGATGGTCGTAGAGCTCAGCAAGGCCGGAGACGTCGGCAAATACACCGGCTACTACTACACCTTCTCCATGGCCGCACAGATCATTACCCCCCTGCTCTCTGCATGGTTCATCACCAGACTGGGCTATCGGGTCCTCTTCCCCTATGCTGTCATCTTCTCTATGCTCTCCTTCATTACCATGAGCTTTGTCCGCCACGGCGACAACCGTCCCGAAGCAATAACCGGAATTGAGGCTTTTGAGGCGCTCGATAGCTGAAAGGAACCGCAATGATTTTTGATATTCTGAAACTCGGCAACCCTGAACTGTATGAAACCAGCACGCCCATTACCAGAGAGGAGCTTCCCGAAGCGGCAGAGTGGAGAGCGCATCTTCACGATACGCTCATGAACTATCGCGCCCGATACGGCGCAGGACGCGCAATTGCCGCGCCTCAGATCGGCTATAAAAAGCGGATGATCTATCTCTATATGGACAAGCCCTATGTGATGATCAACCCCGTCCTCACCTTTCCGGACGAGGAGCTCTATACCCTGATGGATGACTGCATGTCCTTCCCCGGCTTGACGGTTCGGGTGGAGCGCCACCGCAGAGCAAAGGTGCAATATCGGGATCTGGACTGGAACGAGCATGAAATGGCGCTGGAGGACGACTGGTCTGAGCTGGTGCAGCATGAATACGACCATCTGGACGGCATTCTGGCTACCATGCGTGCGGTAGACAACAAATCGCTGTTTCTACAGCAGATAAAGCGTGACCTGTGATGAGATATGAACTTGCCCCTCTGGAAGGGATCACCGGTACCATTTTCCGCCGCAGCTTCCATGAATGCTTCACGCCCTTCGACCGCTGCTATACGCCCTTCCTTACCCCCACGCAGGATCGACTGATTACTGCGCGGATGTGGAGCGAAATTGACCCGGCTCAAAATGAGGGCATGGAGCTGGTTCCGCAGCTCCTGTGCAATCAGGCAGACCTGTTCGTATGGGCGGCGGAGGAGCTGCAAAAGCTGGGTTATCAGGAGGTCAACCTGAATCTGGGCTGCCCTTCGGGAACAGTCGTAAAAAAGAAAAGAGGCAGCGGCCTTCTGGGTGAAACGGAGTTGCTGGAGCGGCTGCTGGATGAAATCTACTCGCATTGCCCGATTTCCGTATCCGTTAAGACTAGAATCGGACTTCGAAGCGAAGAAGAGCTTTCCCGCTTACTGGAAATCTATAACCGCTACCCCATCTCCTGTCTCATTGTACATCCGCGCATTCAGGCCGATCAATATAAAGGTGACATTCGCATGAGCGCCTTTGCCGAGGTCATGAAGACCGCCGTAGCGCCGGTATGCTACAACGGTGACCTGTTCCTTCCGGAGGATGTGGAACAAATGCAAAGCGCCTATCCTTCGCTCCCTGCCCTCATGTTCGGACGCGGTGCTATTGCCAATCCCGGTCTGATCGGCTACCTGAAAACCGGTAAATGGGCAGAGCTTTCTCAGGTTGAGCAATTCCATGAGCTTCTTCTCTCCCGCTATCAGGCCGCCATGCCAGGGCGTAAGCCCACACTGTTTAAAATGCAGGAGGTTTGGACCTACCTCGCGTGTATGTTTGATGTCCCGGAAAAGCTCTTAAAGCGCCTCCGGCACGCCCAGACCGTCCCAGAATTCGATGAAGCCGCCAAGCATATCCTCCATAGCTGCCCCTTTGTCCCCGATGCCTCCTACCACAAACTTTGACAGAAAAAATCAAAAATAATAGTTGACAATTTCACAACCTTGTGGTAATATATTTGCGCAGTCGAGAGACGCAAAGATGCGCGAGTGGTGGAATTGGCAGACTCGCTAGATTCAGGTTCTAGTGTGCATTACGCACGTGCGGGTTCAAGTCCCGCCTCGCGCACCAGCTTAAAACCTCTGATTCTTTTGGATCAGAGGTTTTTTCTATATTTCTTATCTATTCTTTCTCCGGAACATAGCTATTTTGCCCTTTTTTCGCATATATGCACTGATATGATGCTATTCGACAGTTTTTTCAAAGAGATTGACAATTGCTCTAAAGCTTGCTAAAATAAAATCGTACAATATGTAATACTTATGCCGAAAGGACGATCTCTGTTGAATCGATATCATGGAAAAAGAGTACTGCACATCGGTACTGCTACACCAGCCGAGGAAATCGTTCATTATCTGAAATCAGAGGGTGCATATGTCATTCTGGCTGGCCGCTCTCCTGATTCAGTGCGGCCATTTCGTGAAATCGCAGATGAAACTGTCTGTTTAGATGTTTACGATGTTCCATCTGTCATAACTTTTGCAAAGGAGCAGCGGATCAACGCTGTGACACACAGCGGCTCAGAAGCTTCCGTTGAGCCTGTCAGGCTGATCAACGAAGCCATTGGCAATACCTATCTTCACACCGCAAAACAATGGCAGACCTTTGCAAACAAAAGCAATTTCCGGAGTCTGTGCAATCAATTCGGACTTGCCTCACCCAGAACTTTTTTTAAGGGTCCTGCCAGCGATCTTCCGCAGCACTTAAAAAAAGATCTTGTATACCCCGTTATTGTGAAACCGACAGACAGCACCGGCGGAGCCGGTATCTCCATTTGCCGCAGTGCAAGGCAGCTGAAAAAAGCTCTGGAAACGGCATACAGTTTTTCCAGAGCCAGAGAGCTGATCATTGAAGAATATCTGGACGGCGATGAGGTCACGGCAACCTATGTGATTCATAACGGTGAATGCGTCCCGGTGTGCCTGATTGACAAGCTGCTTCAAAAAATGAAATGGTCGCCGATTCCCCTCACGATTGCAGGCGTCGGCCCCTCCATACACCGTGCAGAGTACTTCTCCTCTGTGAATGACCGGGTTCAGCAGATGATCAGCGAGCAAGGACTGAATAACTGTACCGTATTTTTTCAGACGATTTACAAAGACGGCAGTTTTTATTTCATAGAAGCCGGCCTGCGTTTGGAGGGCATTATGTCCTTTTGCGCAGCAGAACATTACACGGGTCAGAATTTTCTGAATTTCCTTGTTGATAGCATTGTCAAAGTGGAAACGGAATTTGACATTTCAAAGGTAGATGATCTGCTTAACGGACATATCGGTTCCGGCTGCGGCTTGTATCTCAAAGATGGCACCATTACCAAGGTCGTTGGGCTCGATAAAGTTCAGAAAACCATTCGACCCTATTATTCAAGCAACACAGACTATGTCGGGTACACCGTCCGCAAGAACAGTGCCCTAAGCCGATTATTTCGTCTCTTCTACTTTGATTGCAGCAGCGTAGAGGATATTATCCAAAAAATAAAATACATTCAAGATCATGTCAAGGTTTACGACAACCACGGAAAAAATATGGTTATTTCTTACACCGATTTGGAGAAAAAACTTTCAGTTTACAAATCTGTGTTTGAAAATAAGAACTCTGTACAGAAAGGAGAAGTACAATGAAAAAATTTGTTCAGCCCAAGGTCGTCATCACCAAGCTCTATCAGAGCATTCTGACCAACATTCCTGATCCCTCTGATCCCACGGATCCCATTACCCCTCCCACACCTGAGAGCTCCAGCGACAACCTTCTCGAAGTTAATTAATCTATTGTGTCTATCGATCGGGGATGCCGAAACCCGGCATCCCCAAGCTTTTGCACAGAAAAGGAGTTAAATGATGCAAATACTGGACGGAATGGTCATTGTCAAAATGGATGAGAATTACGTTGCCGTCTCGACAGACGCCGCACTGGATACCTTTTCCGGCATGGTAGAGCTGAATCAAACGGGATATGAAATCTGGCAGGGAATCGAAAAAGGTCTTTCTGCCGAAGATATTGCAAACGGATTTGTCAGAGACTATACCGATGTCACATTTGAGGAAGCATTATCCATCACCCAAAAGCTAATTAACGAGCTCATTGAGAGCGGCATCGTGATACCCGATTGACCGTTTGGAGGAATGCCATGCAATATGATTTGCGTATCGGCGGACTTGATTTCCGTGTGCAGGGTCTCAGCGAGCAGTTTTATACCGATTGTGCTCTGCCGTATATCTGCGAAGCCCAAGACGGCGCTTCCTCGCTCATATACACACAGGAGAAGCTGGAAGCAGATCGGCTTTGCTCTCCCGGCCTGGATGATTTCTCGCTGGAAGCCGGTGCTCTGCTGGAGCAAGCTGTTCGCCACTGTCTGCGGTATGACCGCATGATCATTCACGGAGCCTGCATAGCATATCAAGGGAAGGGTATTCTTTTCCTCGCCCCCAGCGGCACCGGAAAGTCAACGCATGTCTCCCTCTGGAAGAAGTATCTTGCCGATGAAGTTACCATCGTCAACGGTGATAAGCCGATGATCGAATTCGGTCAAGCTACCACAATTCACGGCACGCCATGGCGCGGAAAAGAGGGCTGGGGCAGCAATATTTCTGTTCCGCTTCACCATATTGTGATGCTCAAAAGAGGCTCTGAGAACGAAATCCGCACCTTATCGCAAGCTGATGCCCGTTTAGCTCTTTTTTATAATACATTCTTAGCCTACGATCCCGATTGCACAAAGCAGATCCTTTTTAACACCTGTAAGCTGGCTGCAAATATTCCTGTATCCGTTCTTTACTGCGACATTTCTGAAGCAGCCTTCCGCTGTTGCTTTGATCATATTTTTCACGGAGGAGTTGCTGTCAAATGACGAATTTAAGCGAACTTCTGGCCGAAAAAGGCAGCATTGCCTATACAACCAAGGGCAGATCCATGCTTCCGCTCCTGCGGCAGGGACGCGATGTGATCATAGTCAAAAACCAGCGGCAGGGATTTAAAAAGAACGATGCCGTTCTTTATCTGAGTGATAACGGCGAATATATTCTCCACAGGATTCGCAAGCTCCTGCCAGACTCTGTTTATTTTATCATCGGTGACAACTGCTTTACCGGTGAAGCTGTATCCGAGGATCAAATTCTTGGCATTTTGGCGCAGATTCGCAGAGGCAAAAAAACCTTTACTGTAAATAATTTGCTCTACCGCCTCTATGTTCTTTTCGTTCCAACGAGAAGATTTTTTCTGAAAGTTTTCTATTATTCTAAGAATCTTTTCTACTCCATCTACCGCAAATGCAGAAGATCGGTTCGGTTATTATTCCGCAAGCGTCGCCGCTAAGCTGATTTGCGGGTATGTACGGACTGCCGCCCGATCAGGTTTACATTTCAAAAATATCGGCATAGCTGTTTCATGCAGCTATGCCGTTTATATTTGTTCTGTGACCGCTTTGCAGCTACAGTCCTCTGTTTTTCAGGTCGGAGACGATATCAACATATACATCGCAAATATCCGAAACGCCCGACCCCTGTTTTTTGCGAAAACGGGACCTTCTGAAATCAATGGCATCCAGATGCGATATACCCCGGAAGGTATTGGAGCGCAGAATATGGATATTTTCACCCCAGGATGCAGATGTGACCGATACAAGACCATCGTTCTCCCCTTCAATGCGATTCAGCACAAAGTTAGCAGTCGATAAGTTGATATCTGAAAACGGGTGCGACATGACACAGGCATAGCTTTGATAGAAGACACCGGGAACATCGGGATTTTGCTGATTAAACAATTCCATTTTTTCCGTTGTAAAATCCTCACAAACCTTTAAAAAATCAGGTCTTTTATCTCCTATCACGCGAATCCAATTATTAACCGCAAAGGATGCAATATTGAAAAGGGATTTCGGCATCTTCATCAGCTGATCCATGGTTTTGGAGCCTCTGTGCGGGGTTGCAATGGTTGTGATACTGGCGATCCATTCGCCGCAATGCAAAGAAGACGCAGCCATACGCGCTTCCAGACCGCCCTTGGAATGTGCGATCAGGTTGACCTTCTCCGCACCTGTTTCAGCGCGAATTTCTTTGATCCGCTCTACAATGGCCTCCGCATTCACATCCACGCTTGCCCAGCTGTCTTGCAGTCCATAATAAACGCTGGCACCGTGCTCTGAAAGCACACGGGGGATTCTCCCCCAATATACCGGCCATTTCAGATCCCGGAAGCCTGCGCCGTGGATTAAGACGATGGGGTATTTGGTTTTGCAAAGCCGGTCAGCCATTTTCAACACTCCTTGCTGATGATTGCAGTGAAAAATCGATTTTCCTGCGCTTTTTCCATATTGCTAAAAAAGAACAGACTTACAATTGTCTCCATTGCACGCCATGTCTTTCAGGCAGCAAAGATTTGCTGCCCGCAAATCAATAGAACGGATTGAATCGTAAGTCTGTATGATGTATCTTTCTCTCAGGGCTTGGCAAGCAGCACCTGCTCCAGCCGGTCATAATCAGCGTAGAACAGTTCGGTAATATCTTCCCCCTGTGCCGCCCGCTGCAAAACTCTGCAAAGGTCTGCACTAAAGGTGGCAGCGCCCTCCTTGCTCAAGTGGGTTTCATCAAAAAAGGCCGTGTCCTGCGGGTAGCATTGCGCATTGGTTTTCAGAAGATTAAAGTCGTAGAGCTCACAGCCGTATTGCGCAGCATAGTCCGTATAGAGCTGATGAATCGCTTCCAGTCCTTCGTATTTCAGCAGGAATCGATCGGTTATGGGCGTAACGACGAAGATAACACGGATGTTATTCTCGCGGCAAAGCTCCATGCACTTTTCAAAATAGGCTGCATCGTTTTGATCCGGTACGGTCGGCAGCTTTTCAGAATGATAGATTTCCTGCCGCTCCTGTGCCGAAATTGTCTGATCTACAGGCTCCAGACCCAGATACCCGCGAACAGATTCCAGCCACATTTCGCCTTTGATCAGCTTTTTCCAGGCGGTACCGCTTCGATCTACGGTGTCATGAAAGAGCTCACTGTATTCTGAGGGTCGGATCGCCGAGAAAAAATATCCCAGCCGATCCATGGGATTAGTAAAGCGCCCCAGCTCATAGATGTCACCCTCCGGCCCTTCTTTTTCCCGGTTGCGTGTCATAGCATTGTAAGACAGCTCCATGATCACGGTATTGACGGGATTGCGCTCCACTTCCTTTTTCAGAAGGCGGTAACGACCCTGCATTGTCTGCATGGAGCAGGCAAGATTATAGCTGTCGGTTCCCAGCTCCCGGTCAATTTGCTCCGGGATGAACGCACGGAAGGCATGGGATGAGCCGCAAATCAGCATGTTCAGCTGACCGCTCAAATCGCTTCGCACCGCACCATCCTGATAGTAATAGGCGCTGCCGTAGAAATACGGAGCCGTGTAAGCCGCATACACCAGCACAACACAGAGCAGGAGCAGAAGCGTTACCAGCACGGTTTTCTTAAAATTGTGCATACATGAACCCTCCTGCGTTGCCGGAGCTTCCATAGAAGAACACAGCAAAGATTAGAAGTGCCAGCACCAGGAATTGCAGCACCTTTGGCCATTTAGCAAACCATTGCCGGATCGGCTGCCTGCGCTGAATGAGACTTGTAATAAAAAGTGCAGCTGTGAACAGGCAAATCATTCTCAATTCGTTCATCTTTGCAAAAGGCAAAAGCTGCGGCAAGGTGCGGGGAATGGTGAAGTCGGTGAAAATCCGCTTCCACAGTCCGAGGCCGCGGCGCAGACCGCCAACTTCGGGCAGCACCTTAATAAACGTAACAAGAATGAAGGTACGCAGCGTCTGGAACGCCCGCCACAGCCATTTATCCTCCGGGATATGCAGCGCACGCTTGGACGCTTCATAAACCGGCTCCATCCAGAGAGAGAAAATGATGAACAGGCCGTTGACTCCACCCCAGGCGATGTAGCCCCAGCTTGCGCCGTGCCATAAGCCGGTGGTGATCCAAACGCATACCAGAGCCAGCGATGCCGGAAGTGTCTGTCCGAAATGCTTGCCAAAGCGCTTCTGCGCCCGCTTCCCCAGCTTCTGGTTCCACTTTGCAACAGCGATCGGATAATAGATGTAGGTCTTGAACCACGCGCCGAGGCTGATATGCCAGCGCCGCCAGTATTCAGCAATCGACTTGGAGAAGTACGGACGCTCGAAGTTTTCTGTGAGCCGAATGCCCAGCATCTGGCACAGGCCGCATACGATGTCCATATAGCCGGAGAAGTCCGCATAAATCTGGATGCTGTAGAAGAAGGCGCCGATCAGAACGGTGATGCCGGCATATTGGCTATAGTTGGCAAACACATCTGCAACATACGGTGCCAGCAGATCGGCCAGAATCACCTTTTTGGCAAAGCCCCAAATCATGCGGATGGCGCCGTCTTTGTAGTTGTCGAAGCTGAACGGCTTGGGAGAAAACAGCTCACCGGAGAGCTGCGCATAGTCACTGATGGGGCCCTGCGTCACCTGCGGGAAGAAGGATACAAACAGAAGCATACGGCAGAAGTTTTGCTGTGCATCCACCTTTTTCCAATACACATCGATCAAATACCCCATGGTCTGGAAGGTGTAGAAGGAAATGCCCAGGGGGATCACAAAGCTGAGCGCACCCCCGGTACTCTCTGCACCAAATACCCGAAGCAGTCTGTTCACCTGCTCCAGCGCAAAATTGGTATACTTAAACACACAGAGTATGCCAAAATTCAGCACCAGCGTCGCCACCATGATCCGGCGGCGGCGGGAGCTGATTCCGGCTTTATATGATGTTTTTTCTTCCTTGGACAGCTCTTTATGTTCCTTCAGATACACTTTCTGCTGTTCGGTCAGCTTTTGTATCCATCTGGCAGCAAAGTAGGTTGAGGAAGCTGTAACCAGAATATAGACCACATTTTTCAATCCTGCCATGCAGTAAAAGAACATACTGGCCGCCAGCAGAACCCACCAGCGGAAGCGCATGGGAACTGCATAATAGACGATCAGCAATCCCAGCGCAAACAGCAGAAAGGATATGGATGTGAGCGACATATTACTCCTCTTCCTGAATCAGCTGAATCATGTTCCACATTGCTTCGGCGCTGTTAAAGTTCTCCGGAACCAGATACTTGGGGCTGATCTCGATGTCAAAGGCATCGGAAATCTGTGCCACAAGGGAAACGATGCTGAAGCTGTCAAGAACCTTGCCGTCGATCAGACGGTCTTCCACTTCGTAATCCACATCAGGATTGATTTCTTCCAGAATTTCTAATAATTCGTCCATAAATTTACCTCTCATAACATTGCCTTCAGCGCCTGACGGTGAATTTTTCCGTTGGCATTGAGCGGCAGTTTTTCCATAATAATTACTTTGGATGGCAGCATATAATCGGTGAGAATGCCCTTGAGCGCAGAGCGAACCTGCCGCCCATTCCAGCTGCAGCCATCTGTAAGCTCGCAGAAGAGGGTGATTTGCTTCTTCTCCGCGTTATAGAGGCAGCAGCAGCGGCGCAGCTCCTCCAGATGATCCGCAATGGATTCTATTTCGCCCAGCTCAATACGTCGTCCCATATGCTTGATCTGGAAATCCCGGCGGGCAGCGAAGACAAGATTCCCGTTTTCGTCATAGCTGGCCATATCGCCGGTGCGGAAGGTGCGGCGCGTCACGCCGTCGGGGAAAGTCATTTCGAAGAAGCTTTGCCGGGTTTTTTCCTCATCGTGGTAGTAGCGCAGCGCCAGAGCGGGACTGGCTACATAGATCTCACCCACCTGACCGGGCTGGGTGATGGGCTTATCCTGATCCATCAGAAGCACTTCGCAGTTATCCAGCGGCTTTCCCAGCGGCAGAGGCATGCCCTCCGGCAGCTCCCCCTCGACAGGATAGCAGCAGCAAATACCGGCAAGCTCTGAGGAGCCGTAAAGATTGACATACTCCAGATCGGGCAGCGCCTTGCGCCATTTGTCCAGCTGCTTACGCGGAAAAACCTCACCCACAAAGAAAACACGGCGCAGCGTGGTAGGCAGCACCTCCATAAAGGTGTTGAGCTGGGTAACGATACACAGCGCAGTGGGAACCCAGGAAATAAAGGTCACACCACGGGCATTGAGATATTCAATCAGGCGCACCGGGAAGGAAAAGAGCTCTGTGGGCAGGATTTCGATCCGTGCGCCGGTTTTGAACATGAGATAATAGTCCTTTGCCGAAGCATCGAAAAAGAAGGGCGTCTGATTGCCGATGACATCCTCCTCGGAAAAAGAGAAGCGCCGGGTGTAGGCCGAGAGGAAGCTCATGACCGCTCCATGGCTTTTGAGCACGCCCTTGGGCTTGCCTGTAGAGCCGGAGGTGTAGACCATATACAAAGGGGTCGTGTCGTCTGCTTCGGGTACGGAGGCCTCTGCTTCCGCGCAGTCGGAGAGCGTAAGGAAGGAACCGCTATAGCCTTCCAGCAAGGGAAGATTGGACGGACTGCCCAAAATCAGACGAATTTCGGCATCCTCCAAAATAGACTGACGCTTTTCAGCAGGCATTTCCGGATCCAGCGGGACATAATAATTTCCGCTGAAGGTAACGGCAAGAAAAAGAACCGCCGTGTCGGCATCCCTGTTTGCAAAAACACCGATTGCCTGATTCTTTAGCAAAATCGCATTCGCAAGACAGCCCGCCCTGTGCCAAAGCTCGCCAAAGGTATAGGTGTGATCCCGGTCGGCAATGGCGATTCGATCGGGAAAACGGGAGACCGTGGCGCAAAGGCAGTCTAATACAGGATTCATATGTAAGCCTCCTAGCGATAATCCATTGAATTATTATAGCATGGGACTATCTTAATTGCAACAGAAATCCCCATATTATGCAAGGATTTCTTCTGACCTTGATCACCCCATCTTTTCTAAAAATCACGCAAGAAAAGCCGGATATATTGTCAAAATTGCAACTTTCATATGTATGGAACTGCTGCTATCATCAGACAATAGGCTCATTCTTGTTTTAAGATATTAGATAAATATTTTAAAATCTTTCCGGGCAGAACCATGTCCGGCTGCGGATCATCCGACATTTTTCCATTCAGTCAACAATTGCCATGGTCAGCCATTGCTTTTTCTGCCAAAAAGGGCTATGATAAGCATGATCGGAGGAAGCACTATGGAATGGATCGACACCTATCATTCTCCCCTTGGGCAAATGCTGATTGCAGCCGATGAAATCGGAATCACGGGGATCTGGTTTGAAAAGCAGAAATACTATGCAAGCTCCTTATCCAAGACGTGTGAAAAAGCCAAAACACCTGCAATTCAGGCCGCTGAACGCTGGCTGACGCTCTATTTTGAAGGAAAAAATCCGGATTTCTCCGTTCCACTGCACCTGATCGGAACAGCGTTTCAGCGGCAGGTCTGGGAGCTGCTGTTGGCCATTCCCTACGGCAAAACCTGCACCTACGGAGACCTTGCTGCCCGGATCGCAAAGCAAACAGGGCGGGAACGGATGTCCGCGCAGGCTGTGGGCAGCGCTGTGGGGCATAACAAGGTCTCTATTCTTGTCCCCTGCCACCGTGTAGTAGGTGCAGGCGGTAACCTGACCGGCTACGCTGGAGGATTGGATAAGAAAATATTCCTGTTAAAACTTGAAAACGGATATCAGCCAAACTTTTATCTCCCATAAATGAAGCGGCAGTCTTCCATCACATTGGAAGGCTGCCGCTTTCAAATTCTATTATTGTGAACCATCGAGGAAGCCATGAAAATCAGAAGCAGAAACATGATCCGTATTTTGAGATCGTTTCAATTTGCACCTTGCTGCTTTTTAGATAAGAATTCCTTCCAGATGGTCGCATTCGTGCTGGATGATCTGTGCTGTCCAGCCGGTGAAGGTCTTGATGCGCTGCTGCATCTTTTCATTCTGGTACTGGACTTTAATGGAGCGGTAACGGACAGCCGTTCTCTTACCCAGAAGCGACAGGCAGCCCTCTTCGGCCTCGTAACGATCTGTCTTCCGGAGGATGACCGGATTGTACATCACCAGATAATGGCCATCTTCCTCTACGGCAATAATTCTTTTGGATTCGCCGATCATATTGGCCGCCATGCCCACACACTGCGCTGCGTTTGCCTTGAGGGTCTCAAGAAGGTCAAGGCCTATGGGGATATCCTCCACGGTGGCAGGCACCGATTTTTGTGCCAGAAAAACAGGGTCTCTCATAATGTCTCGAATCATTGTACGTTCTCCTACAGCGTAAAAAGCAAGGGAGAGTGAAGCGCTCTCCCCTGCATGCGTATTTCTTTAGACTTCCTGAGCGTAATTGTCAAAATAGCCCTGAATGAAGACAACAGGCGTACCCTTGTCGCCGCTGCCGGAGGTGAGATCGCACAGGGAGCCGATGAGATCGGTCAGCTGGCGGGGCGTCGTGCCTTCGGAGGCCATGGAGCCCTTGAGATCAGCGTCCTTCTTCTCAATGGAAGCCTGAATAGCAGCCTTGAGCTCATCGCCGGACAGCGCGCTGAAATCGTTGTCAGCCAGATACTTGATCTTCAGCTCGTTGGGTCTGCCGAGCAGGCCATCGGTGCAGGCCGGAGAAACCACGGGGTCAGCCAGCTCCCAGATCTTGCCGACGGGATCCTTAAAGGCACCGTCGCCATAGATGAGGACTTCGATGTTCTTTCCGGTCGCTTCGATCAGCTTTGCCTGAAGGTCATCAACAAAACGCTTGCAGTCTCTGGGGAACAGCTTGACGGTCTCTTCGGTGGCCTTATTGGAGCCGAGCAGACCGTAGGCTTCGTTGTAGCCGCTGCCGTCTACGCTGGAGGTGAGGATATCGTCCATGCCGAGAACCTTCTCCGCACCGGCTGCCAGAAGGCGGCGCTTGGACTTGGCGCGGGTATGGATATCGCAGGTAAGCACATTCTTGGTGTAGTCCAGAATGGCGGTGGCACGGTTCGCAAAAATCACTTCCACTTCGCAGCCGCATTCGCGGATCAGCTTGCAGTAGTAATCTACATAATCAATGCCGGTGAAGGGGTGAAGCTGATAGCCGAACAGCTCGCGGTACTGTGCCTCGGTAAGGACATCCTTCCAGGGGTCAACGCCCTTTTCGTCCATCAGGTCTTCGTCAAACAGGTGGTTGCCCACCTCATCGGAGGGATAGCTGAGCATGAGATAGATTTTCTTCATGCCCTTGGCAAAGCCGCGCAGGCAGATGGCAAAGCGGGTGCGGGAGAGGATGGGGAAAATCACGCCGATGGTGTCAGTACCGAACTTGGCACGGACGTCCTTGGCAATAGCGTCAACGGTGGCATAGTTGCCCATCGAGCGGGCGACTACAGATTCGGTAACACCGACGACATCGCGGTCATTAAAGGTGAATCCTTCTGCTTTGGCGGCCTCGGTAACGCTGGAAGCTACGATGGCAGCCAGATCGTCGTTCTCACGGATGATGGGGGTGCGAATTCCGCGGACAACGGCTCCTACAGTTCTCATAATCATGAACCTCCTGATAAAATTGGGTGGCGCAAAGGATTTTACAGCTATATTATGCACCAACTCTTGCTATAAGAAAATATTTGATTTATAATAGTTGTTATAAAAAATACTTATGGAGATATGCGATGGACATCAATCTGGATTGGTATCGGGTATTTGTTGCGGTGACCCGCTCCGGCAGCTTCTCCGGGGCAGCCAGAAGTCTTTATGTCAGCCAGCCGGCGGTCAGCCTTGCCATGCAGCAGCTGGAGGAAGCGCTGGGGACAAAGCTCTTTGTGCGCACGCAGCGCGGGGTAAGCCTTACCCATGAGGGGGAGGTACTCCGCGGCTATGTCAGCTCAGCAGTGGCTCTGATCGATGCAGGAGAGCGGAAGGTGCAGAAGCTCAGGGAGCTGACTGCCGGTGAGCTTCGCATCGGCGCGGGCGATACGGCCTGTAAATGGTTTCTGCTTCCCTACATTGAAAAGTTCCATGCCATGTATCAGGAGGTCTCCGTCAGCATCACCAACCGAACTTCCTCGGAAACCATCAAGCTTCTTCGCAGCGGGCAGCTGGATATCGGCTTTGTAAATATGCCCATCAGCGCGGAGGGCGTGATCTTTGAGCCATGCCTTCCCCTGCAGGATATCTTTATTGCAGGCAGAGCGTACTCCTTTCTGCGCAACCGTACCGTCTCCCTGCACGAGCTGGCCGCTCAGCCGCTCATTATGCTTGAACGCATTTCCAATTCCCGCCGCTGGGTAGATCGCCATTTCTTTGAAAACGGTGTGGCAGTCGATGCGGAAATCGAACTGGGTTCTCACGACCTGCTCCATGACTATGCCCGAATGGGCATGGGTGTTGCCTGCGTGATCCGCGAATTTACCGGACCTCTCGAACCGATGGGGCTATTCTCCGTGGAGCTCGATCACCCCATTCCTTCCCGCAGTCTGGGCGTCTGCTATCTCGACGGCATTCCCCTGTCTGAGGCAGCCAAGAGGTTTATTGCTCTGACCAAAAGCCATACGGAGTTTATAGCACCGAACCTTTGTCAATGAGCGGTTGAAATCAGAAAATATTATGATATAATAATTGCCAAGGCAATTATTATAAAAAAAATGTGCCATTTTCTCGCCCCTTACGGGGCAACCGAAAATGATGCACAATTATACCATTCGCTTTCGCTTCATGGTACAATACATTCAATATCCCTCAGTTATAAAATAACTCCAAACAAAATGAGATATGGAGGATTCCGCATGAAAACGAAAAGGAAACGCGCTCTGAAATGGTTTCTTGCTCTGGTACTGACGGGACTATTCTGCATTCTGGCTGTTCTGATCATCAATGCCATTGTGATCGGCATCAACCGGCAGTACATTCTCTCTGAGGAGGATGCCGCAGCTTTGGATGCCGACTGCATTCTTGTGCTCGGCTGCGGCGTGTTGGATGACGGTACGCCGACTCTGATGCTCGCCGACCGCTGTAATGTGGGTATCCGGCTGTTTGAGGCAGGTGCTTCGGACAGGCTTCTCATGTCCGGCGATCACAGCAGGACTGATTATGACGAAGTGAATACCATGAAAGCCCTTGCGGTCGCGAAGGGCATTGATCCGGACAGCGTATTCTGCGATCATGCCGGCTTCTCAACATATGAGAGCATGTACCGTGCAAAAAATATCTTCTGCTCCGGGCGGATCATTATTGTCACACAGAAATACCATCTCTACCGCGCCATCCATGATGCCCGTGCACTCGGGCTGGAAGCCTACGGCGTTAGCGCATCGGAGAGAGACTATCGAAGCCAGTGGGCGCAGGATCTGCGGGAGCTTCTTGCCCGGGTCAAGGATATGATCTACTGCATCTTCCGACCCGAACCCACCTTCCTGGGAGATACGATCCCCATCAGCGGCCCCGGCAGCCTGACCGATGGCTGATAGCATGAGAAATATGTTGTAAAATTCAAGTATTTGAAATATAATGTAATCCAATCATAAAAAAGGGAGACAAGGCAATGAGAATTGTTATCATCGGCGGCGGCATGGTGGGCTACGCCATTGCCCAACAGCTGACAGAGGAAGGCCATAATCTGGTTTTGATAGAAATCAATCAAAGCGTTGCCGACCGCATTTCCGACGAGCTGGATATTATGACCATCTGCGGCAACGGTGTAGAGCTTCCGGTCCTGCGCGAAGCCGGCACCCAGGACAGCGACCTTCTGATTGCATGTACCCCCAAGGATGAACAGAATATTCTGGCCTGCATGTTTGCAAAGAAGCTGGGCTGCGGCAATACCATTGCCCGTGTGCGCTCCCCGGAATACTCTGAATCGATCTATCTTCTCCAGGAGGATATGGGACTTTCCATGATCGTCAATCCGGAGCTTACCGCAGCGCGTGAAATCTTCAAGCTGATGGAAATCCCGACGGTGCTCAAGCGTGACACCTTTGCCTCCGGCAAAGTGGAAATCATTGAGCTGGTCTCCAAGCCCGGCGATCTGTTCGACGGCACACAGCTGTCTGAGCTGTCGAAAAAGCTCCGCAGCCGTATCCTGATCTGCGCCGTGCAGCGCGGAGGCAAAACCTGCATACCGACCGGCGAATTTACCCTGCAGGCCGGAGACAAAATCTATATCTGCGCACCCGCCGCACAGATCGTCAAGCTTCTTCGTTCGATCGGTCTGCGCTCCGGCAGAGTACGCGATGTCATGCTCATCGGCGGCAGCCGCATTGCGGAGTATCTGCTCCAGCTGCTGCTTCCCATAGGTACAAAGGTCAAGGTCATCGAATCCAACAAGCAGCGCGCGGAGCTGCTTGCCAAGAACTATCCCAAAGCCACGGTGATCTGCGAAGACGCCACCTCGCCTGTCAATCTGCTTGCGCAGAATGTTCAGGAAATGGACAGCGTCGTGACCCTGACCAACATCGATGAGATAAACATGATCATGTCCCTGTACATCAAGTCCTTCGGCGTTCCCCGAATCATCACCAAGGTCTATCATCCGGATTTCTTCTCCATGTTCCCGGAGAATAATGTGGACTGCATCATCAACCCCAAGAAGCTCTGCGCCGAATCCATCGTCCGCTATGTCCGCGCTATGCAGAATTCCGGCGGCAGCGCCGTGCTGACGCTGCACCGAATGGTGGATGATAAAATGGAGGCGCTAGAATTCTCCGTGACGGAATCCACCAAATTTCGAGGCGTTCCTCTCAAGGATATCAGGCTCAAGCCCAATATTCTCATTACCAGCATCAATAAAAAGGGTGTCATCACCATTCCCGGCGGCGAGCATTCCTTTGATGTAGGCGACACCGTGGTCATTGCTACTACGGCAGGCAGAGCATTTGTGGATATGAACGACATTTTTGCAAGATAATTATTTGCTGTGAGGCTATGATATGAATTACAGATTGATCAGCAATATCATCGCGAAGACCCTGTTGGTGGAAGTTCTGTTGATGGTTCCGGCCTTGTTCATTGCCCTTGCACAGGGAGAAATGAATGCAGTTTTCGGTTTTTTTGTAACCATGGTGCTGGCGCTGGTTCTGAGCGGGCTGACACTGCTTATCTTCCGCCCCAAGCGGAATGATCTTTATGCACGCGACGGTCTTTTTGCGGTAGGCTTAACATGGATCGTGCTTTCTCTGGTCGGTGCGCTTCCCTTCCTGCTCAGTGGCTGCATTCCCAGCTATATTGACTGTGTATTTGAAACCGTCTCCGGCTTTACTACCACCGGCTCTACCATCCTCGCCGATGTGGAGATCATGCCCAGAGGCATCCTCTACTGGCGCAGCTTTACCCATTGGCTGGGCGGCATGGGCGTACTTGTGTTTGTTATGACGCTCAGCTCCCTGACGCCCAAGGACAGCGGAAAATCCATGCATCTGCTCCGTGCCGAGAGCCCCGGCGTCATCATCACGAAGCTGGTTCCCCGTATGCGCTCTTCCGCCGCGATCCTTTATGCGATTTATTTCGGCCTGACCGTGCTGGAATTTATTCTGCTTGCATTCGGAAGAATGCCCGTATTTGACAATATCTGCCTGACCTTCGGTACGGCAGGTACCGGCGGCTTTGGCGTGCTTAATGACTCTGTCGCCTCCTACAGCCCCTATTGCCAGTGGGTCATCACGGTCTTCATGATCCTCTTCGGTGTCAACTTTAATGTATACTTCCTGCTGATCATGGGGCGGTTCCGCAAGGCGCTGTGCAGCGAAGAGGTTCGGGTATATCTTCTGATTATTGCAACAGCGATTGCAGTGATCGTGTTCAATATTCGCAGTGTGATTCCCGATTTCTGGGAAAATCTCCGACACTCCTCCTTCACGGTGGCCTCGATCATTTCCACCACCGGCTACGGTACCGTAGATTTCAACCTCTGGCCCCAGCTGTCCAAGAGCATTCTGCTCACTCTGATGATCATCGGCGCCTGCGCAGGCAGCACCGGCGGCGGCGTCAAGGTTGTGCGTATTCTTGTCATCTTCAAGGCTGCAAAGCGCACCGTTACCAAAATGATTCGCCCCAAAACCGTGCGTCTCATTAATGTGGAGGGTGAAGCTTTGGGTGAGGATACGGTTCAGGCGGTCACAGGTTACATGATCATCTATTTTATGCTGATCGCCCTGTTTGTCCTGCTGATTTCCATCAACAATCTCGATTTTGAGACCAGCTTCTCCGCCGTCCTTGCGTGCCTGAACAACATCGGCCCCGGCATGGCAGCAGTAGGCCCCACAGCCAACTTTGCAGCGCTGTCCAATCTCTCCAAAATTGTTCTCACCATTGCCATGCTCATCGGAAGACTGGAGATTTACCCAATTCTGCTGTTCTTCATCCCCTCGACCTGGAAAAAGTAAAATTTCAGAAACCGGAAGGGCTGTCATCAAAAATAAAAAGCGGTACTTTGCTTTGAAAGCAGCGTACCACTTTTTTCTTATGGAAACTTGACACAAAACTGTCAGACAGCCGAATCTATCACGATTTTCTCCATCTGGCACAGGGAACGCAGCGTGTCGTAGTTATTCATATTCTCGGGAACATGAACGCCGATCAGGGTGTCATCCTGCATGAAATAAATGTCCCCTCTGTCAATATCATAGATATATCCGTCTGCATCGGTTTTGAGATTCAGTTGTTTACCGATGGAATTCAAGCTAAACTCGCTCTCGATGTTACTGGTGGACAGAGAACCATTGGACTTGTTAGTATTCAAGGGGATAAGTATACACATCGACACTTGTTGCCTCTGTTTCGTCCAAGTAATATTCGGTGTAAACCAGAATACTTGCCGTTTTGCTTTCAAGATCATAATAATAGTAATATCTTTGCTGTTTCGCTTCCTTTCCCGGCGAGGCGTTTGTTTGCTCCAGTGCCAGCTGCAAGGCTTCTGCTAATTCCTTCGGTTCGCTTGGCCGCTCTTCACCATTGACAGGTTCAATCGGCACGGTTCGTTCTGCTTCCGGCTGGAAGGAAACTCCCAACCGATCGCTCAGGGTACGAAGTTTTTTTATTTCTTTTTTTGAAATTTCCTTTGTATGATCTGTGAGAATATCCAGCTTGCCGGACAATATTTGAGCTTAAACATTTGATCTTTCGACCATTATTTTTGAGTTATTGACTTTTTCAGTGGTTTCGAACTGTCCTCTGTCCTATGTTTTCGGCAATCATTTCGCAATCCGCCAAGAATCAGAAGAATGAATAAAACATCTAATGCGATCTCAATTACATTTTTAAGCACGCTTACGTTCAATAGAATGATTCTGATGCACTCACAAATATCCCCGACGCAAAAAAGCACGAGAATACCATTCAATGCAAGCTTCCACCAGCTTCGCCTTAAAAACAGCGATATTTTTGCAGCTACAA
>JAZQOW010000048.1:0-2714 GCA_045628065.1 Faecousia sp.
ATGCTGCCGGTGGGCTCCGGGCTGTTGGTTTCCTTTATGTTCAAGGCTGGAAAAGAACACAAAAAAGAATGCAGGGAAACCCGAATCGACATTGATAGAAGGCTGAAAAAAGCTTTGGCTGAATGGTAAAAAAACTCCTTGCAATCGGATTATTTGCATCGGTACTAGCAGGCATAGGAGACTTTTTGCTGGGCTATGCGGAGGAAACGGCAGACGGGAACTATGCAGCCAGCGTTATGTCCGGCGCGCCGAATTTGGCAGACCGGCAGATGATCGCGGGAAGTCTGTGCGGGCTGTTCGGTATTTTCTTGGAGGGGCTTGCCATGCTTCCGAATCAGGAGCGCTTTGACGCCTTTGAAAAGAGACTTATGGAGAGTGAGGCAATATGACGATTCACGAATTCGGACAGAACCATGACGAAGTGGTTGTGCTGGTGCATCCTTCTGCCACGATGTGGGATTATTTTGAATACGTCATCCCGCTGATGCAGGATCGTTATCATCTGATCGTTCCTGCGCTTCCGGGCTATGATACAGAGACTGGCTCGGATTTTACCAGTGTCCCGGAGATTGCAGAGAAACTTGCGAACTGGCTGATCGCACATGGTCATAGAGAGATAGCGTGTATTTACGGCTGTTCCATGGGCGGCGCGGTCGTTACCAGATTCCTTGCGGACAGGAAGGTAAAGGCCCAAAGTGCGGTGATCGACGGCGGCATTACGCCCTATCAGCTGCCGTGGATCGTAACGAGATTGATTGCAGTCAAGGATTTCCTGTTGATTTCCATGGGCAAGCTCGGTGGGCTGAAGATCCTGCAAAAGGCCTTCTCCACAGACGAGTATTCTGAGGAAGACTTGCAATACATCGTAAAGGTTCTTAAGCACATGAGCGCGAAAACGATTTGGCGCACCTTTGAGTCCTGCAATAATTACGCCATGCCGAAGCCGGTTGTTGTGGACTGCGATTGCATAGAGTACTGGTACGCAAAAGCGGAGGAGAAGGACCGAAAAAGTGATATCGCCTATATCAAAAAGAACCTGCCGCAGACGCTTTTTAAGGTGTTCGGTCATGTCGGACACGGTGGCTTGGCAGCCTTAAAGCCTGATCTGTTGGCAGAGGAGCTTACAAGAGTTATGGGGAGGGATAACTGATGCTTGCTTTGAAACTTATCTTGGAGGGTCTTGGCCTGGGGTTCCTTCTATATCTCGTCTGTGCCATCGGAATCTGGAATGGCGCGGTGGGGATGATACATCTTTATGATAAAAAGGTGCAAGACCGCGTCGTACAGCTCGGCATGACGAGCGCAGAGAAAATCAAAAAGCGTAGCGTGATCTTTAAGGGACTGTGCGTTCCGGGGTATATGATCTATGTACTCGTCTGCGTCTACTGCGTCAACGGCACGAGGGGCTTTCTGCCCGGCTTCTGGCAGGCGTTTGTGATCCTGTCCATCATGAATCTGATTGACCGCCTTCTGATTGACGGATATTGGGTAGGTCACACCAATGCCTGGATCATCCCGGGCACCGAGGATCTTCGTCCCTATATCACCGCACAGGATAAGAAGCGGAAATGGCTCATGGGAACCGTTGGCATGGCGGTAATCGCCGCCGCTCTCTCCGGGATCATGGCTCTGATCCTGCGTTAGGAGTCTAGCCCTGAGCGAATCAAATTGTCCGAGGAGGATCCGAAACATGGATAAAAAATCCCTGAAATACAAAATACTGCTCTCTGCATTCCAGGTGCTTCCCGTGAAAAAACTCATGGCTGGGTCGCCGGAGAAAACGCAGAAACTTTTCCGCAGGGCCTATAAAGGCGCGGACATTCCAACGCTGCGTAATCCGGCACTCTTGATCCAGCAGAAGGAAGTGGCCGGGTCGAAGGTCCTCTGCGCCCTTCACAAGGAAAAGAGCAACCGTGTCGGTATCTACCTGGTGGGCGGCGGAATGCTAAAATATCCCAAGCCGAATCAGGCAAAAGAAATCGTAAAGTTGGCAAAGGACTGTGATATGGACATGCTCCTGCCATACTACCCGATTCTGTTTACCGGAGCGACCCTGCCCGACGCCTATCAGATGGTCTATGAACTTTACAAGGAGACGCTGAAAGAGTACGAGCCTGAAAACATCTGTCTTATGGGTGGCTCCTCCGGCGGCAATCTGGCTCTCGGTCTGGTTTCCTATATCAACGCCAGGAGCGAGGGGCTGTCTCTGCCCGGACGGATCTATGCAGGCTCACCGGGAACGCTGCTTCTGACAGATGCGGAGAAGCGGCTGGCACAGAAACAGGAGAAGACCGACGTCATTATGAGTATCTCGGCTCTTGAGAATATCTGGGAGGGCATGACCGGCGGCAAGGAAGTGCCGGACTACATGAAATACCTCCAGCTCGGCGACTACACCGGACTGCGGGAGGCGTACCTGAGCTTTGGCGAGGACGAACTGTTCCTGGCCGGGGCGAATTCTATCCGAAAGCGGCTGGAGGAATACGGCGTCCATGTGACGGTGGAAATCGGTGAGGGTCTGTACCACAGCTACGCCATGCTGCCGCTGGTGAGGGAAGCCGAAGCGGGATATCAAAACTTCGTTGGGTATATAAGCGGCAAATGAATGAGGAAAGAGAGACGAGACCGGCACCAATGCGAATTCTGATTTTCGGAATTAAACAATTAGATTTTACGGAGGAAATTCATGAAAAAAGAATTTTTAAGTGTTGAGA
>JAZQOW010000049.1:0-42569 GCA_045628065.1 Faecousia sp.
CCATCGGCGCGGATGCGCCCATCCTGAACTCCGAAATCCCCGTGCGGCAGATTCTGGAGCAGCTCATTGCCCGCACCGGCCTGCCCCCCTTCCTGCTGGGACTGAGCTGGGCTTCGACCGAGCGCATGTCCAGCCAGCAGGCGGATATGCTCACGAGCGAGCTTTGGGCGCTTCGCCGCACCCTCACGCCGACGCTGGAGCGCATCTGCGAGCTGTGGCTGGCGCTGGAGGGCTATGGCGGCAGGGCGGAAATTCTGTGGGATGATATCAGCCTGCAGGATATTCTGGATGAGGCGCAGGCGGCCTACTACCGCGACAAGGTGAAGGGAGGTGAAACGATATGAATACCATGAAATCCGCCGCCCTCACGGCGGGCGGCACACCGACCCCCGAGCAGCTGGAGAAAATCAATCTCCAGAGCAAGGCAGCGCTTACGGCGGAGCAGGTCTACTGCTTCTCCGTGCGCCTGTGCGATGACCAGCCGGATCGGGACTTTGAGCGCTTTGATACCGGGGCGCTGCCGGTTCTGGCGGAGCTGTTCATCGGCAAGACCGGCATCTGCGATCATGTCTGGTCGGCACAGGGGCAGGTGGCAAGAATTTTTGACGCAAAAGCCGAGCACATGGGGACGGCGACCATCCTGCGGGCGTGGGCGTATATGCTCCGCAGGGAGGAAACCGAACCGCTGATCGCCCGGATCGAAGCGGGCATCCATCGGGAGGTCTCCGTGGGCTGCGCGATGGGCAAAAGCGTCTGCTCCATCTGCGGAGAGCCGTATGGCAGCTGCAACCACCGCAAGGGAGAGCACTATGGGGAGGAAATCTGCTATTGCGTTCTGTGCGCACCGCAGGATGCCTACGAATTTTCCTTTGTAGCCGTCCCTGCGCAGAGGGAAGCGGGTGTGCTCAAGGGCTTCTCGCAGGAGGGCGGCTCCCTTCAGGAGAAGGCGGCGCGACTGGGAGAGCGGTATCTCGCCTCCCTTCGCGCGGAGGCGGTGCGGCTGGCACTCTCCTTGGGCGTGCAGGCAGAGCGGACCATTTTGCAGACCATGGCACAGGCATTGGAGGAGGAAGCGCTTCTCTCGCTCAATGCCGCCCTTCGTGCCCTGCGTGAGAAGAAATTTTCATGCAAAACCCAGCTGCCGACCGGGAAGCGCACAGATGCCGGGATCGGCAGTGAATTTATGATTTGATTTTCAAGGAGGAAACACAATGGCAAACCATTCCATTTCCATGCAGGGCATCGGTGCCCAGTGCCTGAGCGCAAAAAAGGGCGCAAGCGGCACGGCCGGCTATCCCTGCAAGCTCAGCGCCAACGATACTGTGATCAACGCCGCAGCCGGCGATGACTTCTGCGGCGTCATCAGCGGTGTGCGCGGCACACTGGTCACAGTACAGTATGCGGGCTTCGTTACCCTGCCCTACACCGGCACCGCACCCTCGGTAGGCTATGCCACGCTGGTTGCCAATGGCAGCGGCGGCGTGAAAACGGCGCAGTCCGGCAAAGCTTATCTGGTCACCAATGTAAACACCACGGCTGCTACCGTCACGGTGCTGCTGTAAGGAGGAACGAATTATGGCATTTGACAATCTTCATCTTGAAAAAAGCATGTATCGGGAGGCAGGCAAGAGCTTTACCCAGGTTCTGGAAAGCCTTGACCCTAGTGAAAGCTATGCAGGCACCGCCATGGAGCATACCGATGCCTTCCAGCGCCAGCTCAAGCGCTTCGGCATCGCCTGCAAGGGCGCCAATTCCTCTGCGGTAGAGAAGTTCTTCGCTACCTTCCAGTCCTCTGTCCTGTTCCCCGAATATGTGGCGCGCTGCGTCCGGCAGGGCATGGAGGAGACCAACATCCTGCCCGCTCTCGTGGCCTCCACCACGGTCATTGATGCGATGGACTACCGCGCCATGTACTGCGTGCCCACGGAGGACGAAAAGGAGCTGAAGTCCGTCGGCGAAGGTGCCCAGCTGCCCGCGACCACCATCCGCACCAAGGCCAACCTGATCCCCCTGCACAAGCGCGGCCGTATGCTGGTTGCCTCCTATGAGGCCATCCGCTTCCAGAAGCTGGATGTCTTCTCCGTCATGCTGCGGCAGATCGGCGCACATATCCAGAAGCTGCTGGTGGCCGATGCGGTGGACGTGCTGGTCAACGGTGACGGCAACAATAATGCAGCAACCGCCTATGCCATTGGCACCAGCCCCATCGGCGGCAGCGCCGGCACGCTGACCTATGACCAGCTTGTGGAATTCTGGGCACAGTTTGACCCCTATGAAATGAACACCCTGATCGCGCCCACCTCCGGCTTCCTTGCCCTGCTTCAGCTCGATGAGCTGCAAAATCCCCTGACCGGCCTGAATTTCCAGGGCACCGGCAAGCTGGAAAATCCGCTGGGCGCACAGCTTCTGCGCTGCGACAGCGTGGCCTCCGGCACCCTTCTGGGGCTTGACCGCCGCTTTGCTCTTGAGATGGTGCAGGCGGGCGAGGTCAGCGTGGAATTCGATAAGCTCATTGACCGCCAGCTCGAGCGTGCGGCCATTTCCTCCATCACCGGCTTTGCGCGCATCTGCGACAACGCCTGTGCCAAGCTGACCATCTGATATGACCAGACTGGAGGAAATCATGGACACCGCCCGGGTCTTCGCCGGGGGACTGGACGAGAGCCGGGAGGCGGTTCTGGAGCATCTGTGTGCAGCGGCGGAGAGTGCGCTGTGCGGAAGACTGCGAGAGGATGTTCGACCCGAGGACTGCCACGATGCCTTCGTATGCGCCGCGGCATGGATCGCGCTCTCCTCCTTGAGTGCCGCGAAGGGCAGCGACGGGGTGGACAGCTTTACCGCCGGTACGCTGACCATTCACCGCGCCACAGGCGCGGAGCATTGCCTTGCCATGCAGGCAGAGGTCATGATGGCGCCCTATCTTCGTGACGGCAGCTTCCGATTTCAGGGGGTATAGTCGTGCGTGATTTGATTGACGGCATTCTGGCGCTCTACGGCTCCACCGTTACGGCAGTCGGAGCCGCATCCTCCCGGAGCTTTCGGGCTTTTTTGCAGCTGGTCACCAGCAAAAGCTGGCAGAATATGGAAAAGGTATTCGGCCCTCTCGGGGAAATCCCCAGAGGGCAATACCTCTACCTTGGGCCTGCGGGGGAGGATATTTCATCTGCTGAGTATCTGCAATGCAATGGGAAAAAGTACCTTGTGCGCCGTGCCGATACCATCCTCATTGGGGATGAGCCGATGTATATTTGGGGACTTTGTGTCAGAAAGGGGGCGGATGACCCATGGTCGAGCTGATTGAGGCGGTGGTTTCCGCCCTGACGGCGGCGGGGCTGCATGCAGCTGCCGCCATGCCCGCTGCGCTCAGCCCCAGACTGAAAACGCCCGCCATTGCGGTGGGCGTGGAGGAAATGGAGATGGCGCCCGGCGGCTTCAGCTCTTATCTCGGCATACAGGATGGGCAGGCTGTCTATGGCCTGCGGGTCAGCGGGAAGCTCCGGCTGGAGGTACTATCCCCCACCGCAGATGGCGCCGGGAAATGCCGGGAGGCAATGGATGCGGCGGCAGCGGTGCTGGCGCAGGGGGTGGAGGGCGTTGGCATTTACAACCTCACCGCCTTTGCGCCGGAATACAACCGCGCGGATGACTGCTTTCTGGGAAAGCTGAGCGCCCAATGCCGCCTCTGGCTGTGCGCTGCTGCGCCGGAGGCAGAGGTCGGCGAGGTGGAACACTTTATTTTGAAAGGAGCGCTCCAATGAGCATTACCTATCACGAGCGACCCGGCGTCTATGTGGAATATGACGCCACCAGCCGGGCGGCACCTTCTTCGATCCGCACCGTGGGAATCGCGGCGCTGGGACAGGGCAGCATGCAGCGGTATGATTCGCCTCCCGCGCTGAGCAGCACGGCGGGGGACATGGTCAGCCTTGCCTTTGCCGCAGGGGCGGCGCAGGTGGTATTCTGCCCGGTGTCGGCAGATACTGCGGCAGCCTATACGGCGGCGGTGACGGCGCTTCTCAATCAGGGGGAGGTCAGCCTTCTGGCTGTGGAAACGGAGAAGGCGGATGTCCTTGCGGCGATTGCAGCGCTTTTGTGTCAGAGCGGCACGCGGGAGTGCATTGCCTTCGCCGGTATGCGCGAGCCGACTGCGGCAGGGCTTGCCGCTATGGCGCAGAGCCTGAACTGTGAGCGCATGGTGCTGCTTGGCGGCGATGTGCGTATGGCAGGCAGGGACGGCTTCGGCGGCGGGTGCCTTGCTGCGGCGGCAATGGCAGGGCTGCTCAGCGCGCAGACCGATCCGGCGCTTCCCCTGCATGGGGCATATCTGCCGGGGCTGGAGGAGGTCAGCCTGCACCTGAGCGAGGCGCAGATCGATACGCTGGTCGGCGCCGGTGTGACACCCATTGAGACGGTGGGCGGGCAGGTGCGCCTGATCCGTGCGGTGACGACCCGCACCATGACCGATGGCATTGCCGATCCGACATGGCGGGAGCTGACGACCGTGTGCATTCTGGATGATCTGATCCCCAGCGTGCGCGATGCGCTGGCGGCGAAGTTCCTGCGCAGGAAGAATACCGCCATTACCCGCAGGGCGATTCGCACCCAGACAGCCATTGTGCTCGATGACCGGGTTCGCCGGGAAATCATCGAGGGCTATGATGCGCTGAGCGTGGACGCGGTGGAGGGTGATCCCTCTGCCTGCCGGGTCAGCTTTACCTTCCGGGTGGTGCACGGTCTGAGCCGCATTCACCTGAATGTCCATATTATCGTGTAAGGAGGCAGTTATGATTCGTAAAATTCCGACGACTGCCGACATCTATATTGATGTGAACGGCGTGCGCGTGGCAGTCGTGCAGAGCTATCGCGCCGTGGCCAGCCGCCCGAGCCGCGCGGTGGAGGCCTTCGGGCAGGAGGAGCCGGTGGCAACGGTGCGCGGCGCGAGCAGATATGTGCTGGAGCTCAGCCGCCTGTATGCTACCGATGATGCCATCCGGGACGGGATCAGCTTTGCAGAGCTTGACGGCTTCTCTCTGGTCATCAACAAGCCGGATCGCAGCATCATCTATTCCGACTGCCAGTGGCAGGAGCTTTCCGAGAGCGCAGAGGTGGGCGGCGTGGTGCTCGAACGGGTCACCATTGTGGCAGGCCACCGCACCGAGCTGCCGGCATAAGATGAAAAATGTCCTTTTGGATTATCTCCATGGCAGGGGCGATCTGGCGCAGGTGAAAAGCGGCGGGGATTTTGACCTGTTTTGTCAGGCGGTGCGGGAGGATGTGCCCGGCCGCCTGCGCTGGCAGCTCTATATGCGCCTCGGTCTTGTCCCATGGGAGGGTAGGCCGGGGCGCGATGAGCTGCTGTATGCTGCCGCCCAGCTTCGCCTGGATCGGGAGGCGGCGCTCGACCGCCTCTGCCCTGCGTGCCGCGCAAGGGCAGAGGGCTGCGCGGTCTGCGGCAGCAGCCTGCCGGTGGAGAATCCGGTATTTGATGAACAACGCTATGAGGAGCTGAAACGCCATGGAACATCTGAGCTTTGAAAATGATGCGCTGGAGCTTTTGCAGGCCTGCTTTCTCGGCCTGCGTCCCCTCGGTTTTCTGGGGCAGCAGCAAAGCGGGCAGGTGCAGCGCATCTCGCCGCAGGAGGCACTCTCTGCACAGGAGCTGCTGCTCCACAGCCGCCCTTCGCGGCAGAAGGAGATGGCCTTTGCGCGTGAGGTGACGCCGTTATGGCAGGAAGAGGCGGCAGCCGCGCCGGTCGGCGCAGAGCGCATGGCGGCGCTGGGCGGGCAGAGCTCTCCGCAGTACGCAAGGCCGGATGCCGAGGCCATTTCCCGGGTGATCCAGCGCGATGCCCGGCGATACGATCAGCAATAAGAAAGGAGGCTTTCCATGCTCAGCGCCATGCGCTTTAAATCGTTTGTCTGGCCGCACAATCCGCGGGATTTCCGGGTGGTATGGCAGCGCCGGGTGACGGTGCTCGATGCCCCGGGCGGTCGGTATTTTTTGCAGGAAATCGGAAAAACCTGCCGAACCTTTCAGGGTGTGGGCGAATTCTGCGGCCCGGATGCCTATAAGCAGCTCCGGGAGCTGGCAAGGGTCTTTCGGGATGACGGACCGGGAATCCTTGTGCATCCGCTGTGGGACAGCCGGATGGTGTATTTTACCCGCCTTGAGCTGACCCAGGAGCCGCGGCAGGACTATGTGGCCTACACGGTGAGCTTCACCGAGGTCAGAGGCAAAGAGGAGGACACCGTACCGGGCGTCACATTTACCGCGACCGTCAGCCCCGGCGATACGGCGTGGTCGATCGCACAGCAGTATTCTCTGGAGCTTTCCGAGCTTCTGAGATTAAACCCTGAGATTTCCAATCCCAACCTGATGAAATCCGGACAGGAGGTGCGTCTGCGTTGATCGGGGAATATCTTTGCGGCGGAGTATGGGAGCGGCTTCCCCAGCTGCTGACCTATCGCACCACCCACACCGACGGAGACAGCGCCGACAGCTTTGAGATCACCTTCCCCGGTCAGCCCGGCCTTGTGCAGAGCTTGCACTCCTGCCCGGAAATTCGGCTGAAGGATGGGCAGAGCATATGGTTTCGGGGCGTGATCGATGAGGTGGAGACCGCATGGGGCATGTCCTGCATCACAACGCTATGCGGCAGGGGTCTGGCGGCAAAGCTTATGGATAATCAGGCCGGCGGCGCCGAATTCTATCAGGCGGATCTGTGTACCGTTCTCGACCGCTATGTCCGCCCCTTCGGCATTACGGATATTTACGCGCCGGGCAGCTACCGGGCGCGGCTGTGGTCTGTGGGCACAGGCGTGAGCTGCTTCCGGGTATTGCAGGGCTTTTGCCGCCTGTCCGGTGCGCCACAGCCGAGATTTTCCAGAGAGGGAACGCTCATGATCGCGCCGGGCAGGACAGGCTATACCATCCATTCCGGGCAATTGCTTTCGGCAAAGCTGCGGCTGTGCCGCTATGGCGTCATATCGCGGCAGCTTGTGACGGATTTATCCAGCGGCGCGGTAAGGACGGCGGATTTGGCCTGCGCTTCGCGCTACGGCATCTCCAGCCGCCATGCGGCGACCCGCTCCGGGCCTCTGACCCATGTGACAGAGAAAAATGCCCGGCAGCGTCTGGAGGACAGCACGAAGGAGCTTTATACGCTGGAGCTGGTGCTGCCGCATGTGCAGGAGCTTCAGTGCTGCGACAGCGTGAAGGTGAATCTCCCGGATATCGGCGCGACAGGCAATTATATTGTAGCCGAAGCCTGCCGCGAATTTGACGGCAGCCGGGAGACAAGCTGCCTCCGGCTGCGAAGAAAGGAGCTGTGACCATGTGGCTGGCACAACAATTCTGTCCCGCCGGGAAGGCTATGCCCTCCGGCTTCGGTGAAATCACCATTCCCGCCCAGACCGCCGCCGCCATGACGGGAGAGCAGGAGCAGCGGCTGCTGCCGATCATCTCTCCCGGCGGTTATGTCTGGGCTCCGGCGGTAGGGCAGAGGGTCTTTGTCCTGCGGGAGGGAAGCCCCTGCATTTTGGGCGTTCATCCGCCGGAGCAGACCCTTTCGCCCGGGGAGGTGCTGATTTATTCCGGCAATGCCGCGATAAAGCTCAGCCCCGATGGAAAAATTCACCTGACCGGGCAGGTTTATCTCAACGGCGCACCGATGGGAGGGAAATAAGCAATGGTCAATCAACTGCGAAACGGAGATTATGTGGCGCGGGGCGGCGGGATCGTCCGCCTGCGCGGCAGCAATGCCCTTGCCGCAAACTGCCTGTTCCGCCTGCAATGCAGAAGGGGCAGCTTCCCTTTCCTGCCGACGCTGGGCAGCCGCTTGTGGCAGCTGGGCACAGAGCGTCCGAGTGACCGGGAGGCCTGTGCAAGGCAGTACTGCATCGAGGCTCTGCAGGGCACCGGCGTGGAGGTGAGCGAGGTCAGCGTCCGGGAGCTTGACCGGGTGCTTTCGGTGGAGCTTACGCTGGAGGCAGGGACGGATACCATCAACTTGGAGGTAACGGTATGAAAACGACCCAGGAAATTTATGAAGCCATGCTCGAGACGGTGGCGCAGAGAAGCGGCTTTGCCCCGGATGACAGCTGCGATCTTGCCGTGCGGCTGTATGCGGCGGCGGCACAGCTGGAGAGCCTTTACGCCTATGCGGACTGGTCGAGGCAGCAATGCTTCCCGCAGACGGCTGTGGGGGAATATCTCGACCGCCATGCAGCCTGCCACCGGGTCAGCCGCATGGAGGCCAAGGCCGCCCGGGGCTATGTCACGCTGTATCTGCCGGAGGCGATGCCTTTTGACATTGCCATTGACGAAGGCACCCGCTTTGCCGTGCCCGACGGCCCGACCTTCCACCTGACGGAGGAATGCACCATTTTAGCGCACAGCCGGAGTGCTTCTGCCGCAGCGGAATGTGATGTGGCGGGGCTTGCGGGCAATGTGGCAGCGGGAGAGATCTGCGCCCTGCTGGAAGCGCCCAGCTATGTCAGCGCGGTGAGCAACACTGCCGCGTTCACAGGCGGCGCAGAGGAGGAGAGCGATGAGCATCTGCGCCTTCGGGTGCTGGAGGCCTGCCGGAGAATTCCCAATGGCGCTAACGCGGCCTATTATGAGACCGTTGCCCTGGAGCAGCCGGGCGTGACCTCTGCGGTAGCCATTCCCCATTATTTCGGGGACGGTACCGTCGGCATGTGCATTTCCGGCAATTTCGGCTCCCCTACACCGGCGCAGCTCACTGCGGTGCGTGTGGCATTGATGCCCAGAACGGAGCTTGGCATTACGCTTGGCATTCTGCCGCCCATTACGCAGACGGTGAATGTGTCGCTGACGATCTGGCCTGCGGATGGGGTTCGCGCAGCGGATGCCATCGCGGCGACCCGTGCGGCGATCACCGACTATTTTGAGCGGCCTGTGCTGCAGCGGGGCGTTTATCTCTCGCAGCTGGGCAGCAAGGTGTATAATACGGGACTTGTGAAGAACTTCCGCTTCACCAGCCCGGCAGCGGACAGCCTGCCCAGCGCCGACACGCTGTATCTTCTCGGCACAGTGACAGTCACGGAGGGCAGCTGATGACCTATGCGGATTATCTGAGCCGCCTGCTCTCGCCGCTGGGGGTCTATGCACTTGCTGAGGATACCATATCCGGCGCGCTGGTGCAGGCGCTGGGCGCGGAGCTGGATAAAATTTGGGCTGAAATGCAGCAGACGCTCGCCGATGCCTTCCCCCAGACGGCAGCTGCGGCGATGCTTCCCATCTGGGAGCAGCTGCTGCCGAGTGCCGGGGCGGCAGATGCCGACCGCCCGGCGGCGCTGCGTGCCGTTGCAGAAAACGCAGGCGCAGAGTGTACGCCCGCCCATCTGAACGAGCTGATGCGCGCCGCGGGCTTATCCGCAGCCATCAGCTTCACGCAGGGCGCGGTGAGCATCACGGGGAAAGACGCACAGCGTGCTGCCGTGTTTCTCGCACCCTTCCTGCCTGCCCACATCCAGTATCCGCCGGAAGCAGACGAATAAGAAACACCGGGATTCCAGCAATGGATTCCCGGTATTTTATTTGTGCAGTCTTCCCGTAGGGGCGAGCATCGCTCGCCTGCAAGCTGATTCACCCGACCTCTGATTAAGTTGCAAGCAGGAACGGGCGAGCAATGCTCGTCCCTACGGTCGTCTTCTAATAATCAAAAACAGGCTGTCTCTTATCGTGAGACAGCCTGTTGAGTTTTTAGCGAAGTCTTCCGGGGTATTGGTGCAGGGCTTCCTCCAGGAGGGAGAAGGCGGCGGTCAGGTCGTCCGGGTGCAGGACATAGGAGATGCGCATTTCGCTGTGGCCTGCGCCGGGGGAGGCGTAGAAGCCGCTGCCGGGGGCCATGAGGAGCGTTTTTCCGTCTTTCTCGAAATCTTTGAGAAGCCAGGTCTGGAAGCGGTCGGTATCATCGACCGGGAGGCGCGCCATGAGGTAGAATGCGCCGCTTGGGCAGGAGCATACGACGCCGGGAATCCTGCTGAGCGCGGCGAAGCTCAGGTCGCGTCTGCGATGGAGCTCCTCGCGCATCGGCGCCAAAGCATCATCCTCCAGCAGGTACAGCTCTGCCACCGCCACCTGATTCATGGTGGAGACACAGCGCTGGGAGTTGGCCAGCTTGCAGGCCTGCGCCATGAGCTCGCGGTTTTTTGTGATCAGAGCGCCGACTCTGGCGCCACTGATAAAGAAGCGCTTGGATGCAGAGTCCAGCACCACCAGATGCTCATTCAAGTTGGACAGCTGCGCAAAGGAGAGCGAATCGGTATCATAGACAAAGTCCCGGTAGACCTCATCCACCACCAGCCACAGGTCATGCTCTACGGCAAGATCGGCAAGCAGCTGCATTTCCGCACGGCTCAGGACGGTGCCGGTGGGGTTGCAGGGATTACAGCACAGGATGGCGCGGGTATCCTTCCCGATGAGCGGCTCGATCAGCTCCCGCCGGGCATAGCGGTAGCCTTCCTCCGGCGTGGTAAATATGGGACGTATCGTGCCGCCGCAGGAGGCAATCAGCGTCTGGAAATTGGGATGGAAGGGCTCGGGCACGATGACCTCATTTCCGGGGTCAAGAATGCACTGCATGGTCAGAAGCAGCGCCTGTGTGGCACCGGCGGTGATCAGGATATCCTCCACGGACAGGTGCACGCCATGCAGCCGGTAGAAGCTTTGCAGTGCCTCCTGCATGATGGCCATGCCCTGAAGCGGGGGATAGGCAAGCACCTTAGGGATAAAGGCACCGGCGGCGGCATAATATACCTCCGGCGTGGGAATATCCGGCAGGCAGTGGTTCAGGCGGTAGACCGCCTTTCCCTGCTTCTGGGCTTCATCGAGCAGGGTATTATAGTGCTGAAGGGGATCATCGGAACAATGTGCAGCGGTTTTGGATAAGCGCATAGGCTCTGCCTCCCTTTCTTTTGTTATGCCCAATTTACCATTGAAAACAGAAAAAAACAATGGGTGGAAATGCTGTATTTTGACACATTATGGCGCATTTTTTTGGAACTCCTGACGGAGTTTTGCTTTTTAGTATGAACGTCCGGCCTGTGCGCTTGACAAATTAAGAAAAACATATATAATTGTATACACTAATACAAGCATACATGGATTTTTGTATTTGGAGGGAATGCTATGCTGGAAATTTCAAGCAAATCCAATCTGTTAGAGCAAAAAAACTACAAATATTCCCTACAGGACATCCCTGATCCCAACCTGTACCGGGATATCTATGAATATGACTTCGTGCCCAAGATCGCATTCAACCACCGCCGGGTGCCCATGAACATGCCGGAGGAGATCTGGATCACCGATACCTCCCTGCGTGACGGGCAGCAGTCTGTGGAGCCCTACACCGTTGACCAGACCGTGAACATTTATAAGCTGCTCAACCGTCTGGGCGGTCCTTATGGCATCATCCGCCAGACCGAGTTCTTCATCTACAGTAAGAAGGACCGCGATGCGCTGGAAAAGTGCATGGCGCTTGACCTGCCCTTCCCGGAGATCACCACCTGGATCCGCGCCAGCAAGGAGGATTTCAAGCTGGTCAAAGATCTGGGCATCCGCGAGACCGGCATTCTGGTCTCTTGCAGTGACTACCATATCTTCAAGAAAATGCAGATGACCCGCAAGCAGGCGCTGGATTATTATCTGGCCACGGTCAAGGATGCATTCAATGCCGGGCTGATCCCCCGCTGCCATCTTGAGGATATCACCCGCGCCGATTTCTACGGCTTCGTGGTGCCTTTTGTCAACGAGCTGGTCAATCTGTCCGAGCAGGCCGGTATTCCCGTCAAGATTCGCGCCTGCGATACCATGGGCTACGGCGTACCCTATACCGGCGTGGCGCTGCCCAGAAGCGTGCCGGGCATCATCTACGGCCTGCAGCATTATTCTGACCTCTCCAGCGAATGTCTGGAGTGGCACGGCCACAATGATTTCTATAAGGCCGTCACCAATGCCTCCACGGCATGGCTCTACGGCGCCTGCGCGGTCAACTGCTCCCTGCTGGGCATCGGCGAGCGCACCGGCAATGTGCCGCTTGAGGCCATGGTCTTCGAGTATGCCTCCCTGCGCGGCTCCTTCGACGGCATGGACCCCACTGTCATTACCGAAATCGCCGACTTCTTCCGCAAGGATATCGGCTATGATATCCCGCCCATGGCTCCCTTTGTCGGGCGCAACTTCAATGTCACCCGCGCCGGCATCCATGCCGACGGCCTGCTGAAGGATCAGGAAATTTACAATATTTTCAATACCGAGCGCCTGCTCAACCGTCCGGCCTCCGTGCAGATCAGCAAAACCTCCGGCCTTGCCGGTATCGCCTACTGGATCAACACCAATTACCGCCTCAGCGCCGAAGAAGCCCTGACAAAGCGTGATCCTCTGGTCACTGCCCTGAAGGAATGGGTCGATAAAGAATATGAAGACGGACGGCAGACCGTGCTTTCCAATGCGGAGCTGGAAGAGAAAATCGAGCAGCTTTCCGAAGGCCGTCTGGCTCGTCTGTAAGGAGGGATCGCCATGAACGGAAAACAGATGAATTTATCTCTGGCGGATCGTGTTTTCGACCGTCTGGAGCGCGATATTATTTCCGGCGTCTACAAGAAGGGCGAGGTTCTCACGGAGCTTCGTCTGGTAGAGGAGCTGGGCGTCAGCCGCACCCCCATCCGCGAGGCGCTGCGCCGCCTGTCCATGGAGCGGCTCATTCGGGAAAGCTCCCGCGGCTCCGTCGTGCTGGGCATTACCAAGCGCGATCTGGAGGATATTCTCAATATGCGCGTGCGCATTGAGGGCTTGGTCGCCTATTATGCCGCGCAGAACCGCACGGAGGAGCAGCTGGAGGAAATGCGCCACACGCTGGAGCTTCAGGAATTCTACGTCTCCCGCAGAGATACCCCCCGCGTGGTAGAGATGGATACTGCCTTCCACGATTTGATCTACGCCATGTCCCAGCACCAGATGCTCCATGATGCCCTCCGGCCGATGCTTCGCAAGATCATGAAGTTCCGCCGCGAGTCGATGGACATTCTCTCCAGAGCCGAGCGCTCTGTCAGAGAGCACCGCGCCCTCTACGAGGCCATCGCCGCAGGCGAACGCGACCGCGCCGAAAGCCTCATGACCCACCACGTGGACAACGCCCGCCAGAGCATCCTTGACGCCTGCCACGAATAAGATTTCCTGTAATCTCGTAGGGGCGAACTGTGTTCGCCCGCCAGCCGATGCAACCGACATTTGATTAAGCTGCAACCCGGAACGGGCGAACACAGTTCGCCCCTACGGGGGCTGACCGCTATTGAATAACCTTAAGTTGATGACATTGCCTTCCAGGTGGAGCCTTTGGCAGTCGCTTAACTTACCGCCATCGGGGACAGTTCTGTGTTTCGTGTGCAGAGCTGTCCCCTTCGTTATCATCCTATATTCCGACAAAAATCACATCAATGTTAAAAGCTTCTCTAAAATAAAAGTTTTTAACATTGATGTAAAAAACTTTACTTGCAGAAAAAGAAGTGATATAATAACCGCAAAGGTGGTGACACAGGAATGAAACTGAAAAACAGAGGGCAGTACCTTAACAAGCTCATTTCCGTGCAGGATATGGAGGTCATTAAAGTTGTAACCGGCATCCGTCGCTGCGGAAAATCCAGCCTGCTGAAGCTGATGATGGCACATTTGCGGGAACAGGGTGTTGCGGAGGAGCAGATTCTCTCTATGAACTTTGAATCCATGCAGTTTTCCGACATGGACAGCAAGGGGCTTTATGGGTATGTCACGGAACGAGCACCCAAGGGCAAGCGGCTTTATCTTTTTTTGGATGAAGTACAGAAAGTCAGAGATTGGCAGAATGCTGTCAATTCCTTCCGCGTGGATTTGGACTGTGACATCTATGTGACCGGCTCCAACGCATTCCTGCTTTCCTCGGAGTTGTCCACCTATCTGTCAGGGCGCTATGTGGAAATTAAAATGCTGCCGCTATCCTTCCGTGAATTTCTGGACTTCCACGGTTACCTGCTGGAAGAATATAAAGCACCCAATGGGGTCATGAAGAAACGTGCCAAGGGCATGGACGGTGAAGCGTATGATCTGCGCGACCTGTTTGAAGCCTATGCGCAGTTTGGCGGTATGCCTGCATTGGCAGAGGCAGAGCTGGAGCAGGAGCGGTTCAATATGCTGCTGGACGGCATTTATTCCGCCGTTGTGGTACGCGACATTTTGGAACGCGGCAAGCGAAAAGATCAGCGGGCGGTAACAGATGCCCTGCTGCTTCGCAAAATCATTCTGTTTCTCGCGGACAACATCGGCAACAACACTTCGGCAGCATCCATTGGACGAACGCTTGTCAGCGAAGGCCTGCTGGAGGATGGCAGAAAGTCCAAACCTGCTGCACAGACAATTTCAGCCTATATTGATGCCCTTTTGGAGTCCTATATTTTCTATGAGGTCAAACGCTTTGACATCAAAGGGAAGGACTACCTGCGGACGCTTGGGAAATACTATATCGTCGATCCCGGCCTGCGTACCTACCTTCTTGGCAACCGGGGCGGCGATGTGGGACACATTCTGGAAAACATCGTGTATTTTGAACTGCTCCGACGTGGCTATCATGTAGCAATTGGTAAGGTCGAGGAGAAGGAGATCGACTTCATTGCAACCAAAATGAACGAGAAACGATATATTCAGGTTACGGAAAATATGAACGCGCCGGAAACCCGTGCCCGAGAGCTGGCACCGCTGCAAGCAATCCGCGACAACTATGAAAAAATTGTCATTGCGATGGATTGCGATTTTGTCAGTGATGTGGAAGGAATCAAAATCATAAAGGCGCTGGATTTCCTGCTGAGCGATTGATAAAAAATACGCACCCCCAGCTTTGAAAAATGACCAAAGCCGGGGGTATTTTTTGTCAGATTGTGATTCAGAGGAAATGAAGCCAAAATTTCACAGAATGTTTATGGACTTTCTTCCATATTTTCGGTATGATATAGTTATCAAACTGTAAGGAAGTGTCTTCCCTTGAAAAAACTGCGACGGAATTTTGAGCGGTTCTGCTTTAACCATCGGGACAAGGGCATTCAAAATCTGATGCTCTATATTGCCATCGGCAATCTGATCGTTTATTTCTTCACGCTCATCGACAATTCGCATCTGGTGTATAACTATCTGTATTTTGACCGCAGCGCCATTTTGCATGGGCAGGTGTGGCGGCTGGTCACCTATGTGTTCACCTATCTCAATGACGGCTCGGCCTTCGGCTCCTTCCTGTCCTTTGTTGCGCTTTACTGCTACTGGCAGATCGGCAAGCTGCTTGAAGGCAGCTGGGGCACGCTGCGCTTTAATCTCTATTATTTTACCGGCGTCCTGCTCATGGACATCGGCGCGCTTGTGCTGGGGCAGAATGCCAGCATCTATTATCTCGATCTGACTCTGTTCCTGGCAATTGCCACCCTCCTGCCGGATCTGCGCTTTTTGCTGTTCTTTGTCATTCCCGTGAAGGCAAAGTATTTTGCGTGGGCGTATTTCGGCTTTACGCTGCTGTCTCTGATTCAGGGGCTTGCGCAGATGATCCGGGGGCTTGGCATGGGGTTCGTTTACCTCAGCTGGCTGTTCCCCATTATTGCGCTGGGCAACTATTTCCTGTTCTTTGGCTCGGATATCAAAAATGTCCTGCCGGATTCCATGCGGTATAAGAAAGCCGGGCCGAAGAAGACCTCTGCCCCCAACCCCAACTGGGCGGCCAATTACAGAAGCGCCTCCGGCGAGAAGCCTTACCGCCATAAATGCACCGTCTGCGGCCGCACCGATACCCAGTATCCCGCGCTGGAATTCCGCTACTGCTCCCGCTGCTCCGGCTATCACTGCTATTGCCTCGATCACATCAACAACCATGTGCACATTACCGACCTCGAACCGAAGCAATGACGGGCGGAGGGAAGCGCATTGTATACATTCTTTTATGCTCTGCCGATCCCTGCGGCTGTCGCGGTGATGCTCGCTGTCTTCTTCCTGTGGGCGATACTTGATCTGCTTGCAAAGGGAAACAAAATCTGGCGGGGGCTGAATCTTGGGCTTCTCCTTGTCTGGATCGCGGTGATCCTCAAGGCCACCGTGCTGCACCGCGCAGGCGGTGTGACGGAGCTTCGTCTCCTGCCCCTTCAGCCGCTGCTTGACGGCAGCTATCACAACCCCGAGTATTTTCGCGCCCTTCTGATGAATGTCTTCCTTTTTGTCCCCTTCGGCGCCGCCATGACGAGCGCTCTGCCGGCAGATCGGCGTATCGGAAGGCGCATAGGCCGGACAGTTCTGGCGGGCTTTGTGCTGAGCCTGCTCATTGAGCTTGTGCAGCTGCGGTTTTCTCTGGGCTATGCGGAGATGGACGATCTGCTGTGCAATACGCTGGGCACAGCGCTGGGCGCCTGCCAGCTTCTTTTGGGAAAGCGCAGGCGCCAAAACGGCAGGAAGGACTAGAAAACCACCCGTTTTGCCAAAAAAATTGAAAACTTTTTCTGCCAATCTATTGATTTTATCAGGCCTTTAAGGTATGATAAAGGGAGATAAGAAGATGGGTATTTGTACCCCCATCGGTTCACCCCGTCATAAGGACACTGCTATGAAAAAGAAAAGACGATTTCTCTTATGGCTGATTCCCCTTCTGGTGGTGCTTGTGCTTGCTGCGATCATCGCAGGACTCCTGATCTGGCAGAGGCAGAATGTTGACGCTGTCTTCACTGCCATGACCTCCACGAAGGAGGAAATTGAGGAAGCTTGGGAAGCGCAGCAGCAAACGGAGCAGAAATTCCTGGAGGATTACGAGATCACCTTCACCCCTCCCTCCGCCGAGCAAAACGAAGCGCTGATGAACGGCCTGACCACCGCAAAAAAGGTCAAAGAAGAGCTTGGTCTGCTTGCTCCGGCAACCGACCCCGCTGCGGAGCAGCCGGAACAACCGGAAGATAAACCATCCACACCGCAGGAGCTGATGGATGCCTGCGTCCGCGAGCTCTATACCCTGCGCATTGACCTGATTGCCCGTCTGGGCGAGCTGCGTGCCGATGCCATCAATACCTGGGAGGGCTTCTCCGAGGCTGAGCGCACCCGCACCCAGAAAGCCAACATCGTCCTCGATGGCCTGCAAAAATGCAGCGATCTGGAAGTCGAAATTGATGACAAGGTTCTTGCCCTGCTCGATGAATACCGCACCAGACTCTCTGCCATGGGCGCGGATACCGCAGTCATGGACGAGCTGTGGCAATACTACTGCGAAGATAAGGCCACTACAAAGGCCTACTATTTAAACCAGTACCTTTAATTTTTAATTGAAGAAAATAAGGAGGAACTATTATGAAAAAACTGACCCAAAAGCTTCTGGCACTTCTTCTGGTGGCTTGCATGTTTGCGTGCATGATCCCCGCCGTGTCCGCTGCTGATCTGCCCGTTTCCAAGATCGATCTGGCTATCGACCAGATTCACACCACCGAAGGCTATGAGCTTGTTTACTACGCAGAGCTTTCCATGGATGAAGCTATGGCTTCCTATGTCACGCTCGTGAAGGAAAAATGGGGCATCCTGAACCAGTTCCGCTTCACCTGCACCCTCACCGACGAGCTGACCCCCCTGCTGACCGCTGAAAACACCCCCGAGTTCTACTTTGAAAGCTGCAAGCTCAATGGCGTGGATATCTTCGTTCCCGTCTCCTCTACGCTGGACAAAGGCAGTCTGGTTCTCATGTATAAGCTGAACCCCGCCATGGAAGAGGGCTTCGCCCGTGCATCCTCCAGACAGGTGCGCAGCGCCCTGTGCGGCCTCATGTACATGCAGGCCAACCCCGGCTTCGTTTCCAACGAGTCCATCGGCAGCCTCAAGGAGCTCAATACCAAGGCTACCATTCACCTCACCAATGCCAACCGTGATCTTCTGCTCGGCTACGGCACGGCCCGCGCGCTCCTTGCCGAGGGTACGCTGAAGACCACTCTGGATGAGAAGCTTACCTTTACCTCTTCCACCGTGGAAGAAACCGGCATTGACCGTCTGATTGACACGAAGAACCATGGCTGGATTCTTCAGGGCTACCCCGAAGGCACCTTCCTTCCCGCAAGACAGTTCACCCGCGCAGAGGCCGCTGTGACCCTCTACCGTCTGCTCCTGCCCGAGGTTAAGGCTTCCGTCAATCTGGCTACCGCTCCCACCTTCTCCGATGTGAAGAGCAACGCATGGTATGCCACTGAAGTCAGAACGCTGGCTGCACTGGGCATCATCAAGGGCAAGGGCGGCAACAAGTTTGAGCCCAACCAGCCCATCTCCCGTGCGGACTTTGCCATCATCCTTTCCCGCTTTGCAAATCCCGCAGCCTCCGAAGCATATCCCGCTGACTTCTCCGATGTGCCCAAGACCCACTATGCTTACAAGGAAATCATGACCGCCGCCACCTACGGCTGGGTCGCAGGCTCCGGCGAAAATAAGTTTAACCCCAGCAAGAACATCACCCGTGCAGAGGCCTCCAAGATGTTCTGCATGTTCCTTGACCGCCGCCCCGACAGATTCGCCATCCGCCGCGGTGAGTTCAAGCAGTACTCCGATCTGGATCCGTCCTTCTGGGCCTACAACTATATCATTGAAGTTTCCACGCCGCATGAATATCAGCGTATCGGCAACTTCGAGGTCTGGACCGATATTGGCTAAGCTTTCCCCTCAGCGAAACAATTCCCGCAGAGCTGTACACAGCTCTGCGGGAATTTCATTTTTATGGAATTTCAGACCCGCCACCGGGTCAGGCTCCTGCCCTTTTACACGAACACCAGCTGGGACAGAAGCATACAGCAGAGCGTTCCGCCGCCGATACTCAGGAAGGTGTTGCGCTTCCAGAGGTGGAGGCCGACCGTCACGGCGCAGGAAATCAGTTGGGGTGCAAGCCGGAAGGCGGTGGAGCAGTCCCGGAGGCAGTAGACGACCAGACTCATCATGATGGCCATCGGAAGCACCCGCCCCAGATATTTCACGCGCTCAGGCACCGCTTTGCCGCGGAACACGAGGAAGGGAAACGCACGCTCCAGCAGGGTGCACAGGGCGCACACCGCGATGATCGCAACGGTTTGCCATGGCGTCAGGATCATGCCTTCACCCCCTCAAGCTTTCCGCGCAGCGAAAGCAGAATCACGACCGTGATCATCAGCGACGGCAGGATAAAGTTCGCAGGCCCGATGATCAGCAGGCACACAATCGAGGACACCAGCGCAATGAGTGCCGGGAGCTTGCTGGCCGCGCCCTTCATCTGCTCAAGCAGGATCACGATAAACAGTGCCGTCAGGGCAAAATCAATGCCCGTGGTATCAAACCGGATGACGCTGCCGAGCAGCGCCCCCAGAATGCTGGAGACCACCCAGTAAAGCTGCACCAGCGCGGCGCTGAACACATAGCTCATCTTCTTATGCGCTTCGCAGCCATCGTCGAACGTATTGGCACAGTGCAGAGAAAAGGTCTCATCGGGCAGGGAAAAAATCAGAAAATACCTCCAAAAACCATATTCTCTCCACTTTTCAATGAAGGGAATGCCGTAAAAAATGTGGCGGCTGTTGAGCAGCAGAGCCATGAGCGCCACAGTGATCAGCGATACGCCCCCTGCGAGAAAGGTCAGCATCAGAAATTGCAGCGACCCCGCAAGGACGACCAGACTGGTCGCGCCTGTCCACACCCAGGAGTAGCCTGCGGTCGCCATCAGAATTCCATAGGCAATGCCCACCGGCAGAAAGGAAATCAGCACCGGGAGGCTGAGCTTAAAGGCGTATAAAAACGCGCGTTTCATTCGGTATCACCAGGTTTCTTTCGTAATAATTCGTAATTGTCCGGTATATTTTAGCATAGTTGGGAATATATAGCAAGGATAGGCGGAAAAATGTGTCAATCCGTGCCGCTGCGATTGGCAGATGGATTAGGGGTTGCATTTTTGCTGCTGTGGTTTATAATAAGAGGCAAAGGAGGCGATGGTATGCGAAGCTTGTCAAAGATTCGCGGCGCCATGCTGGGCGGCGCGGCAGGTGACGCGCTGGGCTTCAGCGTGGAATTTCTCAGCCGCACGCAAATTGAAGAGCGCTACGGAAGCAGCGGTATTCTCGGCTACGATATGACCAGCGATATTGCCATCATCTCCGATGATACGCAGCTGACCATGTTTACCGCCAACGCCCTGCTGCTGGGCAAGACCCGGCGTTGTATGCGCGGCGAACAGGGGCCGTATCCGGGCTATCTGACCGTGGGTTATCTCGACTGGCTGAAAACCCAGCATCGCCTGCAGGCGGATCAGCGCCATAAGGCCTACTGCTGGATCTATCATGTCCCCGCAATGCACCACCGCCGCGCGCCCGATGCCACCACCATGAGCGCCCTTGAGACCCGGCAGATCGGCACGCTCGATAAGCCTGCCAATCAGGCCAAGGGCTGCGCGGGGCTCACCCGCAGCGCACCCATCGGCCTGTTCTTTGACCCCCGCGTGATCGGGCAGAAGAGAGTGGATTTGCTCGGCGCGGAGTGTGCCGCCATCACCCATGGGCATATCACGGGCTGGCTTCCTGCGGCTGCCTATGTGCATATCCTCAGCCGCATTGCCTACGGCGGCGCGACTGCCGATGACCTGCCGGAGCTGATCCGGGAGACCTGCGGCGCGATGAGTGAGCTTGTCGGAGAAGAGGCTGCAAAGCCGCTCAATCTCATGCTGCGCCGTGTCCTGCGCCTGTACGGGAGCCAGATGAGCGATCTGGACGCCATCCGTATGCTCGGCGAAGGCTGGCAGGCGGATGAAGCGCTGGCGATCGGCCTGTTCTGTGCCCTCCGCTACCGGGAGAGCTTCGGCCCCGGTATCATCGCCGCCGCCAACCACGATGGCGACTCCGATTCCACCGCCGCCATTACCGGCAGCATCCTCGGCGCCATCCTCGGCGCAGAACAGATTCCGGAATTCTATCTTGACTCTCTGGAGCTTCGGGACATTCTGGAGGTCCTCGCCTACGACCTCTGGACAGACTGCCCCATGAAAAACGCCTCCTCATTCTACGATGAGGACTGGGCAAGAAAATATATCGAATGCCGCTACGATCCCCTGTAAAAAACAGTTTCTAGGACAGCAGCCTGCACAGGCTCCCTCTGGAAGGCAATGTCTATGTTATGCAATACCGTAGGGGAGGGGCTTGCTCCTCCCAAATCCAACTTTTCTGCATTCTTTACAAAAGGTGCTGATCCCACCATCGGGGAGGAGCAAGCCCCTCCCCTACGGCGATGCATTCCGTATATGCCGCGGTTAAGTTGATTCAATGGTGTCCAGCACCCCGTAGGGGCGAACTGTGTTCGCCCGCCTGCCGATGCAACCTACAACTGATTAAGCTGCAACCCGGAACGGGCGAACACAGTTCGCCCCTACGGCGGGTCATGTAATATATTATGAAATTAGGACGATCTTAAATCCCTGCCTAAAGCTCCTGACATTGCCCCAAAGCCTTCTCCTTGAGGAGAAGGTGCTGAACGAAGTGAAGCGGATGAGGTGGAGCTGGCGGAACAGAGCGGCTGCTCCGGTGATCGGAGGTACACCGCACCTACGGCATCGCATAACATAGACATTGGCTTACTTTTGGAATGCCGGCCTTAAGTTGATAGCCTTGCCTGAAAGGGTAGTTCATTTCTCAAATAAATAGAATTAGTATCGAAATAATAAAGCAAAATAAAATGCTTTCAGTGTTATCATCTCCCCAACAGGCAAAAAAATGCTGCTCCTTTAGGAGCAGCATTTTTAGTGTGTCGCTTAGTCGCGGGCTCTTCTCTTAGCGAAGCAATCGCTGCAGAATACGGGCTTATCGGACTTGGGCTCAAAGGGAACTCTTGCCTCGCCACCGCACTCAGCGCAGGTTGCAGTAAAGAATTCTCTGGGGCCGCGGGTAGCGTTTTTGCGTGCGTCACGGCATGCCTTGCAGCGCTTCGGCTCATTCTGGAAGCCGCGCTCTGCGTAGAACTCCTGGTCTCCTGCGGAGAAAATGAATTCCTCGCCGCATTCAACGCATACTAAAGTCTTGTCTTCGTACATTTGTGTTACCTCTCTTTTGGTAGTAATGTTGCCCCAGAAAAAAATCGACAATTAGTGTTTTCGCAGGGGTAAATATGCGAACGGCTCTTGGCCGATATCGCTGAAATCCATATTGCCGGGGCGAGTATACCCCGATTTATATGTATCATGATTATATGGGTTAATCCTAGATTTGTCAATAGTTTCTGAAAATATTTTCAGGAATTTGCATCAATTTGTGTTTTTTCGACAGAATCCCGACGATAGATTTGTGAATTATGATCGCCATAGCAGGATTATTTTGTTTTTGCTGTATTACGAAAGTCAAAAAAGGATTGCTGCGTACTGCGGGCCTGTATCCTTGTGTACAGGGCAATGTCATCAATTTAGAGCTGCCCTGTTATTGAATAGACTTCAAATGCTTTCGTAGGGGCGAACTGCGTTCGCCCGCTCCGGCTTGCAGCTTCACCAGCTGTCGGTTGAACCGGATAGCGGGCGAACACAGTTCGCCCCTACGGTGGCTGTGCGCCACTGAATCTACTTAACAGAAGCATATCCGAAATGTTTCGCCGTAGGGGAGGGGCTTGCTCCTCCCCGATGGTGGGATCAGCCCCGATTGGAAAGCGTGCAGAAAACCAAGGCCGGATTCGGGAGGGGCAAGCCTCTCCCCTACGGCATCGCATAACATAGACATTGGCTTGCTTTTGAAATGTCAGCCTTAAGCTGATAACATTGCTCGGAAGAGACGCCTTTGGCCGTTTCCGCGGATCACTGCTCTGATGCAATGCACTTATCAGGCGTCTTCGTTTGTCTTTTTGTAGAGCATACAGTGGCAGTAGCCCTCAAATGCCGGGTCGGCGATCTGTGCCTTGAATTCTTCGCACATGCACTTGTATTCCTCTTTTCTCTCCCGGCGGCAGGGGCAGTAGCCGCCGGTGCGCTTGAGGCCTTCCTTGACGATTTTTACGATTTCCGCATTGGGATTCAAGGTGATTTTCATTCTATTCCCGCCTTTCGTCTTTCTAATGACAATCGCCTGCGCACCGGGGCGCTCATATAGCTCCACTATACCACAGTCTGCGCCTGTTTTCTATCCTTTTTGGAAAAATCCGTACGCAGTCCATCGGAACCGCCGCAACAAAAGAATCTATTTTTTCATGAAAATACTTGAAATTTTGGCGTATGTGTAGTAATATAAAGCAAGCTATGATCGGATAGTATTTTTTCATTGGAGGCAATTTTTTATGGCAACTATTACCGCAGGTGATTTCAGAAACGGCAAAACCTTCGAAATGGATGGCAAGATTTTCCAGGTTGTGGAATTCCAGCACGTAAAGCCCGGCAAGGGTGCAGCTTTTGTGCGCACCAAGATGAGAAACATCATCACCGCCGCCGTGACCGAAACCTCCTTCAACCCCACCGCCAAGTTCGAAGAAGCTTTCATCGAGCGCAAGAAGATGGAGTACAGCTACAATGACGGCGACCTCTACTTCTTCATGGATCAGGAAACCTACGACATGATCCCCCTGAGCAAGGACGTGCTCCCCGATGCATTCCGCTTCATCAAGGAAAACGAAGTTTGCACCGTCCTGTCCTACAAGGGCAGCGTGTTCGGCGTTGAGTGCCCGAACTTTGTTGAGCTGGTCGTAACCAAGTCCGACCCCGCCGTTCCCGGCAACACCGCTACCAACACCCTGAAGCCCGCAACGCTCGAAACCGGCGTTGAAATCAAGATCCCCCTGTTCATCGAAGAGGGCGAAAAGATCCAGGTTGACACCCGTACCGGCGAATATCTGGGCCGCGTAAAGGGTTAAGCAACGATAATTCCCTATTATTTCCCATAAAGGAGGAGACTTTTATGACACTTACCGAGAAATCCGCATATTTAAAGGGCCTGATGGAGGGTATGCAGCTGTCCACGGAGACCAATGAGGGTAAAATGCTCGCAGCAATCGTAGATACCATTGCAGAAATCGCAGCATCTATCTCTGATCTTGAGGAAAACGCAATCGCCGTCTCGGATGAGCTTGATGAAATCGAGGAAACTCTGGATGCCATGGAGGATTACCTTCTCGACGAGGAAGACGACGAGGATGACGTTGACGATGACAGCGACGAGGATGACGACGACTACGATTTCGGCGATGACGAGGTCATCTACGAGGTTGAGTGCCCCTCCTGCGGCGAGGTCATCAACATCGACGAAGACATGCTCGATGCCGGCTCCATCGCCTGCCCCTCTTGCGGCGAAGAGCTTGAATTTGACTTAGACGAAGAGGAAGACGACGAATAATCCCCAAGCTCCTGCAGGCCCACGGCTTTGCAGGAGCTTCTTTTTCACAAACAAAAGGCCTGCCTCAGATCGCTTCTGAGACAGGTCTTTCTACATTTTATTGACATACCGCCGTAGGGGCGAGCATTGCTCGCCCGTTCCATCTTGCGTCTTAAGCAGATGTCGGTTCAATCGGATTGCGGGCGAGCAATGCTCGCCCCTACGCGAGGTCAGGCTTTTCAGGGCTGCATACACCGCATAATGATGGCTGCGGCCTGTTCGCGGGTGATGGAGTCGCGGGGGCAGAGGCAGTTGCGGGTGTTGCCGTTCAGGATGTCATTCTGCACGGCCCAGAGGGCGGCGCTTCTTGCATAGCTGTGGATGGTACCTTCATCGGCAAAATCGGACAGGGCGGCGCCGTCCGCAGTCTCTTCGCTGCCATAGAGGCGGTAGAGGAAGGTGATCGCCTGCTCGCGGGTCACGGCGTTTCCCGGGGCAAAACGGTCGGCGCTCATGCCGCTGACAATGCCGTTTTCTACGCCCCAGGCGACCGCCTGCGTGTAATACTGCCCGGATGGGACATCGGAAAAGTCTGCCGCATCGCTGCCAGCCGGCTTTCCTGCCATGCGCCAGAGGACGGTGATCATCATGGCGCGGGTCATGGTATTTTTGGGCGCAAAGGTCGTGGCGTTGATGCCGGTGAAAATGTTGTTTTCAATTACAAAATCAATGCCGTTGTGCGCCCAGTTGGTTGCGGCGGGCAAATCCTCAAACGCGGTGCAGGGACACTCTGCCGGGTTGCACAGCAGAAGGGGCAGCGCATCGGTCTTTTCCGCGCCGCAGCGGGTGCAGACAAACTCCGCCTTTCCGGCAGCATATTTTTCCGAAGCGCTGAGTACCGCGGTCTGCTTCCAGACGTGCCCGAGCGGTTCGAGCGTGTTTGTTTCCACAAGGCCGCATTCTTTGCAGCTGCGGTAAGCCGCGCCCGCTTCGGTGCAGTCAGCCGGAGCCGTGGTCACCCAGTCGGTCCACGCATGATCGGTGTTTTCCATGTCGGCAAAGGCCGTGGTGTAGTCCAGCATGGCCTCTCTTCCGCTGAGGGTGCGCAGGCCGGAGACAGTGACATGATAGCTGCCGGACAATTTGCCGATCTGCCCGGTGGGGAAGGCGAAAATGATGCAGTTGGGAACGCCGTAGCTCTGCGTATTCACCAGCAGAAATTCCTCTTCCCCCGCATCAGCGGAGGTATTCCGGTTCAGCGTCCAGCTTTTGCCGTCATCCCGGGTAACGGTGACCGTCAGGTCATTGCGGCCGGGAATCTGAAACAGCGCGGGATTCAGGGTGATCGACCAGGGGTTTTTGCAGTTGATGGCCTGCGCCGGGAAGGCCCCGGAGGAAGGCCAGGCGATAAACTGATAATCCGGGGCGCTTTGGCCGCTTTTGGCAGTATCGAGGATTTTCAGCACCTGATATTCCGTGGATGTATTCGCATCCGCACAGCCGAGACCCACTGCGTACAGCTCCGGATTCAGGATCCAGCGCCGATGGGCAACGACCCCGCGGTTGGTGCGTCCCTGCTCATTCATATAGCTCCAGATGGTCAGGGGCATGGTCTTCTCCAGCTTGTCGCGGGAGGCGCCGACGGAAAATTTCAGGCAGGAAATATTGCTCTGCGCCAGCGCCTGCAAACAGGTCTGATAGAGCGAGAGCGACATATCCGAGGGGCGCGGCGGCGTATGGCTCAGGGTATCGGACGCTGCAAGAAGCATCGCGCCGTACTGCGCTGCGCGGTTATCGGCTTCATTCGCGCTCACCATGGGCAGTCCTGCGGTATAGCGAATGAAGTTAACATAATCAATCCCCTGCGCCGTCATGGAATCGGAGAGCTTGCCGGGAGAATAGGGTGACTTTACCGACGGAGCCGTCGAAAACCGCGAAGTGGGCACACAGATCGCATCCCAGCGCGCTTTCAGCTCGCAGACGCTCTTCACAGCACCTGCTGCGCCGCTCTGGGAATAGACTATGGGAGCTTGTTTGGCGCTGATCCCCGTACCCGCCTGACAAAGCAGGCACAGGAGCAAAAGAAAAATCACAGCGCCGCGTTTTTTTCGGCGAAATTGCATACGAACTGTTCGGCACATACACATTGTGCCGTTCTCCTTTATCTCTTTTCTCTCTAAAAAGGATTCATGCTTGAGCCGGTGCGCGGCTGTCGCTCAGAATCTGCGCCGCAACACAGCCGATGATGATCACCGAGCCGATCATCCCGGCAGCCCCCAGCCGCTCATGCAGGAGCAGGAAGGAGAATACCGCCGTGAGCACCGGGTAAATACATTGCAGCAGGGCAACGCTTTTTGCCGAAATGCGGCGAAGCGCATGATTTTGCAGCAGGAAGCCCAGCGCCGTGCAGGTAATGGCAAGATAGAAGATGACGCCCCAGACCGTCAGCGTTGCGCCCGAAAGCCGGAGGCCGCCCTCCATCGAAAGTGCGGCGGCGGCAGCCAGCACAGCAGAAACGCCCGCCTGCAAGGCGGTCAGGCTCAGCGCACTCATCTGTGTAAGCGCCCGCTGCCCAAGCAGCAGCGCTGCCGCCATCAGAAGCGCGGAGGCCAGACACATGACCTCGCCCATGCCAAAGCCCGATAGCCCACCGATGCCGCACAGCAGATACAGCCCCACCACGGAGCAAAGCCCGATCACCGCATCCACCACCCGGTATTTCTTCCTGAGGAAGATGAGCGCCAGCAGCGGTGTCATGACCGTGGACAGGGAGCGCAGGAATGCCGCGCTTGTGGCGGTAGTCAGCTTCAGGCCGAGATTGCTGAGCAGGAAGGAAAGCGAAATGCACAGGCTCGGCAAAATCCAAGCTTTGGAGCGATTTTCCTTCCATTCGCGGAGCATTTTTCCCCTGCCAAGGAGCAGCAGGAACAAAAATGCGATGGAATAGCGCACCGTGAGCAGCGAAAACACCGGCACCCTCTCATAAGCCGCCTTGGAGATCGGATCGCCAAAGCCGTATAGCAGGCTCTGGAGCAAAATCATCAGACAGGGAAGATAAAGCCTGTTTTTATTGCGGGTCATGAAGCGCTCCTTTCCGGCAGGACGGCGATGGATGATCGTCCCGGTCTATCATATTTTATATGTATTACATGACCCACCGTAGGGGCGAGCATTGCTCGCCCGCCAGCCGATTCAACCGACATTTCATTAAGATGCAAGCTGGAGCGGGCGAGCAATGCTCGCCCCTACGGTGGGTGCTTGCCACCTGACAGCAATGTCTTGCCTTAATTGCCCTGCTCTATTTCAGATCACCATTTCATATTCGCCCATCGAGCCGGTCTCGAAGTAGGCGGGAAGCTCGTAGGGGGAGAAAATACCCTGATCGGTCACAACGCCTGTCACCAGCTCCGGCGGGGTGACATCGAAGGCCGGATAATAGCCCTTGACCCCATCGGCGGCGGTACGCACGCCCATGGCTTGCAGGGTAAATTCCGGGTCGCGCATTTCTATGTTGATCTGCGCCTTGGATTTGTGCCCGATATCGGGCGCGCCGGTCACATAGTAGGGAATGCCCATATAATTTGCGCAGATGGCGATCTGGAAGGTGCCGACCTTATTGACAATATGCCCATCAAGGCAAATCGCGTCTGCGGCAGAGGTGAACACATCGATCCCCTCGCGCTGCATCACAAAGGCGGGCATATTGTCGGTAATGACGGTGGTATCAAAGCCCATCTCGTGGCAGACCGTGGCGGTCAGCCTTGCGCCCTGAAAATAGGGGCGGGTTTCAGCGCAGAAGATTTTCATGTCCTTGCCGCGCTGCTTTGCGACCTTCAGCATCATGCCCACAATGGTCTCACCGAAGCACTGGGTCATGACCTTGCCCCCATCGGGGATGCGGTCTACCAGATACTCCGCCATTTTCCCGACCTTGCGGTAGCGGAGATTGTTGGCGCGGACGGTATAGTCCACAATGGCATCGGCAACCGATTTGCCCTCTGCCATGGCCTGCTCCGCTGCCCGAAGGCAGCCGCCGGTGATCAGCTCCATGCGTCCCACGGTCGTGGGGCGGGCATGGGAGATGGTGTAGGCGGCCTTTTTCATGTACGCCATCCGCTCGGCCGCAGGAAGGTCTCTGCTCTCATCGGCAGCCAGCGCCATGCCCATGGCGGCGGCGGTATAGGGGCCTGCCGACTGGGTGACCATATCCGCAATGGCCTGCGCCACCTCGGTATGGCTGCGGCAGATCACATGGGAAACCTCCCGCGGATAGACGCGGCGGTCTAAAATGCGCACAACACCGTCTTCATACCAGGCGATGTTGTCATAGCGCAGCATATAGGCTAATCCTTCGTCTGCTCGTTCCATGGCGCACCTCTCACATTGCCTCGATGATGCTTGTCATATAGCGGCTGAACGGTGCCTCCAGCGTGTGGCCGACCTCGTTGACCTCCTCATCGGAAACCGGACCCTCATTGATCCCGGCTGCCATATTGGTGATGACGGAAATGCCCAGCACCGGCAGACCGCAGTGTGCAGCGGTCAGCGCCTCGGTGACGGTGGACATGCCGACGGCATCGCCGCCCAGAATGCGCACCGCGCGGATCTCCGCAGGCGTTTCAAACTGAGGGCCGGGCATGAAGAAGTATACGCCCTCCTGCACCCGCAGTTCGCAGTCTGCCGCCAGCTTCTTTGCAAGCGCACGCAGGTCAGGGTCATACATCCGGGTGACATCGAAGAAGCGCGGGCCGATGCGCTCATCATTGCTGCCGCGCATGGGGCTGGCGCCCATGAGCTTGTTGTGGTCGGAGATGAGCATCAGATCGCCGGGACGGTAATCGGGATTGACACCGCCTGCGGCATTGGTCAGGATCAGCGCCCGCACGCCGAGAAGCTTTAAAACGCGCACGGGAATGGAGAGCTGCTCAAAATCATAGCCCTCATAATAATGAAAGCGCCCGGACATACACACGACCCGCTTGCCGCCCACCTTGCCGAAAATCAGCTTGCCCGCATGGGAAGCCACGGTCGAAACCAGAAAGTTGGGAATATCGCGATAATCCACCGTGATCGGTTCCTCCAGATGCGCGGCGAAGGGGCCGAGCGAAGAGCCGAGGACGATGGCGATTTCCGGTGCCTCCGGAACGATCGTGCGAAGATAATTACTTGCAGCCTCATAATAGCGGATATCCATGTGCAGTCTCCTTTTCCTGAACGATATTTCTTCTATTATATCACATCCTTCGGATTATTTCACTGCTTTTCGTTTTTTTCCGGCATTAAAACGTCTGCCATTTGCCGCAGGAACAGCGCACCGATGGGAAACAGCAGCATTCCCGCCACGCCGCACAGCCGAAACCCGGCATACAGGGAGAAAAGCGTGAGCAGCGGGCTCATGCCGAGGTTCTTTCCAAGCAGGCGCGGCTCGAGGGTGGTGCGGCTCAGCGCGGTGATCCCGTAGAGGATCGCCAGCCCCAGACCCCGACGCACGTTCCCCTGCACCATGGCGATCAGGCTCCACGGCAGCAGGACAAGCCCTGCCCCCAGCACGGGGAGCGCATCGATCAGGGCGATCACCCCGGCAAGGAGCAGCGCATAGGGTACGCCCAGAATCCAAAGCCCTGCGCTCAGCAGGACAAAGGTCAGGCAGAGCAGCAGAAGCTGCGCCTTGCACCAGCCGCCGAGCACCATTTTCATCTGCTCCCAGAGCTTTTTCAGGCGAATTTTCCATGTAAGGGGCAAAACGCGGGTCGCCCATGTCCGCAGCTCCTCGTTCCTTGCGCACAGCATAAAGCCGGAGGCCACCGCCGTCACCGCGAAGAGCACCACATCGGGAAGCCCTGCCACAAATCCGCCCACCGCCGAAAGCGCCGCATCCGAAATCTTCTGCGCCAGCTGCGAGCCCTGCGTAAAGAGGGAGGCCGTATACGAAGACAATGCAGGCGACAGCGCCGCCGGTGCCCTCCGGCTCATCTCCAGAAGCCACAGCTCCAGACGCTCCAGAGAACCTGTGATGTTGGGCAGCTCCTTTGCCAGAATCCCCAGCTGGGTAAACGCGGTGCGCAGCAGCAGCCAGGCAAGCAGACTCAGGCAGACAAAAACCGCGCTCACGCACAAAAAGCCGGCAGCCCACCTTGGCAGATGAAGCCCGGCCTCCAGCCGCCGCGCCATGGGCCGCGCCAGAGCCGCCGCCAGCGCCCCAACCCCAAAGGGCAGCAGCGCAGGCAGGCAATAGGTCACCGCCAGCCAAAGCCCGGCGACCCCCAGCACTGCGGCGACACAGATGCGAAGCAGATGTTGTCCGGTCATGAAATCGATTCCCTTCTTTTCAGAATGTTGTTGAAATCCACGCGTGGATGTGGTAAAATGCTTCTGGCGAAAACAAATGAACGCCCACCAAATACACGGAGGTGGATTTTATGGAAAAAATGCCGAAATTCTATATCGTTGAGGCAACCGCGCTGCCCGATGTCTTCCTCAAGGTGGCACAGACCAAGCACCTTTTGGAGAACGGCACCGTCCGCACCGTCAATGAGGCGGCAAAAATCACCGGCATTTCCCGCAGCGCCTTCTACAAATACCGCGACTCCATCTTCCCCTTTCAGGATCTGATGTCCGGGCGGATCATCACCTTCCAGATGATGCTGCGCGATGAGCCGGGCTGCCTGTCCGCTCTATTAACCATCTTTGCCCAATTTGGCGCAAATATACTGACCATCAACCAGACGATCCCCTCCAACGGCTGTGCCAGCGTGACGATCTCCTCCCAGACCACCGCCCTGCAATGCACCGTGGAGGAGCTCCTGCGCCACATCAGCGATGTGCACGGCGTCGTCCGCGCCGATATCCTTGCGGGCTAGGAAACAAAGGAGCACATAGCCGTAGGGGCGAGCAATGCTCGCCCGTTTTTTTGCCAATGCGGAGCAGCCGCAGGCGGGCGCGCAATGCGCGCCCCTACGGAATTCCCCGGCATATTTTTTTCTGCCCCCTCATAGCCTATGTCGTGAGGGGGTGCTGTTATGAGAAAACGACTTTGGCTGTCCTATCTTGCGGCAGCCGTTTTGGGAGCCGGGTGGCATTTTCTCTATACCGTGCTGCCCTGCCCATTGACGGCCATTCTTGCGCCGGTGAACGAAAGCGTGTGGGAGCACCTGAAGCTATTGTATTTCCCGCCGCTTCTGGTCATGCTGTTTTTAAGCTTCCGCACAGGCCGCGCACAGGCGAGCTTCTGGAGCGGCGCGCTGGCGGCGCTGTTGTGGATGCCGGCGGTGCTGCTGGGCGTATACTATGCGCTGGTAGCTGGCTTCGGCATTCCGGACAGCCCTGCGCTGGATATTCCGCTCTACTATGCATCGCTTGCCCTCGGCTGGCGGCTGCTCGGACAGGACGGGCGGCAGGTATGGCTTGGCCCCATGGTGATCGCGGTCGGCATTCTCGGCGTCATGCTGGCGGTTTTCTCCTTCTGTGCGCCGCCGCTCCCGATTTTTGTGCCGAAATAATGGAAATATTTCGTAAAAACGGTTGACAAACGGAAAGAAACATGATAAGATTATCGCCGACAAGAAAGAAGGTACGGCGCGCACCTCACCTCCAGATTCGATCGACGAGGTCAACATCGGCAATGATCCCCTTGGGGGTTTGTCTTTGTGCGGGTGCGGCTGTGCATCCGCTTTTCATTTTTATTGGAGGTGCTTCACCATCGCTAAATTAGACCACGAAATCAACACCGACATCCAGGATAAGGAAATCAGAGTCATTGGCAATGACGGCGCCATGCTTGGCATTATGTCCGCTGAAGCCGCTCTGGCGCTGGCCGAAGAGCAGGATCTTGATCTGGTCAAGATCTCTCCCAATGCTGTCCCCCCGGTCTGCAAGCTGATGGATTACGGTAAGTTCCGCTTTGACCAGCTGAAAAAAGAAAAAGAGGCTCGGAAAAACCAGCACGTTGTCGAGATCAAGGAGATTCGTATGTCCCCCAGTATCGACACCAACGACTTCAACGTCAAGCTCAAGAATGCGATGAAGTTCCTGCGCGACGGCAACCGGGTCAAGGTCACTGTGCGCTTCCGTGGTCGTGAGATGGCGCATACCAATATCGGTGAGGAGCTGCTCCGCTCCTTCAGCGATGGCTGCGCAGAGGTCGCCAACACGGAGAAGAACCCCAAGCTCGACGGCAGGCACATGAGCATGTTCCTGTCCCCGAAAAAGGAAAAGTAATGCTTTCATTAGCTGATAATACGGAAGGAGTACCAAAATGCCGAAACTGAAGACCCACAGTGGTGCGAAGAAGAGATTCAACCTCACCAAGTCCGGTAAGGTCAAGAGAGCCCACGCATTCAAGAGCCACATCCTCACCAAGAAGGACACCAAGCGTACCCGCCGCCTGAGAACGACCACCTACGCTGACGTCACCAACACGGAAACCATCAAAAAGATGATTCCCTATAAGTAATTGGAACAGGAGGATATATAAATGGCAAGAGTAAAAGGCGCAATGATGACGCGCAAGAGAAGAAATAAGACCCTTAAGCTGGCCAAGTCCTACTGGGGTTCCAAGTCCACCCACTTCAAGATGGCCAAGCAGGCTGTCAAGAAGTCCGGCGTTTACGCATACACCGGCCGCAAGCTCAAGAAGAGAGACTTCCGCCGCCTGTGGATCACCCGTATCTCCGCCGCTGTAGCTCCCTTCGGCCTCAACTATAGCCGCTTCATGTACGGTCTGAAGAAGGCCGGCATCGAGATGAACAGAAAGTCCCTCTCCGAAATGGCTATTAACGACGCTACCGCTTTCGCCGCTCTGGTCAACCTGGCCAAGGCTGAGCTGTAAGAATTAGCTGCAATAAAAAAGGTGCTGTCTCATCAGAGGCAGCACCTTTTTGTCTGTTTTGGGTTCTATTATAAACGATGGAGAGCAGTCGCCGCAGGCGACTGCGGCAACAGCCAAAGGCTCCACCTGGAAGGGGGAGCCTCCGACCCGCTCTGTTATGGCAGCTCCACCTCATCCGCTTCACTTCGTTCAGCACCTTCTCCTCAAGGAGAAGGCTTTTCAGCAACGTGGCTGCCTACGGCGATGCATTTCGTATAAGCCTCTGTTAATTTGATGACATTGCTCTGCTTTTGGGCATAAAAGACGTTAACGAAAAAAGCAGCGTGTCAAAGAATCGCTTTGACACGCTGCTGATTATTGCTTACTTTTTGGCCTTGGAGTCCACCACGTCGCGCAGGAGGGCGTTGAAATCATCGAAGCTCATGGAGCCGAGGTCTTCGCCGGTGCGGTAGCGGATGGAGACGGTCTGGTTTTCGATATCCTTGTCGCCCAGAATGACCATGTAGGGGATCTTTTCCATCTGGGCATTGCGAATCTTCTTGCGCAGGGTCTCGGCGCTGTTGTCCACGCTGACGCGGAAGCCGCCCGCGGTGAGCTTGGCGGCGACTTCGCCTGCGTAGTCGGCGGCGCGGTCGGTGATGGTCAGGATGCGAACCTGCTCGGGGGACATCCAGGTGGGCAGGGCGCCTGCGTAGGTCTCAATGAGGTAGGCCAGGGTGCGCTCATAGCAGCCCAGGCTGGTGCGGTGGATGATATAGGGCAGCTTCTTTTCGCCGTCCTTGTCGGTGTAGTACATACCGAAGCGCTGTGCCAGAAGCATATCGATCTGGATGGTAACGATGGTATCTTCCTTGCCGAAGACGTTGCGGTACTGGATATCCAGCTTCGGGCCGTAGAAGGCAGCCTCGTCAATGCCGATCTCGTAGTTGACGCCCAGATTATCCAGAATCTGACCCATGATCCGCTGTGCTTCCTCCCACTGCTCTGCCGTGCCCTCATATTTATTGTTGGGGTTGGCGGGGTCCCACTGGGAGAAGCGGAAGCTGCACTTGTCGAGCAGGCCAACGGTGTCGAGCAGGTACTTGCACAGCTCCAGACAGCCGCGGAACTCCTCTTCGAGCTGGTCGGCGCGGAGCACCAGATGGCCTTCGGAGATGGTGAACTGGCGCACACGGATCAGGCCGTGCATTTCGCCGGAATCCTCATTGCGGAACAGGGTAGAGGTTTCGCCCAGACGCATGGGCAGGTCACGGTAGCTGCGGCCGCGGTTCAGGAAGACCTGATACTGGAACGGGCAGGTCATGGGACGCAGAGCATAGCATTCTGCCTCCTCATCGTGGGGATCGCCCATGATGAACATGCCATCGAGATAATGATCCCAGTGGCCGGAAATGCGGTAAAGGTCGCGCTTGGCCATCAGCGGGGTCTTGGTAAGCAGATAGCCGCGCTTCTGCTCTTCGTCCTCGACCCAGCGCTGGAGCAGCTGAATCACGCGAGCACCCTTGGGCAGCAGGATGGGCAGACCCTGACCGATGACGTCAACGGTGGTGAAGAATTCAAGCTCACGGCCAAGCTTGTTGTGGTCGCGGGCTTCGGCCTCTGCCTTGGCGGTCAGGAAGGCTTCAAGCTCTTCCTTCTTCTGGAAGGCGATGCCGTAGATTCTCTGGAGCATTTTGCGGTTGGAGTCGCCGCGCCAGTAAGCGCCGCAGCACTTGAGCAGCTTAAAGGCATTGGGCTTGATGCGGCCGGTGGTATCCAGATGGGGGCCTGCGCACAGGTCGGTGAAATCGCCCTGCGTATAGAAGGAGATGACGGCATCCTCAGGCAGGTCGTTGATCAGCTCGACCTTGTAGGGCTCGTTCTTAGCTTCCATGAAGGCAATGGCTTCCTCGCGGGGCAGCTCACTGCGCTCCAGACGGATGCGCTCCTTGCAGATTTTCTTCATTTCGGCTTCGATGGCCTCCAGATGGGCGGGGGTGAAGCTGAAATCAGCATCGAAATCGTAGTACCAGCCCTCGTCAATGGCGGGGCCGATGGCCAGCTGCACCTGCGGATACAGGCGCTTGACTGCCTGCGCCATAATGTGGGAGCAGGTGTGCCAGTAGGTTTTGCGGAATTCTTCGTTTTCAAAGGTATAGATGTTTTCTTCAGACATAAGATTGCCTCCTTCATTTCGGGGCAGATATAAAAAAACCCACCCCTGATGTCATAATCAGGGGTGGGATATTTGCATATTCCACGGTTCCACCCTGCTTGCAGCCGAAGCTGCCGCTCGCCCGCGCGATAACGGGCGCACCCGCCTGACTTAATAGGAAAGCTCCGTTCGTCAGAAGCTCCGAGGTGGTGATTACGGTTGCCGGTGAGGCGAATTCCAGCCGAGGTCGCCTCTCTCTGTAGGGGCAAAAATCCGATTTTGTCCTCATCTTCGCTTATTTACAAACATCATAGCATCATTTTTCGCCCTTGTCAATAGCGAAGACAGCGCGCCATGCGCTTTCGTCCCCGCTGGAGGGCGCGGCAGACGCTGCTGGGGTGAACGCCCTGCTCCGCAGCGATGGAGCGGATGGTGCGGCCTTCATAATAGTAGGCCTCCACGGCGCGGCGCTGGGTGGGGGTGAGCTCATGCTCGATCACTGCGCGCACCCGGCGGCGCTGCACCTCAAGCGGAAAGCGGATGTTGGTAAACAGCTCATAGGGTGTATTTTTCATTTCGCCAGACCCCCCTTTCGTAATAATGCTCGGTGAGGGCGGCAAGCTCTCTGGTCTGGGTCAGCACCTGCGTGAGGAGCTGGATCCGCTGCCTGAGAAAAAACCGCTCCTCCGCGTCGCGGGAGAGACGATAGCGCTCCCGGAGGGGCCGCAGGGCTGCCGAGAGCATTCCGGCATCGCGTGCATAGCAGGCGGACATTTCCTTGAGCGTCATAGGACACCATCCCTCCGCAGGCACACACGGCATGTCCGGAAATAGGCGCGGGCATACTCTGCAAGGCAGCCCTCGCATACCAGCGTTTGCCCCACGCAGTAGCAGCACTGACCGTAGTACAGCTCATCCCCGCAAAGCGCACACGCTCCTGCCGGACACATGCCCTGAAGGTCGGCGGGCACATAGGGATCAGGTGCATATTCATAAAACAATCCCAACTCTCCTTAGATTAATTCAGCTTATCCAATATATAGAGCAAGAATCGAAATATTTTTTGTATATCTATTTTCCAATAATTACCAATTCCGAAAATGAGTGTACTACACATTCTGTGTGATGTCAAGTGTTTTTTTCTGATAGACCGAATATTCCTTTCTTCGGGCTTTCGGCGTGGTATGGTGGGGTGAAAGGGGATGAGGACATGTTTGGCGCGAGAATGGCGGCGCTGCGGCGTCAGGCAGGGATGAGCCAGGCGGAGCTGGCAAGGCGGCTGTGCGTCAGCCCCAGCGCAGTGGGAATGTATGAGCAGGGCAGGCGGGAGCCATCGCTGGATCGGGTGGTGGCGCTCTCCCGGCTGTTTGGGGTCAGTGCGGATTATCTGCTGACGGGCGTGGTGACAACGCAGGACGATCGCCTCATCGTAGGGACGCTCTGCCGCAGCCTGCACGCGCAGGCGGAAAGCGAGCTTCTGGTGCGCCGCCCCGACGGAAGCCTGACCCCGCCCACGGCGAAGGAAATCCAGCTCACATTGGCGGCGGTGCTGGGCTAGCCGCCCAAGGCCGGTTTTTATCTGAAGTTGACGGAACGGTTTTTTTGCTGTAAACTGGATAGCAAAGAAACCGGGAGGTTTTAGCGATGGACGAAACCTTTATGCGCATGGCACTGGAGCTGGCAAAGCAGGCAGGGCAGGAGGGCGAGGTGCCTGTGGGCTGCGTGATCACGCTGGGCGAGCGCGTGGTCGGTCAGGGCCGCAACCGAAGAGAGAAGGCGCGCCATGCGCTCGGCCATGCCGAGCTGGAGGCCATTGACGAGGCCTGCCGCACCCTCGGCGGCTGGCGGCTGTGGCAGTGCACGATGTATGTCACGCTGGAGCCGTGCCCGATGTGCACCGGCGCGATCATCAACGCCCGCATTCCCCGCCTGGTCTACGGCGCGGCGGATCAGAAGGCCGGCTCCTGCGGCAGCATCACGAACCTCTTTGCCCTGCCCTACAACCACCGCCCGGAGGTCTGCTCCGGCCTGCTCGCGGAGGAATCCATCGCTCTTTTGCAGGAGTTTTTTACCCGCCTGCGGGAAAAGCGCGAAAAGAAAACCGCATGGAAAGCCAACCGGCTGGATATCTCTCTGCCCGAGCCATGAGCCGCTCCGGTCATTTCGTTCTGTTTCGTCAAAGAAAAGGGAAATTTCAGCCCTTGACTTTTGAAAAAAATCTGCTATAATGCATTCAGTTACAGGGCATCCTGTAGATAACCGCCTTTAGCTCAGCAGGTAGAGCAACTGACTTTTAATCAGTGGGCCCCGGGTTCGAGTCCCTGAAGGCGGACCAGATAAAGTAGCCGTGACAGTTATGCTGCCGCGGCTACAATTTTTCGGAGGCACTTTATGACAAAGCTGCGTGCGCTTGCGAAAAAAGTGGATATTCGCGCGATGCTTGTGCGTACCGGCGTGATCGCGCTGCTCATTGCGGCTTTGGTCGGCCTTGTCTATCTCGCCTTCCTGAAGGCCGCGCCGGGACTTTGGGAGCTTCTGAAAAGCGGGGATGAATATGCCATTGCCGCCTATATTGGTTCACAAAACAGCGTCAGCGGTATGTTCTGCACGGCGCTTCTTGCATTTTTGCAGCCTGTGAGCATTATCCTTCCCGGTGCGCCGATTCAAATCGCCGCCGGTGTGGTCTACGGTACGCTGAAGGGCTTTCTCATCTGCCATAGCGCCTATGTGTTTTCCAATCTGGTCATTTTCTATCTGGCGCGCGTCCTGCGGCAGAAGACGGAGAAGGTTTTGCAGCGGTACGCTTCCAAAATCGGTTTTCTGGAGCAGGCTCGCTACCCTGTCTATATGACCGCCATGGCCTGCCTCATGCCCCTGATGCCCAATGGCATCGTCCCCTATGCGGCGGCGCGTACCAAAATGCGGTTTTATCAGTTTTTCCTTGCTGTGGAGCTGGGCTCCTGCTTTCCCATTCTGATCATGTGTGCCGTCGGCAAGCGGATTTTGCATGGTGAATTCCTCTATGCTGCGCTGCTGTTTATCGGCTCCTTTGCCGTGGTCATGATTCTGACCTGGCTGCGCGAACCGATTTGCAGTATTCTGGACAATTTTGGGCGGAAGCTGATCGGCGTTCTTCGCCGTGCCGATCCCCCTGAAGATGAATAAAAGCCTCCTTTGTGCATAGCCTATCCGGGAAGAGATTGCACAGGAGGCTTTTTTATTATGAAAAAAACGCTTGCCATCGGCGCAGCCCTTACCATGCTTTTTTCGATGATTTTCTGCGCCCGCGCAGTCGCAGCGCGGGTGATTCCCACAGGCGCGTGGGGACTGAGCTTTCCCGAGGAGGGACAGCCGCCGCGCATTGATGTGTCGGCAGATGTGCTGAAGGAGTATGATGCGGTTTATCTGGGAAATCCGGAGGAAAAGCGCATTTATCTCACCTTCGATGCAGGCTATGAGAATGGCTCTACGGAAAAGATTCTCGATGCGCTGCAAAAGCACCACGCACCTGCCGCTTTTTTCCTTGTCGGGAACTATCTGGAGCAGAATCCTGCGCTGGTTTGCCGTATGGTAAACGAGGGGCATATTGTCGGAAATCACACCTGCCACCACTATGATATGTCCCGGCTGTCTGACTCCGGCGCCTTTTCCAAAGAACTGACCGATCTGGAAGCGCTCTACACGCAGGTGACCGGGGAGGAAATGCAGAAATATTATCGCCCGCCGCAGGGCGTTTATTCAGAAGCCAATCTTCGTCAGGCAAAGGCCATGGGCTACCGCACGGTATTCTGGTCGCTGGCCTATGTAGACTGGAAGAATGATGCCCAGCCTACCCGGGAGGAGGCCATGGAGAAGCTCACGAGCCGGGTGCACAACGGCGCTGTGGTGCTGCTCCACTCCACATCCAAAACCAACGGGGAGATCATGGATGAGCTTCTCACCCGCTGGGAGGAAATGGGCTACAGCTTCGGCACGCTGGATGAGCTGTATGACTCTGCGCCATGCTAACGCCTGAAGGCTCCACCCGGAAGGGCAATGCCATCAACTAAAGGCTGACATTTCAAAAGAAAGTCAATGTCTGTGTTATGCGATGCCGTAGGGGAGGGGCTTGCCCCTCCCGAATCCGACTCTGGTTTTCTGCACGCTTTCCAATCGGTGCTGATCCCCCCGTAGGGGCGAACTGTGTTCGCCCGCTCCGGCTTGCAGTTTCATCAAATGTCGGTTGCATCGGCAGGCGGGCGAACACAGTTCGCCCCTACGGCGGGTCATGTAATCTAACATGAGATCAGGGCGTTAAATCCCCTCAGTCGCCTGTGGCGACAGCTCCCCTTATAAATAAGGGGAGCCTTAGTACAGATGGTAAATTCTCGCGGTTTTGCAGCAAAAAACTCTTTTTTCCGCCCCCGGGGCATTGACAAGAGAGTATCTATCTGTTAGAATAATTTTGTCTCAATTGGAAAAAGTACATTTTATTGTACTCCAAGGTCAGATATGCGACCGCCGGTGCTTCTTCCGCGTACCGGCTAAGGCCAGACGGACAGCCGGGTCGAATGCCGATGACCGCCTCGCGCGGGTTGCAGCTATGCTGCATTATTGATTGCGTTAAAAGCGCAAGTTTTATAAGTTGGTCACTATAAACCAATGCTGCTCTGCGGCAAGCTTGTGAAATGGTCAATAAGAGTCGTTCGGACATATCTTTGAGACAACCTATGGGTACCCCTGCATCGGTCTATCCGATGCCATGCAAGTGATACGCAGGCACGAGCCGCGCATCACTTTATTTTTTTATTTCTGGGGGAAAAGAAATGCAGAAAATCATCGAGCTCAAGCAGATCACAAAGTCCTTTGATGGGGAAGAGCCCGTCCTGAAGGATGTCAGTCTGGATGTCTATGACAACGAATTCCTGACCCTCCTCGGCCCCTCCGGCTGCGGAAAAACCACCATCCTGCGTATCATCGGCGGCTTTGAGCACCCCGATGCAGGCGATGTCCTCTTCCTTGGTGAGCGCATCAACGATATCCCCGCCCACAAGCGGAACGTCAATACCGTATTCCAGCGCTATGCCCTGTTCCCGCACCTGAATGTTTTTGAAAACATCGCTTTCCCCCTGCGGGAGCGCCATGTGCCCAAGGAGGAGATCAACCAGAAGGTGCATGAGCTTCTTGAGCTGGTCGCCCTCAAGGGCTTTGAGCACCGCGATGTCACCCGCCTTTCCGGCGGTCAGTAGCAGCGCGTTGCCATTGCCCGCGCCCTCATCAGCCACCCGCAGGTGCTGCTTCTCGATGAGCCTCTGGGCGCACTTGACCTCAAGCTTCGTAAGGATATGCAGCAGGAGCTGAAGAATATCCAGAAGAAAACCGGCATCACCTTCATTTTCGTCACCCACGATCAGGAGGAGGCGCTGTCCATGTCCGATACCATCGTGGTCATGAGCGAGGGCAAGATCCATCAGATCGGCTCCCCCACGGACATTTACAACGAGCCGAAGAACGCCTTTGTGGCAGACTTCATCGGCGAAAGCAATATTGTTGACGGCATGATGCTCAAAGACCGTCAGGTCAGCTTCTCCGGGCACACCTTCGAGTGCGTGGACAGCGGCTTCGGTCAGAATACCCCCGTGGACGTTGTCGTGCGCCCTGAGGACGTGGATATCGTGAGCGTGGAAAAGGGTATGCTCCGCGGCGTGGTGACCTCCGTCACCTTCATGGGCGTGCACTACGAGATCATCGTGGACATCGGCGGCTTCAAGTGGATGATCCAGACCACCGACTATGTCGCCGAGGGCGAGACCATCGGCCTGTATATTGAGCCGGACGCCACTCATGTCATGTAAAAATCGGAGTATTTCGGCATGTTCGGCGACTATTCCTCCTTCAGCAACGAGCTCGATGAGCTTTCCAATGCAGAAAGTGAGGACGATGAATGAAAAAAAGAATCGAGCCGGCACAGCATGTGCAGCTCCATGAGCGCGTCGCGCCTGCACCCTATATGGTCTGGGCGGTGCTGTTCACTGTGGTTCCGCTGCTGTTCATTGCCTACTATGCCTTTACGGACAATGCATTCCATTTCACGCTGGAAAACATTCTCCGCTTCTTTACTGCCACCTCCACCGTGGAGGCCGCAGGCGGCGGTGAGCGTATTGTTTACACCTACCTTCTCATTTTCTGGCGCTCATTAAAGCTGGCGGTGATTTCCACCGTCATCTGCCTGCTCATGGGCTACCCCATTGCCTACATCATCTCCCGCGCCGCCCCGAAGGCGCAGTCCACCATGATCACCCTCATTATGATCCCCATGTGGATGAACTTCCTTATCCGCACCTACGCCTGGATGACCATCCTGCAGGATACCGGCATTCTCAACTCCATCCTGAGCTTCCTGCACTTAGGCACCGTGAAGATCATCGGCACGGAGGGCGCGGTCATTGTGGGCATGGTGTATGATTTCCTGCCCTATATGATCCTGCCCATCTACTCCGTCATGGCGAAGATGGATCTGCGGCTTCTTGAAGCGGCCCGCGACCTGGGCTGCAACTCTCTGGGTGTGCTGCGCCGGGTCATCTTCCCGCTGAGCCTGCCCGGCGTCTTCTCCGGCATCACCATGGTGCTGGTTCCCTCGATCTCTACATTCTATATTTCCCAGAAGCTCGGCAACGGCAAGTTCTTCCTCATCGGCGACGCCATCGAAGGGCAGTATGTCGCCAATAACCTGCACTTTGCCGCCGCGATCGCCTTTATCCTCATGGTCATTCTCCTGTGCTCCATGGCCGTGATGCAGCGCCTTGCCAACCGGCGCACTTACGGAGGTGCACGATGAAAAAGCTCTCTAAAATCTATACCGTTTTGCTCTTCGCCTTTCTCTTTGCCCCCATTGTGATCCTGCTGGTGTTTTCCTTCAATGAGGCCAAGAGCTTATCCGTATTCTCCGGCTTCTCTTTCAAGTGGTACCGCGAGCTGTTCCGCGATGCGGAAACGCTGGGCGCCCTGCGCAATACCCTGATTCTGGCGCTCAGTGCCTCCATCATTTCCACGGTGATGGGTACTGCCGCCGCTGTGGGCATGAACAAGCTGAGAAACCGCTACCTGCGTGCCGCCATGGACACGGTGACGAACATCCCCATGATCAACCCCGACATCATCACAGGCGTGTCGCTCTTCCTGCTCTTCGTCTTCCTCGGCATCAGCAAGGGCTATATGACTGTGATTCTGGCGCACATATCATTCTGCACCCCTTATGTGGTGCTCAGCGTGATGCCCAGGCTCACCCAGATGAAC
>JAZQOW010000050.1:0-41712 GCA_045628065.1 Faecousia sp.
CAGAAGTTTGGACATAAGGCAGAGCTGATTACCTATATCGGCCCGGCCATTGGTTCCCATTCCGGCCCCGGAACGCTCGCCCTGTTCTTTGAGGGCAAGCACAGATAATATAGAAAAAGAGGCCTCCGATGGTATCCTTCGGAGGCCGCTTTATTTGTGCATTCAGTGGGCGGAGGTCACGCAGCGAATGGGTGACCTCCTGCTTGCTTATGCGTAGGTTTGCAGAATTTCTTTTGAAACGACACTTCTCGTCACGCAGCGATCCATAGCCTGTTTTTCTATATATCGGTGCGCATCGGATTCTGTCATATTCAAGTGGTCAATCAGCAGCCATTTTGCGCGGTTGACCAGTCGAATCTCTTCCATTTTATCTTCAATAGACAATGCTTTCTTCTCAAGGCCGCGCAGGCGCTCGCGTGCAGCTGCCAGAAAAGAGAGTCCTTGCACGATGGTTCCGGAAGATGTAGGCTTAGGGAGGGTAAAAACGCCGTAGGGCGTAGCTTTACTGTGTACATCTGCATATAATTCTGACCTGACAAAAAGCAGGCAGACGGTGCTTTTTCCTGAAGAAACATCGATCGCGTATTTTGCCCCAGTTTCATCCGGCAGCGGGGAATTGATGATGATAAAATCAAACGAATTTTCCAGTGATTTACGTTTTGCGGCGGCAATGCTGTCGGCAAAAATAATCGGATCACATTGTGCGGAGGATAAAAGCGGAACAAGGACGCTATTGAATTTTTCGGAAGATGAAACGACAAGTGTGCGGTAGAATCGCACTTCAAGTGGCATCTTTCCTCACCCTTTCCGTTAAATGTTCCTACGGTCTTATTTACAATAGGCTCGAATTAACATGGGGGAGAGACTGGATTGGATAAAATCGCTTGCAAGCGCCATTTCCTTTGCTTCTGCAAGGGATTGGGGGAGCTTGGCGAATCGTTCTGTAACCTCCTGCGACGCAGTAAAGAGGTTGATATCAGCAGGCGCGGGAAGTGTGCAGGCGTTTTTGATACCATTCAATCCGGCATAAATGAGCAGGGCAAATGCCAGATACGGGTTTGCGGTTGGATCGGGGGAACGGAACTCTGCGCGCTTGTACTGCCCGAATGCTGCGGGAATGCGAATGAGCTGTGAGCGGTTTTCGTGCGACCAGGAGATATATCTGGGCGCCTTGAAGCTGCCGAGCCGCTTATAGGAATCCTCCGTGGGATTCATGAACAGGGTCATCTCTGCGGCGCTTTGAAGGATGCCGCCGATCATAGAGGCTGCAGGGGAATTGCCGCTGCTGTCCTTTACGGACATATTGATATGCAGACCGTTGCCGGGTGCACCGTCAAGCGGCTTCGGTGTAAAGTCTGCGTACATTCCGTTCCGGGAAGCAATTGCCTTTACGACAGTTGCGAAGGTCATGGCGTTGTCAGCAGCAGAGAGCGCATCAGAATAGCGGAAGTCGATTTCGTTTTGCCCGGGGCCTTCCTCGTGGTGGGAGCTTTCCGGGTAGATACCCATCTGCTCCAGCGCCAGACAGATTTCGCGGCGGACATTTTCGCCCTTGTCATCGGGCGCCATATCCATATAGCCTGCGTGATCGCAGGGGATTCTGGTGGGCTCGCCGTCTTCATCGAGCTTGAAGAGGTAGAATTCCATCTCCGAGCCGAAGAAGAAGCTGTAGCCTGCATCCTCTGCTGCTTTGATCGCCCGAATCAAAATGCTTCGGGTATCATTCTCAAACACTTTCCCATCGGGCGTCGTGATCGTGCAGAACATGCGCACGACCTTGCCGTGCTCCGGCCGCCAGGGAAGGATGGCAAGCGTATCAGGGTCAGGATGCAGGAACAAATCGGAATGGATCGCACCGCCAAAGCCCTGAATGGCGGATGCATCAATGGCGATCCCCTGGGTAAATGCACGCTCCAGCTCACTGGGCATAATGGATTTGTTCTTCTGCCTGCCGAAGACATCGCAGAATGCGAGACGGATAAATTTTACATCATCTTCGTTTACAAACTGCATGACCTCTTGCTGCGTATATTTCATGTTATCCCTGCTTTCTAATTCGCCACATACATTTGCTTATACGGATTCTTGCTGTCCGGCTCAATTTTTGTAAAGGGCGAATTGATAATTGTTTCTAGTGGATAGCCAAAGTGTGCACAGAATTCTCTCAGATAGGGCAGAATTTCCTCCAGATCCTGTGCGGAGGCAGAATTTGCTGTCACATTGCTCGGAAGTGCGAGCTGCTCCGGCGTTGTGCGAAGGAAGACCTTTCCGCCGTGCATGCCGGTGCAGGGGAAATTGCGGAGCATTTCCCGGTCATTTTCGGTCAGCCCGAGGACGATGATGATGCCGCCGGCCTGATATTCACCCAGAAAACTGCCGCATTTTCCGCCGATCACGATCACCGGAATTTTGTCCTTGTATTCTTTCATGTGAATACCGGTGCGGTATCCGGCATCCCCCTTGACATAGATCGCACCGCCGCGCATGGCATAGCCCGCTGCATCGCCGATATTGCCGTGTATGATAATCTTACCGTTGTTCATGGTGTCGCCGACGGCATCCTGTGCATTTCCGTATACGGTGATTTCCGCACCGTTGAGGTAGGCACCCAGCGCATTGCCGGGAATGCCGTGGATGCAGATATTCTTGTTGGAAAAACCTGCGGCGATAAACCGCTGTCCGCAGCAGCCGGTAAGCTCTGTATCGCCGGGCGTTTGGCGAAGCTGTTCATTGACGGATTGATAATCCATCTGTGACACATTGACTCTCGTCATATTATACCACACCTCCAAACATTTTTCTGCGTTTTTCCTGAGAAAATGCAGCACTGGTCGGAATTTTTTTCAGAAGCTCAAAATTCACGCTGTCGAGCGGCACCTTTTCGCGGATCATAGAGGTATAGATACCTGCCCGGCCGGTATCGCCGATCAGGATAAATCCGGTCATGATGCCATCGCGGCAGAAGAGCTTCTTTATCTGCCCGTCGGCTTCTTCTTCATACACGACCCCACCGTCGGCACTGTCGAAGCTGGTTCCGGCGGTCATCAGATGCAGGCCGAAGAATCCGATGGAATTCATGGGCATTGCTTTTTCGAATGTCTTTTCAGCGCCTGCCATGTTTTCTCCGGCACAGAAGCCCTGCATATAGGCATTGGGCAGGAGAGCAAGCACTCTTTTTTGGCCGATGGTGATATCGGTTCCTTCGGTGCAGTCACCGGCAGCATAGATGTCCTCCCTGCTGGTGCGCATATGCTCATCGACAAGGATCCCGCGGTTGGTTTCTGCCTGAATATCGCTCGCCAGACCGATGTTGGCTTTGACACCGATGGCCAGCACAAGAATATCAAATTTGATTTCCTTACCGCTCTTCATATAGGCCGTGTCAGCTTCAAAGTGTTCTGCGGTGTCAGAGAGAAGAAAACGAATTCCCGCATCCTCCAAATGCTTTTGCACGACAGCAGCACACGGCGCGTCAAGAATACTGGACAGAATACGGTCAGAAAGATCGCAAACTGTGATATCATCGGTCAGATGCTTCAGGCCTTCCGCACATTTCAGGCCGATGAGACCGCCGCCGATGATCAGAACCTTTGATTCCTTTGTGACGTGCTGCTTCAGTGCTTCTGCATCATCAAGCGTCATAAAGGTGAACTTATTAGGAACGGAATCCAGACCCTTCATGGGCGGGACAAAGGGGGAAGAGCCTGCGGCAATGCAGAGCTTTGTGTAGGGCAGACAGGTGCCGTCATCGAGCAGGACGGTTTTCTCCTTCTCGTTGATACGCTGTGCGGTTTTGCCATAGAGGACAGTGCAGCGATTGTTCTCATAAAAGTCTTCGCTGCGGTAGAGCATACGCACTCTGTCCGTTTTTTCTTCCAGATAATAAGAAATCAGCGGGCGGGAATAAACGCTGTGGTTTTCCGCCGATACAACGGTAATTCTGCCGCTGGGATCAACACTTCGAATGCCTTCGATACATGCGGCTGCGGCAGTGCCGTTTCCGATTATGACGTATTCGTTCATCATCCTCACCTCTCTTCATACACGATGGCCCGGTTGGGGCAGCCTGTTACGCATGCAGGTTCGCCGCAGGCGTTTTCAAGGCACAGCTCGCATTTTTGCATCACGCCGCGTTCGGAGGGCGACAGCGCGCCATACGGACACACGAGCACACAGGTCAGACACCCGACACATTTTTCCTGATTGATTTTGATCACGCCATCCTGAGAGGATATGGCACCTGCAATGCAGGATTTTACGCACATCGGATCGGTGCAGTGCCGACACGAAACGGCGTAGTTGATTTTTTCTGACTCTTCAATGTGGATCCGCGGGAAGATGGGCTTTCCCTTCAGCGCGGAGACCATGTCCTTTTCGCCGGAATTTGCAAAAGCGCAGTTATATTCGCACAGATGGCAGCCCAGACACCATTCTTCGTTTACATAAACTCGTTTCATAGCAGTTCCCTCATTCTCCGGCATGGGAAATGCCGAGAATTTCCAACTCTTTTTCGTTTAATCCGACACCGCGAAGCATCAGTCGATTGCCGCGGAGGGCTCCAATGGAATTGATGCCCATGCCGCCCATGAGCCCCTTGATCTCATGCCGCCATGCGGTCAGCAGATTGATCAGGCGCTGCGTTCCGATTTCCGGATTCAGACGCTTGACCAGATCCGGGCGCTGCGTTGCAATGCCCCAATTGCATTTGCCGCTCTGGCAGGTTCTGCACAGATGGCAGCCCAGCGACAGCAGGGCAGCAGTGGCGATATAGCAGGCGTCAGCGCCCAGGGCGATGGCCTTTACCACATCTGCCGCACTGCGGATGGAGCCGCCGACAACCAGCGAAACATTTCCGCGGATGCCTTCCTCGCGCAGACGCTGGTCTACAGTCGCAAGCGCAAGCTCGATCGGAATGCCGACATTGTCGCGGATTCTGGTCGGCGCCGCACCCGTGCCGCCGCGGAAGCCGTCAATGGCAATGATATCCGCGCCGCTTCGGGCAATGCCGCTTGCGATTGCTGCAATGTTATGTACAGCCGCCACCTTTACAATGATCGGCTTGGTATACTGCGTTGCCTCTTTTAAGGAAAAAACAAGCTGCCGCAGGTCTTCGATCGAGTAGATATCGTGATGGGGTGCCGGGGAAATGGCGTCAGAGCCTTCCGGGATCATTCTGGTGCGGGAGACGTCTCCGACAATTTTCGTGCCGGGCAGGTGACCGCCGATACCGGGCTTTGCGCCCTGTCCCATTTTGATCTCGATCGCGGCGCCCGCATTTAGATAGTCCTCATGCACGCCGAAGCGGCCGGAGGCGACCTGAACGATGGAGTTGGGGCCGTAGCAGTAAAAATCCTCATGCAGACCGCCTTCGCCGGTGTTGTAGAGGATGCCGAGCTTCGTGGCAGCCTGTGCAAGGCAGGCGTGTGCATTGTAGCTGATGGAGCCGTAGCTCATGGCGGAGAACATGACCGGCATGCTCAGCTCCAGCTGCGGGGAAAGCTTGCATTGGATGCTGCCATCCTCGCTGTGTTCGATCCTCTGCGGCTTTTTACCCAGAAAAACGCGGGTTTCCATCGGCTCGCGCAGGGGGTCAATGGAGGGGTTCGTTACCTGAGAGGCATTGATCAGAATCTTGTCCCAGTAAACCGGGAAGCCCTTGGGGTTGCCCATGGAGGACAGCAGCACGCCGCCGGTATTGGCCTGCTTATAGATTTCTTTGATGGTATCGTTCTGCCAGTTCGCGTTTTCGCGGAAGGTGCAGTCGTTTTTCACGATCTTCAGCGCGTGTGTCGGACACAGAGACACGCAGCGCTGGCAGTTCACGCATTTCGCTTCGTCGCTGACCATCACGCCGTTCTTCACGTCAAAGCTGTGCACTTCATTGGAGCACTGCCGCTCGCAGACACGGCAGGCAATGCAGCGCTCGCTGCGGCGAATCACCTCAAATTCAGGATAAATGTATTCGATACTCATAAGCAAACACCGTCCTTCACTTTCACAATCACAGGCTCACCGCCGCCCGGTGCCCAGATGTTCTCCGCATCCGGCTCCATCGTGCGAATGGCGGCTTCCTCGCTGGCGATGAACACCTTGTCATCCTTTTCGCCGACGACCATCGAGCGGAGCTTCAGGCGGTCGTTGAGTGCCATCAGTCCGCCGTTAAAACCAAATACAATGGAGAATGGTCCGGTAATCAGAAGGCTGGGGAAAACCTTCCGCAGGAACAGCAGTCTTTCTTTTTCGGAAAGGTCGTTATTCTTCTCAATCGTCTCCCAGAACGGAGCGGCCACAACATTTGCAGCATCCTGAAGACGCAGCCCCTGCACGCGGATGAGGTAATCCATGATGTAGGTGATGACTTCCGTATCGGTTTGCAGCGTGCATTTGTAGCCGAACATTTCGATGAATCGGCGGTTGGCATCATAGGAGGAAATCTCGCCGTTATGAACGATAGAATAGTCCAGCAGCGTAAACGGATGCGCACCGCCCCACCAGCCCGGTGTATTGGTCGGATAGCGTCCGTGCGCTGTCCAGGAATAACCCTGATATTCCTCAAGCTTATAGAACTGCCCGACATCCTCCGGGTAACCGACGGCCTTGAAGGCACCCATGTTCTTACCGCTGGAGAATACAAAAGCACCCTTTGTCTCGCTGTTGATTTTCATCACGGTGCGTGCAACAAATTCGCGTTCATCAAGCTGCATCTGCTTTAATACGGATTGCAGCGGGGAGATGAAATATCGCCAGATAATGGGTTCATCTGTGATCGAACGGATTTTTCTTGTGGGAATCATTTCGGACTTCACGATTTCAAAGCGTTCCTTCAAGAATGCTTCGCAGTCCTTTCGGGTCGCACGTGTGTCGAAAAACATATGCAATGCGTAAAAATCCTTATATTCGGGATAAATACCGTAGCCTGCAAAGCCTCCGCCCAGTCCGTTGGAACGGTCGTGCATGGGAACCATGGAACGAACGATCAAATCCCCGGGCATTTTGTTCCCGTCTCTCGAGATGACTGCGGCAATGGCACATCCGGAAGGAATTCTCACCTGACCTTCAGCTTTCATAGTATCTGTTTTCCTTTCAGAGATAATAAAAAGAAAGGCGCTCATCCTTGCACAGGTTTTCTGTGCAAAAATGAACGCCTTTGCTCACTACTAATAATTTTATACCTAAAACAGCCGTTTGTCAATAGGGAAGAGCGATAGAATGACAGGCTGCCGGGGGTGACGGATTGTCAATTTTGAAAGAATTTGCTCAGAATGTGGCAACCTCCGGATAGGCCGGCTCGGCGGGCGTGACAGAGATAGCAGTCAGCGCAGGGCCGGGTCCGCGGTAGAAGGAGAGGAATTTGATGCTGAATTTGGCGGTAACCATGACCCATTCGCGCGCCTTGAGGCTTGCGGTATCGGCATATTTACAGGGGACGCCCATAAACTGAATATCTGCCTCGCAGCAGGTCATGATGAACCTGCCGGGGGCGAACATGCCCTCTTTTTCCCTGCGCAGCTTGGCAACCTGCGCTTTGAAGCGAATGGTTTTTCCGACATATTTTTTGGGCTCGTCCGTCATGTCCCGATACCACAGGGCATAATCATCATCGCCAAGCTCGATGACGTCAGCATTGATGTCGAAGGGAAGAGGGTCTTCGATTTCGTCAAAGGTAGTGCTGCCGTCGGTGAAATCGTAGACAATGTCAATGCGGCGATTGATGGCGCGCGCCAGCTTATGAAACGGCATCACATCGGTGCCCTTCTCCATACGGTTGAATACCACCAGCTCTGCACCCGAGAGCTTATCCACCACCAGCTGGCGCATATTGGCATTGTAGCTGAGAATGGTGCGGCTGTCGGCAAACGTGACCTCCTGCGCAATCTGCCAGTCCATGGGCATTTTGTTATAGAAGTCTGCCGTCTGCTGCATGCCGTTCAGCTCTACCACCACACGCTGGGCATGGTATTTTTTCTGGAGATTGGTGAGCTCCTCGGTGGTAACCTCATTCTGGTCGATATTGACAAGATAAACGCATTTGTGAGGATAGGTGCTGGTATCGTATTCTTCCTCGCCTTCCTCACACACGAGCAGCAGGGTGCGCTCGCCGGTGTTGAAGCGATCGTCCTCGAGCGTCTGCTGGATGAAGAGCGTTTTACCGGATTCCAGGAAGCCGGTGAATGCATAGACAGGAATGGGCATTATGCTGCCTCCTTACAGACCGAAGAGCGCCTGAAGCGCGTCTTCCTTCAGCTGTGCGCCGATGATGCAAAGACGGCCGGTGACTGCAGGGCTGCCCTCACGGACATCAATTTCACCGGGAACATGGTCAAAGTAAATCCAGCTGCCGTCTTCCGCGGCAACAATGCCCTTGGCACGCAGGACAACACCGTAGACCTCAGGATCGTCGAGCGCCTGAAGTGCTTCGGTGATCTTTTCTCTGGTATATCTCTTTGCGGTTTCCCTGCCCCAGCTCATGAACACCTCGTCGGCATCATGACCGTGATGGTGATGATGGTGGTGGTGATGCTCGTGCTCGTGCTCATGTTCATGGTCGTGCTCGTGCTCATGTTCATGGTCGTGCTCATGTTCATGGTCGTGCTCATGTTCATGGTCGTGCTCATGTTCATGGTCGTGCTCATGCTCATGCTCATGCTCGTGATCATGGTCATGATGGCATTCTTCGCCGGGACCATGGTGATGGTGGCAGCAGGGGCATTCGTCGTCATCGTCATGATGGTGATGGGTTTCCGCTTTGAGTTCGGCCAGTTCTCTTGCGAGAGCTTCTGTCTGGGACATGGCGGAGAGAAGCTGTGCGCCGGTGAGCTCATCCCAGGGCGTGGTGACAATGGTAGCCTTCGGATTATGCTCTTTGAGGAGCTTGCAGGCGGTATCCAGCTTTTCCTGGCTGATACTGTCGGTACGGCTGAGCACGATGCAGGAAGCAGTTTCTACCTGGTTTTTATAGAATTCACCGTAGTTTTTCAGATACAGCTTTACCTTGTTTGCATCTGCTACGGTCGTAAAGAAGCCAAGGCGGACATCCTCGGATTCGACCTGCCGGGCGGCTGCGATCACGTCGGAGAGCTTGCCGATGCCGGTGGGCTCGATCAGGATGCGCTGGGGTTTATATTCATCAATAAGCTTGCGCAGGGCATCGCCGAAGTCGCCAACGAGCGTGCAGCAGATGCAGCCGGAGTTCATCTCGGTGATCTCAATGCCGGCATCCTGCAAAAAACCGCCGTCAATGCCGATTTCGCCGAATTCGTTCTCGATCAGGGCAAGCTTTTCCCCGGCATGGGCTTCGCGGATCATTTTTTTAATCAGGGTCGTCTTACCTGCACCGAGAAAACCGGAATAAATGTCAATAATAGTCAATTCAATACACCTTCTAACCAAAATTATCTTAAATTATAGCATATTAAAGAATAAACCGCAAGAGATTTCCGATGCGTGAAAGAAATAATCATACTTTTCAGAAATACTTCTTGACAATATGTGGTCTGTGTGGTAAGATTTTAGGGCTGATGAGGCATCGGCAATCTGCGGGTGTAGTATAACGGCTAGTACAACAGCCTTCCAAGCTGTGGGCGTGGGTTCGATTCCCATCACTCGCTCCAATAGCTTACGACGGTACGCCATCTGCTTATTTATTATACGCCAGTAGCTCAGCTGGATAGAGCAACTGCCTTCTAAGCAGTAGGTCGGGGGTTCGAGTCCCTCCTGGCGTGCCATCCCTTCGGGGCGCTGGCCGGGCGAATCGGCAGAGGAATTGTGATATGGTGGGTGTGGCGCAGTTGGTTAGCGCGTCAGATTGTGGCTCTGAAGGTCGAGGGTTCGACTCCCTTCACCCACCCCATTCCAATTTCTTTTTTTTGCCCGCGGATTCACCTTCGCACTTTGCTACATGGGGATGTCGCCAAGCGGTAAGGCACAGGACTTTGACTCCTGTATGCGTAGGTTCGGATCCTGCCATCCCTGCCAATATGACCCGCTAGCTCAGCAGGTAGAGCAACTGCCTTTTAAGCAGTGGGTCTGGAGTTCGAATCTCCAGCGGGTCACCAAATTTTAGAGCGTGAATCGAATGATTCACGCTCTTTTTTGCGCTTTGAGAACATATGAGCAATGATAGGGGAGGCTCAGTCAAAGGCGAAGCCGAGGTTGAGCGGAGGGAGGCTCTGCTTCCCGGAAAGCGGCTTCAGCATCCCCTGGGGGCTTTCCGCTCCGCGAAGGCGCACATGGGCGACAGCTTTTCCCATTGTGTGGCATAGCGCGCTTACAGCCCGGGTCTCGTTCTGCGCGCAGAGCTCCGGGATACGGAGAATCCCGGACGGCTCTTCACAAGCGGCGGCGAAGCCGTCTGAGAGCCTGAAAAACCGGACGCCTGTCTTTTGAAGATAACGCATGGCAGCAGCATCCCAGCGGCAATGGGGCGCGGGCAGCAGGGAATTTCGGAGAAGCCGGTAGTCCTCCGGCTGAATTTCCACAGCATCTGCTCCGTCGTCTGCGGAAGAAAGGACAGCGTTCCTGCAATAAAAGCCGGTCTGATAGCCCATAGAGGCGTAAAAATCGTATAATGAAGGCGAAGCAGGGCACAGAGCGGTAAATGCGAAGCCCTGTTCTTTGAGTGCGTGCTCCAGCTCTGTCATCAGCGTGCGGCACAGACCCTGCCCCCGGGCATCCGGATGGGTGGCGACTGCGTAGATATAGGCAGCCGGAAAGTGCCCTACGGCAGTAACGATCTCCATGGGCAGCCAGCTGGCCATGGCTGCAGGCCGGTCGTTCAGAGCAATCACGCGGGTATGCGTCTGGGGGGAATACGCTTCAAAAAAGGCATCGGCTACCGCTTCCGTATCTCCGAAGGATACGGCCCATAGATGGGACAGCGCCCCCTGATCTTCTGCCGCTGCCCAGCGGCTTCTCAAGCTGTCTCCTCCGAATGCAGGAAGCCGATGTATTTCTCCAGCAGCAGATCGGGGTGGTAGGATAGCTTGGACTTCCGAAGACCGGGCAGCCCCATATCGTCCTCCCGGTTGAGGTAGCGGATGGCGGGATATTTTTCGTGAAGATACCGGGCAAATTCCCGGTTGATCAGCGGATAGGTGCCGGGAATGGAGGTATAGGCCTTTTCGAAGTTTACATCGAAGATGTCTTCGCGCAGACGGTTGCCCATGGTCATGGCAACTAAGGCTCCGTCGGCATAGAGGGCAAGCCCCTCCATCCCGAGAGAGAAGAAACCGTCAAAGGTGCGGCCAATGGCGACCTTTTCCAGACTGTAATCAATGTCCATCTCCGCGTGCTCTTCATACCATTGGGAAACCATTTGGCGGCATTCGCCGATGTTTTCCTCGGTGATGGGGCGGGTATACCAGTTGCTGATCTGCTGTTCAAAACGGTTGATGTGGTTGCGCTTTTGCTGCAGCTTCTTTCCGCGCAGCTCTGTCAGACGGTCGATCTCATAGAGATAATCAAAGCCGTTGCGATAGAGGGAGAAGCCGTATTCTCCGGGGAACAGCCGCTCGATTTCTGCCGACATAGCCTCAGGAACAGAGGACAGACGGAAGGGAATCCCACGCTGTGCGGCATCCTCGCGCAGCAGAGGGAGAATGATGTCCAGCTTGTTTACGCTGGGATATACATACATACTGCGGCCACCCCATTGGGAGAAGAGAACGATTTCATCCTCAATTATCGCAAATTGCTGGGTGCCCCAGAGGTAAATGTTGGTAAAAGAGTATTCACATCCCTGATAGGGAGAACGGAAAAACAGAGGATGCAGCATAGCGCGATCCTCTAACGTGGGTCTGCGGAAGGGAATCATGGGGAAGCCTTCTTTTCAATATTTTTTGCTATTGTATCATTTCCGGTGGTATTCCGCAACAGGCAAGTTGCAATTTGTAGAAAAACAGGCTACAATATGTATGGGAGGCGATAACGATGAAAAAGATTTTAACTGCCATGTCCGGCGGCGTGGATTCTGCGGTATGCTGTGAGCTTTTACGGCAGCAGGGTTATACAGTCGGCGGTGCGACCATGCTCCTTCGTCCGGGCGGAGAGCCTGAGGCAGATGATGCCCGCCTGGCAGCGGAACAGCTGGGCGTACCGTTTCATCAGTTTTGCTGGCAGACGGCTTTCCGTGATAAGGTGGAGCAGGATTTCTGCGATGCCTATGCCGCAGGGAGAACCCCAAATCCCTGTATTGTGTGTAATCAGAAAATCAAATTTGGCCTGTTTTTGGAGGAAGCACTCCGCCTGGGCTATGACGGCATGGCAACAGGTCATTATGCCCGAATAGAATTTGACCGGGGCAGCGGACGGTATCTTGTGCGCATGGCGGAGGATCGGAGCAAGGATCAGACCTATATGCTCTATCGCCTGTCACAGCACCAGCTATCCCATACCATACTTCCTTTGGGGGATATCACCAAGGCACAGGCAAGGGAAATCGCAGAAGCATGCGGCCTTCGTCTTGCACATAAGCATGACAGTCAGGATATCTGCTTTGTGCCGGATGGGGATTATACTGCTTTCCTGCGCGCAAGCGGCATGCGCCTGACCAAGGGCCGCTACCGCAATATGCAGGGCGATGATCTCGGCCCCCACCTGGGCGCAGAGAGCTATACCATCGGCCAGCGCCGGGGATTGCGCCTGAGCTGCGGAGAGCGCGTCTATGTGGTAAAGAAGGACTGGCCCGATGTCATCATTGGTCCGAATGAAGCCCTTTTCTCCCGCCGCGTGATGGTGGAGGATGTCAATTACATCGCGCAGGAGCGTCTGGACACCCCCTGCCGGGTGACCGCGAAGCTGCGCTATACGCCGAATTTTGCTAAGGCTCTGCTGATTCCCGCAGAGAACGGAGCAGAGCTTCAATTTGATGAGCCGCAGAGAGCTGTTACACCCGGACAGGCCGCTGTATTTTATGTAGATGACTATGTACTGGGCGGCGGCACCATCTGCGGGGCAGAAGAATAAAAAATCAACCGGGAGCTGATGGATCGTCAGCTCCCGGTTGTGTTTTCAGGAATAAAGAGCGCCCGCTTGCAGCTGCCGCATCATGGTGACATAGCGATCCCGGCAGGCGGCGGGGTCGTTGTTGTGGAGGGAATCGAGGCAGGGGAGAAGGTATTCGCTGTATAGCCGCTCATAGATGGCTTCCCGGTTTTCGCAGTAATTGATACGGAGGACAATGCCGGGGGCGGTATCGTAGTACTCCTGAATGAGTGCAGGGCCGTCCTCGGTGGCGCGCAGGTAGCCATCGCGGAAGTGGCGGAACTCGGTCAGCATGGGGCAATCATCGGGAAGTCCGCGGCTTTCGCAGACGGCGGTGGTGATGAAGCAGAACCGGCGCTTGGAGAAGCCCTCCGACAGCTCCTCATAGGTGACCAACTCAAAGGTGGACTGCGGATACAGCTCGATCCAGCGGTTTCGCAGGGTCGTGCAGAAGGCGTTTGCAATGACCGGGGCGCATTGATGGATCATCGGCACCATGAAAATAGCGATGGTGAATTTTACCCTGTCCCGAATTTCGCTGCGGCGGCCAGGGAGCTTCCAGCCCTTCTGCTTTTGAAACCAGTCTTCCAGCTGTTCCATCAGCTTGAGTGCGGCCTGCTCTGCGCCTGTGCCGTTGCTGCCCATGACCCAGCGCTGGAGCGCCTCGAAGGGGGCGCGGCATTCGTCACAATAGCGCTCGTAATAGGGGAAAAACAGGGGCTTTGACATATTTTCCAAAGACTGCGGATAATCCACCATGGCATGAAGGGCGGAGGTCTCAAAAAGCGCATAGTCTGCATCGGAAGCGTTCTCGCAGACCGCCTCCCGGGTAATCAGCGCATTCGGCGTCAGCCTTGCGCCGCAGTACAGGCAGGAGAAATCTGCCAGATGGGAGGGGATAGACAGTGCGTTGCCGCATTTCGGGCAATAACCTTCCCGCATTTCCATATTGCTGCCTCCTTGTTCGTTTCTTTTCCTTATTGTTTCACATTTCTTTTCACAAGTCAACCGAAATTCCCTGAAAATCAGGAAAAACAGCGATTTGGAGCAAAGTGGATAAAAAAATAGAAAAAACGACTGATTTTCGGAAAAGATGGAAACGGTGGCATAAGAATCCGCAGAAAAAATGCCGCTTGTGGAAAATTGATGCAATAGAGGCGTGAGCCAAACGGTTTTTCTTGTGTTTATTCTGATTTCATGCTATAATTTTTCATTATGAACAGAACGGAGGAGGGCCTATCATGCGGCTGGGGAATCTGGCGATTCAGGGGAATGTCGTGCTTGCCCCTATGGCAGGGGTGACGGATTATGCGTTCCGTACCATCTGCGCCGAGCTGGGTGCAGCCATTACGGTCACGGAGATGGTCTCTTCCCGGGCGCTGGTGTATCAGGACAAAAAGAGCATCGGCCTTTTGAGAAAGAATGCCCACAGCGTTTGCGGCGTCCAGATTTTCGGCAACGATCCCCAGATTATGGCGGATGCTGCACAGAAGGCCGCAGAGCTGAGCGGATGCGATTTTATTGACATCAACATGGGCTGCCCTATGCCGAAAATTGCCGCAAACGGCGACGGCTGCGGACTCATGCGAGAGCCGGAGCTGGCGGGCAGGATCGTCCGTGCGGTCCGTGATGCGCTCAGCATTCCCGTCACGGTAAAAATGCGCAAGGGCTGGGATAAGGGCAGTGTCAACTGCGTGGAGCTGGCGCAGATCGTGCAGGACAATGGTGCGTCCTGCATCACCATCCATGGAAGAACCAGAGCGATGCTCTATTCCGGCGTTGCGGACTGGGATATTATCCATGAGGTAAGAAAGGCTGTGTCGATCCCGGTGATCGCCAACGGCGATGTGCTTCGCCCGGAGGATGCTCCCCGGTGCATGGCACGCACCGGCGCGGAGATGGTCATGCTGGGGCGCGGCGTTTTCGGTGATCCCTGGCTCATTGCGCAGGCGCAGTGCGCCATAGACGGACAGCCCATTCCTGAACGCCCCCCATTGAGTGAGCGTGTCGATACGGCCGTTCGCCAGTTTCAGCTTGCCGAGGAGGATAAGGGAGAGCATATTGCCTGTCTGGAGGCAAGAAAGCATTTTGCATGGTATCTGCGTGGCGTAGCCTACGCGGGTTACTATAAAGAAAAGATTTCTCACATCAGCACGATGGAGGATATCTACACCATCGCCGCCGCCATCAAGCGGGATCTGAGGTAATTATGGACGAGAAGCTATGGATTGAGCAGGCCGCCGCTGGAGACAGCTCGGCCTTTGAGAAGCTGGTATTGCGCTACCAGAATCAGGTTTATAATCTGGCGCTGCGCATGGTGAACAATGAGACCGATGCACAGGATCTGGCACAGGAGGCTTTTATCCGTGCCTGGCGGGCGCTGGACTCTTTCCAGCATTCCGCGCAGTTTTCCACGTGGCTGTACCGGCTTACATCCAATATCTGCATTGATTTTCTGCGCGCGCAGAAGCGCCATCAGCTTACCTCTCTGACGGTGCTCCTTGATGATGAGAGCCAGCAGTGGGATATGCCCGATGTGCAGCCGCTGCCCGAAACACAGGCGATCGCCAGGGAGGAGCAGCGCGTTCTCTCGGAAGCCATGGCTGCACTGGAGCCGGAATATCGTCAGGTTTTGACGCTGCGCATTCTCAACGATTGCAGCTATCAGCAAATTGGGAAGATTCTCGGCATCCGCGAAGGCACGGTAAAATCCCGCCTGTCTCGGGCCAGAGAACAGCTTCGAAAAAAACTTTCTCAAAACGGGAACTATTTCTCCGCTCCTTCGTCTAATTCTCAGAAAGGAGGGCGGTCTGATGTGTGATGAAAAAATTCTGGAACTGATCAGTGGACATTTGGACGGCTGCAACACCCCCGAGCAGGAGGCGATTTTGCACGAGCATCTGGCGACCTGCCCTGTATGCAATCAAAAAATGAAGGATTATCAAAAAATGCAGGAAACGATAGGAAATCTCAAGAAGGAGGCACCGGCTTCTCTTTCCTCCAATGTGATGGATGCCATCACAAAGGATGATTTGCCGAAGCCCAAGCCATTCAGGAAGCTCTCCTTCCGCTACGGTACGGCGATTGCTGCTGTTGCGGCAGCACTTGTGCTGGTGATCGGCAGCGGAAAATTCGGCCTTCCCTCCAGCGGAACCGCCGCAATCCATCCGCAAGAGCCCGAGACCGAGGCCGTGCAGGAGGAAGCGACCGAACATAGAACCCTGGACGGTACTGCCATTACCGCACCCGCGGTTGCGGCGGATGCGCTCCCTGCCAATGTGGATTGTCAGGCGCTGGCGCAGGCACAGGGCTGTATCGTGGGTGTGCTTTACGGTGAGGCGCCCGAGGAGCTGACGGAGGCAGAATATCTTGCACTGTCCGGCGGCAGGCAATATGCCATCACGCAGGAGCAGCTTTTGAAGCTGTCGCAGAGCTTCCCCGAGATGCAGCTTTATTATCCCGATTTTGAGCCGACAGATGCACAGGCTACGGCCTATCTCATTATTGTCCAACAATGAATACAAACGCCCTGCCCGAAATCTCGGGCAGGGCGTTTTGCGGATTATGTAGCCGGACTGTCCAGATGGACATTCAGGTGCGGATAAGTCATTTCCAATCCTGCACGCTCAAATTCGGTGCGGACATTTTCGGTGATGCGGTAATACAGAGGCCAGTAGTCCTCTGCGCGGCACCAGAAGCGGAGAATGTAGGAGATGGCGCTGCTGCCGTATTCTGCAACCAGAACCTGCGGGGCAGGCTCTTCCAGAACGGCGTCAACCTTAACGGCCTGATAGAGTGCGGCACGGACATCTTCGGCAGCGCATTGGTAGGCGGCGGAGAAGGTCAGGTCAATGCGCCGCGTTCCCAGCACAGTGTAGTTGATGATTTTGGAGGAGGCGACATCGCTGTTAGGGATGTGAACGGTTTTGTTATCCAGCGTAACAAGGCTGGTGTAGATCATGCCGATTTGGGACACGGTACCTTCCATGCCCGAAATCTCCGCATAATCCCCCACCCGGAAGGGGTGGGCGGATAAAATCTGGATGCCGCCGGCGATGTTGGAGAGTGTCCCCTGTACCGCAAGAGAAAGGGCAAGGGAGACCACGCTGAGCACTGCGACCAGAGAGGACACATTGAACCCCAGCGTGCCTGCCACGATCAGTGCGACAATGACATATAAAATAATGCGAAATAATGAGCGGATAAAGCCAAGCAGGTTACTCTCCAGCCGGGAATGGCTCAAAAGTCTTTCAAACAGACGGCACAAAAGCCGAACGGCAACAACACCGATCACCAGTGCCAGCAGAGCTGGGAAGATTTTATCCAGCGTCAGCGTGGAGAGCCATGAGGTGATATCCGCAGTGTTCAGAGCATCAGCAGCTTTCGTCATCGGGTTGCTCCTTTACGTCTTTGGCGGCATTGATGAATTTCATCAGCTCATCGCCGGTAATGGTTTCCTTCTGGAGAAGATAGAGGGAAATTTCGTCCAGAAGGGCACGGTTTTCCTTCAGGATTTTCGTGGCCTCATCATAGCAGGCGGCCAGAAGCTCGCGCACTTCCTCATCGGCCTGTGCAGCGGTGGAGTCGGCGCAGTTGGTATAGGCGCGGCTGTCGAGGTATTCGTTTTCCACATTGGACAGCGCCATGAGGCCGAAGCGGTCACTCATGCCGAACTGCATGACCATTTTTCTGGCAAGGGCGGTTGCCCGCTGGATATCATTGGAAGCGCCGGTGGTCTGTGCGCCGAACACCAGCTGTTCAGCGGCTCTGCCGCCAAGCAGAGTTTGCAGCTCTACAAGAAGCTCCTGCTTGGAGTTGAGGAACTTTTCTTCCTCCGGTGTGTGCATGGTGTAGCCCAGAGCGCCGCTGGTATGGGGAACGATGGTGATTTTGGAGACGGGCTCGGTGTGCTTTTTCAGGGCGGCGACCAGAGCGTGACCGACCTCATGATAGGAGACAACGCGCTTTTCAATGTCGGTGAGCACAGTGCCCTTCTTTTCGGTACCGGCGATGACCACCTCAAAGGAGGTCAGAAGATCCTGCTGGTTGACCGTCTGCCGTCCCTGACGGACAGCACGGAGAGCGGCCTCGTTGACCAGATTGGCAAGGTCAGCACCTACAGCACCTGCGGTGGCCTGCGCGATTTTGTGAAGATCAACATCCTCAGCAAGGCGGATGTTTCTGGTGTGCACGCGAAGCGTCTGGTAGCGTCCGTTCAGGTTGGGACGGTCTACAATAATTCTGCGGTCAAAGCGTCCGGCGCGAAGCAGCGCCTTGTCCAGAATCTCCGGGCGGTTGGTGGCAGCCAGAATGACCACGCCCTTGGAGGAATCGAAGCCGTCGATCTCAGCAAGGAGCTGGTTCAGAGTCTGATCGTTGTTCGCAAAGCGGGAGTCACGGGTTCGGCCAACAGCGTCGATTTCATCAATAAAGATGATGGCAGGAGCCACCTTTGCCGCCTGCTGGAACAGATCACGCACACGGCTGGCACCGACGCCGACAAACATTTCCTCAAAATCAGAGCCGGAAATGAAGAAGAAGGGCACATTGGCCTCACCGGCGACGGCCTTGGCAAGCAGGGTTTTGCCGGTACCGGGAGAGCCGACCAGCAGCGCGCCCTTGGGAAGCTTCGCGCCGATGGCAGTATACTTTTGGGGATTGTGAAGGAAATCGATGATTTCCACAAGCGATTCCTTGGCCTCATCCTGTCCGGCTACATCGGCAAAGGTGACACCGGTCTGCTTTTCCATATACATCTTGGCCTTGCTCTGACCGAAGCCGCCCATGCCGCCCATACCGCCCATGCGCTTGGACATGCTGCGGGTCAGCAGGGTGAGCAGCAAATACATGATGGCCAGCGGCAGAATCCAGGACAGCAGGAAGGAAATAATGGGGGACATCTCCTCCACGACCTCTTCAGAAACCTTTACATCCTTGCTTTGCAGCTGCTGCACCAGCTCGGTGTAGTCCATGTTCCGGATGATGCCGGTATAGTGGGTAATGCGGGCAGCCTCCGGTTTTTTTGCTTCCTCGCGCGTAATGATTTCGATGCGGTCGGTTTTGAAGGTGACAGAGTCGATCTGATTCGTATTCATCATTTCAAGAAGCTCTGTGTGGGTGATCTCCTTGGTGCGGGCAGACATGATCGAGGAATAGACGGTGTTGAGCAGCAGGGTCAGTACCAGCGCCAGAATGATAATGGGCAGATACTTTTGCAGAGGCGTGCGGCTATCATTTCCGGGCTTGTTTCCCGGCGTTTTGTTTTGATTATTATCCATAAAAAAACCTCCTTTTTGGCAGTCTATGAAAATGGGTTTGTGGTTTATTGTTGATTATAGTAGCATATTTTACCGCACAAGGCAATGAAGAGGAAGTATTTTGCTGTAAATTTTCTGTTAACGAAGATTCGCGGTTGTAACTGCGGAAAATATTTGTTATAATATACGAAGCTTTTTTCAAAAACAGTATTGCCCGCGAAATGGAGCCATAACCATGACGGAACGAAATGATTTTAAAAAGAAAACCCGTGAGCCGCTGCCCGAGGGGATGATTGAAGGCCGCAATGCCCTCACCGAAGCCCTTCGCGCAGGCCGCACGATTGATAAGCTTTATGTTGCTTCCGGTGATACCAGCCGCTCGCTGAACCATCTTGTTGCCCAGGCCAAGGAGGCGGGCGCGGTGATTGTTCGCACGGAGCGAGCAAAGCTTGATTTCATGAGCCCCACCGGCGCCCATCAGGGCGTGATCGCAACGGTTGCTGCCCATGACTATGCAAAGCTCGATGACATTTTTGCCAGAGCTGAGGGCAGGGGAGAGCAGCCGCTCATCGTCATTTGCGATGAGCTGTCCGATCCGCATAATCTGGGCGCCATCATCCGCAGCGCGGAGTGCGCTGGTGCGCACGGCGTCATTATCCCGAAGCGCCGCAGTGTCGGCCTTACGGCGGTGGTATCCAAGACCTCAGCCGGTGCGCTGGAATATATGCCGGTGGTGCGCGTGAGCAACATTGCCCAGACCATCGGAGAATTAAAATCCCGGGGCGTCTGGGTGCTGGGTACCGCAGCAGACGGCAATACCCGGCTGTATGATGCCGACCTCAAGGGCGCGGCAGCCATCGTCATCGGCAATGAGGGCGAGGGCATGAGCAGGCTCGTTTCTGCGTCCTGCGATTATCTGGTAAGTATCCCCATGAAGGGACAGATTTCCTCATTAAACGCATCTGCTGCGGCGGCCATTCTCCTGTATGAGGCCGTCCGCCAGAGACAGACCCGCTGATTTATGGAAGGCAGGGACAACAATGGTTGATCATTCTTCTGATGAACAGTTCACCATAGAAGATATTATTCGTGAATTCGGCACAGGCGCCGGTCTTCCGCAGGAATCGGAGCCGACACCTGTCACTCCGGAGCCGCCCGCACCCCCGAAGCCGCAGCCGGCACCTCCTGCTGCACAGAAGCCGCAGCCTGCGCCGGAGCCTGTAGAGGACGAGGATGATATTCTGGATGATCTTGTCCGGGAATTCGGCTCGGAAAGTGCTTTGCTGCCGGAGAAGCCCAAAATAGTGCCCGAAGTGGAGCCTGAAGAGGAACTGATTCCGGACGAGCCGGAGATTCCCACGCGGGAGTTGAAAAGAAAACCGAAGAGGCAACCGAAGCCGAAGAAAAAGGCAAAGCCCCAGATCTCTTTTGCTGCTGCGTACCGGCTCACTGCGGACAAGGTGAAGCATGTGGCGAAGCGGGTGCAGGAGCCTGCAAAGGTTCGCTCGGCTGAGCGCATTGTCAGGGAAAATGAGCGTCTGGAAAAAACGCAGGCCTTACAGCTGCGGATCTGTCTCGTTGTGAGCGTTGTCAACGCCCTGTTGACGATCTACAATGGATTGGGTCTTCATTGGATTCGCGGCTTTGACAATCTTTCGGCGGTGAATCTGATTTCGCTGGTGCTGCTGCTGATCGCTGCCGGATCGGCCTTCTCGGTTCTGGGGGCGGGACTTTCCCAGTTCAAGCGGCTTCAAATCGGCGGCGAGGCGATGGTGAGCATCATCACCGTGGCTGCCATTGTGGAGGCATTTTTTGCGATCGCTGCCGGACGGCTCTGCTTCGCTTCTCTGGCCTCTCTGGAGCTTCTGTGTGCGCTTTGGGCAAGTCAGCGGCGGACGCAGGCCACATATCTCGGTGCGCTGATGCTGATGAAATCTTCTTCGCTTGCGGGCGTAAAGCGCGTCGAGAAGGCATGGAAGGGTGCACCCGCTGCGGTGTGCGCCGAGGGCGATCCCACCCAGTATGAGTCCATGCTGGAGGCAGAGGACCCCCAGACAAAGCTTATGCGAATCTATGCCCCGATTGCATTGGCACTGGCACTTCTCCTGAGTGTTTTGGGCTCGATCCTTTATAAAATCAATTTCCCTTGGCTGCTGATAGCAATGCTGCTGGCGGTAACGCCGCTGTCTTGCTGCCTGAGCTATGCGCTGCCGTATTCGCTGCTGTCCTCCCGTCTGGCGTGGAAGAAAGCGTCGCTTTGCGGCTGGTACGGTGCAAAGGTGCTGGAAAACTGCGATGCGCTGCTGGTTGACGATGGACAGCTCTTCCCCGGACAGGCCTTGAAGCTCAGCGGCGTCAAGGTGTTTGGCTCGTTTGAAAGCTCCCGGATCCTTCGCTATGCCGCGGCAATTCTCGGCGGCATTGGCAGCCATGTGACCGATCTGCTGGAGCCTTATGAAGACGAAGACCTGCCTTCCGTGACGGAGCTTCGCACCTATGATAACGGTTACAGCGGAGAAATCGAAGGCCGGACGGTGCTGGTGGGAACGCTCGAGTTCCTGAAGCAGATGGGCATCGATGCGCAGACCGGCTCCAGGCTTCGTCAGGCGCTCTATGTCTCGATCGGCGGAGAGCTTGCCGGTCTGATTGCCCTGCGCTATGAGGCGGCAAAGGATGTGCGCGACTGCCTTCGTGCCCTGTCTTCTCCCTCTGCCCCCACGCCGGTGCTTGCAGGGCAGGATATCCTCCTGACAAAGTCCATGATGAAGGCAAAATTCCGCCTGGGTCTGGAAAGACTGGTATTCACGTCCATGCGTGAGCGCGCGAAGCTTCCTGAGGCAGTCGAGGAGGATGCACAGGGCGCACTTCTTGCGCAGGATGATCTCTCGGTTTACGGTGCCGTATGCATGGGCGCAAAGGCGCTGGTCACGGCGGTTCATACTGCGCTCGTGCTCAGCGTGATCGCCGGTGCGGCCGGTATGCTCATTGTCTATATTCTGGCAAACTCCGGCTGCATGGAAACGGTGACCTGCCCCCAGATGTTCGTATATCTTGCGGTTTGGGCTGCCAGCTTTGCAATTGCCTGCTTCAGCGTGCTGAAATCCTGAGTATTTGCCGCGCTGATGGCTTCCCAGATGCCAATTGTGCAGCTTGCTGAAATAATTCTTCGGCAAGCTGCAATTTTTTCCCTGATTTTTGAATTTTTGAATTGCATTATGGAATTATATCGTATATAATAAACCCTGTGTGTGTGAAAATCGCTAATTGCGTGTTTTTAAAAGAGTTGAGATGGGAAGAGCTTCCCATGAAAGGAGAATTATCAAATGTATACTGCCAATGACATTCGCAATGTCTGCCTGCTTGGCCATGGCGGCGACGGAAAATCTGCTCTGTGTGAGAGTATGCTCTTCACAACCAAGGCCATCACTCGTCTGGGTAAGCGCGCTGACGGTACCACCGTTGCCGACTTCGACGATGAGGAAAAGAAGCGCCAGTACTCCATCAAGACCGCTGTTATTCCCGTGGAGTACAACAAGTGCAAGCTCAATATTCTGGATAACCCCGGCTATTTCGACTTCGCCGGCGAAGTGGTTCAGTCCCTCCGCGTTGTGGATTCCGGCCTGATCTGCCTCACTGCAAAGTCCGGTATTGCCGTTGGCACCGAAAAGGGCTGGAAGGCTCTGGCTGATGCCGATCTGCCTGCCATGTTCTATGTCTCCAAGCTGGATGAAGAGCACGCAAACTTCTTCGGCACCTTCGATGCCCTGCGTGAAACCTTCGGCGCATCCGTCATCCCCTTCACCTTCCCCATCCTCAATGGCGAGCAGGCTGTTGGTGTTGTTGACCTGATCACCAAGAAGGCTTATGACGCTGCCGGTAAGGAAATCGCTCTCCCCGCCGATGCCGAAGCCAAGATCGAAGATTACATGATGGAGCTCAACGAGCAGGTCGCCGAGACTGACGAAGCTCTCATGGAGAAGTTCTTTATGGAAGAGCCCTTCACCGAAGAAGAGCTCATCAAGGGCATTAAGGATGGTCTCAAGCAGAGAGCCATCACCCCCGTGTTCTGCGGCTGCGCTATGAACGGCCTGGGCACCACCCTTCTCATTGAGAACATCATCAAGTATGCTCCCAACCCCGTAGAAGGCAAGCCCATGATCGCTGTCGATGAAGAAGGCAATGAGTCCGAATATGCCATTTCTGCTTCCGGCAGCCCCGTTGCATTCGTCTTCAATACCGTTGCCGACCAGTACGGCAAGAACTCCTACTTCAAGGTCGTCTCCGGCGACATGGAAGATACCCTGTCTGTTGTCAATGCCCGCACCGGCGACACCGAAAAGCTGGGCAACATGTTCTTCCCCAAGGGCAAGGAAAACATCAAGACCTCCAAGATCTGCTGCGGCGATATCGGCGTATTCACCAAGCTGGCTTCCGTCAAGACCGGCGACTCCATCGGTATGCCCGGCAAGACGCCCGTCTTCCAGCCCATGGCATATGCAGAACCCTGCTACCGCATGGCCATCTATGCCAAGACCAAGGGTCAGGAAGATAAGGTCGCTTCCGGCCTCGTCAAGCTGAACGAAGAAGACGCTTCCTTCACCTTCGGCAACGATCCTGAAACCAAGGAAATGATCATCGCCGGTGTCTGTGACATCCAGCTCAGCGTTATCATTGCAAAGCTTCTGAGCAAGTACAAGGTAGAAGCTGTTCTGCAGCCCGCCAAGATCGCATACCGCGAAACCGTTAAGAAGAAGGCCGAAGTTCACGGCCGTCATAAGAAGCAGTCCGGCGGCCACGGCCAGTTCGGTGACGTTTATATCCGCTTCGAGCCGCAGACCGAATCCGAAGACATGATCTTCGCCGATGAGACTGTTGGCGGCTGCGTCCCCAAGAACTTCATCCCCTCCGTTGAAAAGGGCCTGCGCAACTGCATCTCCAAGGGTGTTCTGGCCGGTTATCCCGTGGTGTTCCTGAAGGCCACGCTGTACTTCGGCTCCTCCCACCCGGTTGACTCCTCCGATATGGCATTCCAGACCGCTGCCGGTATCGCTTACAAGGAAGGCCTGCCCACTGCCGGCCCCACCCTGCTTGAGCCGATTGCTGAGCTGAAGGTTTCCATCCCCGATGCCAACATGGGCGACATCATCGGCGACCTCAACAAGCGTCGCGGCCGCGTTATGGGTATGAACCCCGATCCCAAGAACACCGGCTGGCAGATCGTTGAAGCCGAAGTTCCCATGGGCGAAATGAGCTCCTATTCCATCGACCTGCGCTCCATGACCCAGGGTCGCGGTGCCTACAATATGAAGTTTATCCGCTACGAAGAAGTTCCTCAGATGAATCAGGCCAAGATCATTGAGGATGCCAAGAAGGAAGACGACGAATAATTCCCCTGCTATCCACTGCGCCCACTGCCAAGCCAATGGCAGTGGGCGCTTTTTCTTGAATTTGGAAGGGCGGTTTTCTTGCAGATGTGCGTCATTTGCTGTATAATCATGACGAAGGAGGGATGGCGCATGAAGAAAAAGCAATGGTTTCCGGTGCTTCTTTGGCTGCTTCCCATGACGGTTTTTGTGCTTTGCAGGAGCTTTCCTGATTTTGCGGAGTATGTCTTTGCTCGCGGAATTTATCGGTATTACCATACGGCATTGGCCTTTTTGACAGGGCTTGTTCCGTTTTCTCTGGCAGAGATTCTGATTTATCTGCTGGTACTTATCGGTCTTTCGCTGTTTATTGTGTGGATTGTCAGTATGGCAAGGGGGAAAAAGGTGTTTTTCCGTGGCGCCTATCATATTTTTTGCCTAGCGGGTGTGATCTTTTTTCTCTTTGTGTTCGGCAGCGGCGGCAATTATTACCGCTATACCTATGCTGAGCTTACAGGGCTGGAAGTCAGACCGTCAACCGATCAGGAGCTTTATTCTCTGTGCATGGATTTGACAGAGCGCACCAATGCGGCAAGAGAGGCGCTCAGTGAATCAGAGGATGGGGATGGCGTTTTTGTCCTCTCCTGCTCCATAGATGAGCTGGAGGAACGTGCAAGACAGGCGATGAATCAGCTGGGGGAGAAGGAGCCGCTGCTTCAAGGCTACTATCCCAGTCCAAAGGCTGTTTTGTGGTCAAGAGGGCTTTCCAGATTCGGCATTACCGGGATCACGACCCCCTATACGATGGAGGCCAATGTAAATGTGGATGCGCCTGCCTGCTCTCTGGGCGCTTCCATGTGCCATGAGCTATCCCACATCGCGGGCTTCATGCGGGAGGATGAGGCAAACTTTATTTCCTACCTTGCCTGCACGAACAGCGATGATGCGCTGCTGAACTACAGCGGTCTTCTCATGGCGCAGAGCTATGCGGGAAATGCCTTGTATCAATCCTCTCCGGCGCTTTATCGCGAAGTGGCGCAAAATTACAGCGAAGCCTTGATCCGGGATTTATCTGCCGAAAATGCCTATTGGGAGCAGTTTGAGGACAGCGCCACAACACAAATCGGAGAAAAGGTCAACGATGCCTTCCTAAAAGCCAACCGCCAGAGTGAGGGAACCAAAAGCTATGGCGCTATGGTTGACCTTCTGCTGGCAGATTTCAAAAATCGGCAATAAAAAATGCTGCTTCAGATTTTAAGCAGGTATCCGTACGCGTGTATTGACTTTGCTGAGACGGCATGTTAGAATATGAAAGAGAGATCAAAAAACAGAGAAAAGGGGAATTATTATGGCAAAAGAGCTGCATTTTGTTGTAAACGGATTGGAACATACCCTTCGTTTGAAAGGCAGTTCAGCAGTCCTGGATGGCAAGGTTTTCAAATTTAAAAACCTGCAAAAGGAGAATGAGGCGGGGCTGATCCGCTATACGCTCCCCGTGGACAGCGATAAGGTTTATATTTATAACCGGCTCTATGTGGGCGCAAGTGCTGTTTACAATGGGGTGGATATTGCCACCGGCAAGGAATATGTTGCGGCACCGACACCGAAATGGGTTATCGTTTTCGTTGTCCTTTATGTGATTGACTTCATTCTTTTACTTGGCGGAGCGATTGGCGGTATTGTCAATGCGGTTGGCATTGCAGTCTCTGCGAAGATCGCACTCAATCAGGAAAAGACCACCGCAAAGCGGGTTCTTCTGTGCGCATTGATCTGGGTTGGATTCACTGTGTTAGAGTTCGTGCTTGCCGGTGTGTTTGCCTCTGCATTTGCGGCAATGGGAATTTAACCGCCGCGTAGCCGAAATACCGAAGGGAACGCATTCTTCCTAACTGACGAAAAATTATGAAAAAGCCTTGGCGCTGCAGCAGTCAAAACTGCGAATCACAGCGCCAAGGCTTTTTTAGTAGATCGTTTTATGCTTACAGCCCACCCATAAGGACGGCCATAACAGCCTTGATGGTGTGCATTCTGTTTTCCGCTTCGTCAAAGACGATGGACTGCGGGCTTTCGAAGACCTCGTTTGTGACTTCCAGCTCGTTCAGGCCAAATTTTTCGTTGACGCTGCGGCCGACTGCGGTGTTCAGATCATGGTAGGCGGGCAGGCAGTGCATGAATACGGCGGTATCCTTTGCGCCTGCCATGAGCTTGGCATTGACCTGATAGGGAAGCAGAGCATTGATGCGCTCTGCCCAGACGGCATCCGGCTCGCCCATGGAGACCCAGACATCGGTGTAGATGACATCGGCATCTTTGACTGCTTCCATGGGATCGGTGATAAATTCCAGCGTTGCGCCGGACTCGGCGGCAAGCGCATTGCACGTTTCAATGAGGGCGGGATCAGGGAAATAGCTCTCCGGGGCGCAGGCGACAAAGTGAAGGCCCATTTTTGCACAGCCGACCATGAGAGAGTTGCCCATATTGTAGCGGGCATCGCCCATATAGACCAGCTTAATGCCCTTGAGCGTGCCGAAATGCTCCTGAATGGTGAGGAAATCGGCAAGAATCTGCGTGGGATGGAATTCGTTCGTCAGACCGTTGAATACGGGAACACCGGCGTATTTGGCAAGCTCATCGACGATGTCCTGACCGTAGCCGCGATATTCGATGCCGTCAAACATTCTGCCCAGAACACGGGCGGTATCCGCGATAGATTCCTTTTTGCCGATCTGGGAGCCGGTCGGATCAAGGTAGGTGCAGCCCATGCCCAGATCACTGGCAGCAACTTCAAAGGAGCAGCGGGTGCGGGTGGAGGTCTTTTCAAAAATCAGGGCAACATTTTTGCCGCTGAGATATTTATGCGGCAATCCGGCCTTCTTTTGCGCCTTGAGCATAGCGGCAATGTCGAGAAAATGCTGAATTTCTTCCGGTGTGAAGTCCAGAAGCTTGAGAAAATGCTTTTTTTCCATATCGTTCTCCTTTACATTTTGCTGTGACAGTCAATAAATGCTTCCAGCAGCTCGATCTGCCGGGTGGTTTCTGCGGGTGCGGGGCCGCCATAGCTTTTGCGGCCTTCTACACAGGTCTCCATGGACAGAGCGGTATAGACGTCCTCCTCAAACAGCGGGGAGATTTCCTGCAATTCAGTAAGGGGCATCTGCTCCAGCGTCAGGCCGGATTCGATGCAGTGATAGACCAGCTGACCGGTGATTTTGTAAGCATCGCGGAAGGGCATACCCTTCTTTGCCAGATAGTCAGCACAGTCGGTGGCATTGATGAAGCCGCCGTTGGCAGCCTTGCGCATATTGGCAGGCAGCGCCTTCATGGTATCGAGCATGGCGGCAAAAATGGGCAGGCACATCTTGACGGTGTCGATGGTGTCGAACACCGGCTCCTTATCCTCCTGCATGTCCTTGTTGTAGGCCAGAGGCAGGGATTTCATGGTGGTGAGCAGGCCGATGAGAGAACCGTATACGCGGCCGGTCTTGCCTCTGACCAGCTCTGCAATATCGGGGTTCTTTTTCTGCGGCATGATGGAAGAGCCGGTGGAATAGGCATCGTCCAGCTCGATGAATTTGAATTCCCAGCTGCACCAGAGGATGATTTCCTCGGCAAAGCGGGACAGGTGCATCATCAGGATGGACATGCAGCTCAGAAATTCAATGGCATAATCACGGTCAGATACGCCGTCGAGAGAGTTGGACATCGGGGCGCGGAAGCCCAGCAGGGAGGCGGTAATGCTGCGGTCGATGGGGTGCGTGGTACCTGCCAGTGCGCCGCTGCCGAGGGGACATTCGTTCATACGCTCGGCGCAATCCTCCAGACGGGTGACATCGCGCTGGAGCATGGAGCCGTAGGCCAGAAGATGCTGGGCGAGGGTGATCGGCTGTGCACGCTGCAGATGGGTATAGCCCGGCATGACCGTATACTGGTTGGCCTTGGCCTGCTTCAGAATGACCCGCTGGAGATTCAGGATTTCCTGCCGGATGGCCTCGATCTCCTTGCGCAGATACAGACGCAGATCGACAGCCACCTGGTCATTACGGCTTCTTGCGGTGTGCAGGCGTTTTCCCGCATCGCCGATGCGCTCGGTGAGGAGGGTTTCTACATTCATGTGAATGTCCTCATTATCGGCGGAAAATTCGACCTTTCCTGCCTTGATATCGGAAAGCAGCTGCGTAAGGCCGCCAACGATGGCGCATACATCCTCCTGCGAGATGATGCCGCATTGGCCCAGCATGGTAGCGTGGGCGATGGAGCCGGTGATATCCTCCTCATACATTCTGGCGTCAAAGCCGATGGAGGAGTTAAAGTCATTGACCAATGCATCGGTTTCCTTCTGGAAGCGTCCTGACCATAATTTCATAATTCATTCTCCTTAACAGAGCAAAGCCGGGCGGGTGACCCGGCTTGCGTTGCTTATCTTACTTTTCCAGCAGACCCTGATCGAGCATGGCCTGAACCTTGGTGGGAAGACCCCAGAGGTTGATAAAGCCGGTGGCGTCGGACTGGTTGTAGTCGCTTTCGCCGAAGGTGGCAATGGCCTCGGAGTAGAGGGAGTAGGGGGACTTGATACCGGCCTTGATGATGTTGCCCTTGTAGAGCTTCAGGCGGACGGTACCGGTGACATTCTTCTGGGTGGCGGTGACGAAGGCGGACAGGGCCTCGCGCAGCGGGGTGTACCACTGGCCGTTGTACAGCAGGTCGGCGAAGCAGACGGACAGCTCCTGCTTCTTGTGGGCAGTCATCTTATCCAGGCACATGGTTTCCAGAGCTTCATGAGCCTTGTAGAGGATGGTGCCGCCGGGAGTCTCATATACGCCGCGGCACTTCATGCCGACGAGACGGTTTTCTACGATATCGAGAAGGCCAATGCCGTTCTTGCCGCCGATTTCATTCAGCTTCCAGATCAGATCGACTGCCTTCATCTTCTCGCCGTTCAGGGCAACAGGAACGCCCTGCTCAAAGTCGAGGGTGATATAGGTGGGTTCATCGGGAGCATCGATGGGGGAGACGGACATTTCCAGGAAGCCGGGCTTCTCATACTGCGGCTCGTTCCAGGTGTCCTCCAGATCGAGACCTTCGTGGCTCAGGTGCCACATATTCTTATCCTTGGAGTAGTTGGTTTCACGATTGATCTTCAGGGGAACATTGTGTGCTTCGGCGTATTCGATTTCCTCTTCACGGGACTTGATGGACCACTCTCTCCAGGGGGCGATGATGGGCATATTGGGAGCGAAGTGCTTGATAGCCAGTTCGAAACGAACCTGATCATTGCCCTTGCCGGTGCAGCCGTGGCAGATGGCATCGGCGCCTTCCTTCTTGGCAATCTCGACCAGAGCCTTGCCGATGATGGGGCGGGCGAAGGCGGTGCCGAGCAGATATTCTTCATAGTAAGCGCCTGCCTGCATGGAAGGGATGATGATTTCGTCAACCATTTCTTCGCTCAGGTCGGCGGCATAGAACTTGCTTGCGCCGGTCTTGAGTGCCTTGGCTTCGAGGCCTTCGAGCTCATCGGCCTGTCCGACATTACCGGCTACGGCGATGATTTCGGGGTTGTTGTAGTTTTCCTTGAGCCAGGGGATGATGATGGAAGTGTCAAGACCGCCGGAATAGGCGAGAACGATTTTTTTATAGCTGGTATTCATTTCGGGTTCCTCCGTTTTTGTTTCGTTTATGTGCAAATATATTAACACATCATGAATAAATATGCAACAGTCAGATGTGACAAATAAACATTTGATTTCTATTTATTATCATGCGCATTCACCAAATCCATAAATATTGCATATTTATACTTGATTTTTATTTATAATTGGAGTAGAGTATAGGAAACATGGCAGCCGTCGTGACTTTTATCAAATAATCGCGGCGCATATATTCATAACAGAGGAAAAGCGAATGAAGACTGTATTTATTGATGGCAGTGCGGGTACGACCGGGCTGCGTATATATGAGCGTTTGCAGGCGCGGCAGGATATTGCGCTTATGACCCTGCCGGATGAATTGCGGAAGGACCCCGCGGCCAAGCGGGAAGCACTCAACAGCTGCGATCTGGCCTTCCTGTGCCTGCCCGATGCGGCGGCGATGGAGGATGTACAGCTGGTGGAAAATCCCGATGTTGTCGTTCTGGATACCTCCACGGCGCACCGAACCAATCCCGCGTGGGTCTATGGCTTCCCGGAGCTTTCCCCGGCGCATGAGCAGGCCATCCGAAACGCAAAGCGGATCGCCGTTCCCGGGTGCCATGCCAGCGGCTTTATCGCGCTGGTTTATCCGCTGGTCGCCGAAGGTATTCTGAGCCCGGATGCCCTCCTGAGCTGCCACAGTCTGACAGGCTTCAGCGGCGGCGGCAAGAAGATGATCGCAGCCTACCGCGAGCAGGCACGCCCCGCGCTTTATGATGCACCCCGCCAGTATGGCCTGAGCCAGCAGCACAAGCATCTGCCGGAGATGACCGCAGTGACCGGCCTGAAGAACAGCCCGGTGTTCTGCCCCATTGTTGCAGATTTCTACAGCGGCATGGAGGTCACCGTTCCGCTGTTCGCCTCTCAGATGGCAGAGCAGATGACGCTTTCGCAGTTACGCGACTTCTATTCCGGCTGGTATCATTCTGCGCTGGTCTACTGTGACAAGGAGCCGGATGGCGATGGAATGCTCAGTGCCTGTGCCCTGTCCGGCAAGGATGCCATGTGCATCCATGTGACGGGCAATGACGAGAGAATTCTGCTCACTGCCCGCTATGATAATCTGGGCAAGGGCGCTTCGGGCGCGGCAATTGAATGTATGAACCTGGTGCTGGGGCTCGATCCGGCTACAGGCTTGGAGATTTAACAGGAGGAAACCATATGAAGCTGATTTCAGGCAGCGTCTGCGCTGCAAAAGGCTATACCGCCGGCGGTATGCACTGCGGTATTCGCGCCAACCATTCCAAAAAGGATCTGGCTATGATTTATTCTGCTGTCCCTGCCAATGCAGCGGCAGTGTATACCAGCAACCTGGTCAAGGGTGCACCCCTGACCGTCACCAAAGCCCATCTTGCCGACGGCAAGGCACAGGCGGTCATCTGCAACAGTGGCAATGCCAATACCTGCAATGCCAACGGTATTGAAATCGCGGAAAAAATGAGCGCACTTACCGCTGAGGTTCTCCATATCCGTCCGGAGGATGTGATCGTAGCTTCTACCGGTGTGATCGGACAGCCTCTTCCGCTTGCCCCCATCGAGAGTGCGCTGCCCGCACTGTCTGAGAGCCTCTCGCAGGAGGGTGAAGCTGCGGCTGCACAGGCGATCCTGACCACCGATACCCACGCAAAGGAGGTTGCCGTGGAGTTTACCCTCGGCGGAAAGACCTGCCGTATGGGCGGCATTGCCAAGGGCTCCGGCATGATCCATCCGAATCTTGCCACCATGCTGGTCTTCCTGACCACCGATGCGGCAATTTCAGCCGAGATGCTTCAAAAGGCGCTTTCCACCGATGTGAAATCTACCTTTAATATGGTGAGCGTGGACGGCGATACCTCCACCAACGATATGGTATCCATTATGGCCAACGGTATGGCAGGAAATCCGGAAATCACCGAAGAAAACGAAGATTATGCCGAATTTATGAAGGCACTCAATACGGTCACCATTTCCCTGTGCAAGATGATCGCCGGGGATGGCGAAGGCGCTACCAAGCTTTTGCAGTGCATTGTTACCGGCGCAGCGACAGAGCAGGCGGCAAAGATTACCGCCAAGGGCGTGATTTGCTCCTCCCTGACCAAGGCCGCCATGTTCGGCGCGGATGCCAACTGGGGTCGTGTGCTGTGCGCCATCGGCTACTGCGGTGCCGGGGTGGATGTCCATAAAGTGGATGTTGCATTCCGCTCTGCCAAGGGTACGATCCCGGTATGCAAAATGGGTGCCGGAATCGAATTCTCTGAGGAGATTGCCAAGACCATTCTGCTCGAACCGGAAATTGATATTCTTGTGGAGCTGAACGATGGGGAAGCGTCCGCAACCGCCTGGGGCTGCGACCTGACCTATGACTATGTAAAAATTAACGGAGATTACAGAACCTGAGGTGTACCATGGAACTGAAGCTGACCAATGCCCAGCGGGCGGTTGTCCTGACACAGGCGCTGCCCTATATACAGAAATACTATAATAAAATCGTCGTTGTCAAGTACGGCGGAAATGCCATGATCGATGAGCAGCTCAAGGCGCAGGTCATGGAGGATATCGTGCTGCTTCAGCTCATCGGTGTGCGCATCGTGCTGGTGCACGGCGGCGGCCCGGAAATCAGCTCGATGCTTACCAAGGTCGGCAAGACCTCACAGTTTGTGGACGGTCTGCGTGTGACCGACCGCGAGAGCATGGATATCGTGCAGATGGTGCTGACCGGCAAGGTCAATAAGACGCTCGTTAATCTTCTGGAAATGCACGGCGGCAAGGCCATGGGCATTTCCGGCATTGACGGACACATGATCGATGCAGAGGAGAAGGATCCCCGCCTCGGCTTCGTCGGACGCATCACGGGCATCAATGTCGAGCCGATTCTCGATCTTTTGGATCGGGGCTATATCCCGGTGGTTTCCACGGTCGGCTGCGATCATAGCGGCAATGCCTATAATATCAATGCCGACACCGCGGCTGCAAAAATTGCCGCGGGCCTCAATGCGGAATGTCTCATTTCGATGACCGACATCTGCGGCATCCTCCGTGACCGCCATGACCCGGAGACCCTGATCCCCAGAGTGACGGTCTCTGAGGCTGCGGAGCTGTTCAAAACCGGCGTGATCGCTGACGGCATGGTGCCGAAGGTGGAGTGCTGTGTAGATGCCGTGATGAGCGGCGTGAAGAAGGTGTTTATCATGGATGGCCGCGTTCCCCATTCGATTCTCATTGAGATGCTCACCGATGAGGGCGCGGGTACGATGGTGACAGGAGATGACTATAATGAAAACGAAAGAGCTTGACAGCCAATTTGTTGCCCATACTTATGCAAGATTCCCGATCGAGATCGTCTCCGGCAAGGGCTCTGTCCTCGTGGACGATGCGGGGAAGGAATATATCGACCTTGGTACCGGTATTGCAGTCAACAGCTTCGGCGTGTGTGATGAAGCATGGATCAAGGCGGTGGAGGAGCAGCTGCATCAATTCCAGCATACCTCCAATCTCTATTATACAAAGCCGTGTGCAGAGCTGGCTGCCATGCTGTGCGAGCGCACCGGGATGAAGCGGGTTTTCTTTGGCAATTCCGGCGCGGAGGCCAATGAATGCGCGATTAAGGTAGCCAGAAAGTATGCGCAGGAGAAGAAGGGCGCGGAGTACTCTGATATTCTCACGCTGAAAAACAGCTTCCATGGCCGTACCCTGACCACTCTGGCTGCTACCGGGCAGGAGCATTATCATGAGCTGTTCCAGCCGCTGACCCCGGGCTTTGTTTACGCAGAAGCCAACAATCTGGAGGATGTCAAAAAGCTGGTGAAGGAAAACCATGTTGCGGGCATTCTCTTCGAGGCTGTGCAGGGCGAGGGCGGCGTGGTGCCGCTGGAAAAGGAGTTTGCACAGGGTCTTGCAAAGCTCTGTCAGGAGGAGGATATTCTCCTGATGGCCGATGAGGTGCAGATTGGCAACGGACGCTCCGGTGCACTCTATGGCTATATGAAGCTGGGCGTGCAGCCCGATGTTGTGACCACGGCAAAGGGTCTGGGCGGCGGCCTGCCTCTGGGCTGCTGCATGATGGGGGAGAAGGTCTGCGACGTCCTCCAGCCCGGTGACCATGGCTCCACCTTCGGCGGCAACCCGGTGGCCTGTGCCGGTGCAAAGAGCATTCTCAGCCGTCTGGATGAAAAATGTCTCCAAGGCGTTGAGGAGCGCTCGGCTTACATCATGAAGGAATTGTCCAATGCCCCCGGTGTGGAGTGTGTCAGCGGCATGGGTCTGATGCTGGGCATCAAAACCGCAAAGCCTGCCGGAGAGGTCGTCGCGGCCTGCCGGGAAGCGGGCGTTCTGGTGCTCACTGCAAAAGACCGTGTCCGGCTTCTGCCTGCGCTCAACATCCCGATGGAGCTGCTGAAAAAGGCAGTGGAGATCATCAAAGCGGCCTGCAAGTAAATATCATTCGGAGCTGCCTTTTTCGGCAGCTCCTTTTTTGGCAGAAAAAAGTGCAAGAGCAGAAAAAGTGTGATAGAATGGAGAAAAGGAGGGATGGCGATGTACCGTATTCTTATTGTGGAGGACGATCCCGGCATTGCGGAGGGCATCTGTCAGCAGGCGCAGATGTGGCAGATGGAAGCGCGGAGCGTGAAGGATTTTCGCAATGTGATGGAGGAATTTGCTGCATTCCAGCCCCAGCTTGTGCTGCTGGATATTACGCTGCCGCTTTTTGACGGTTACCACTGGTGTCAGGAAATTCGTAAGGTCAGCCAGACACCGATCATTTTCCTTTCCGCAGCTTCCGATCGGATGAATATTATTATGGCAATGAATATGGGCGCGGATGATTTTATTGCCAAGCCCTTTGACAGCAGCGTTCTGATTGCCAAAATGCAGGCGCTGCTTCGCAGAACCTATGATTTCGGCGCTTCCGCCCCGGTGCTGGTTCATCGGAATGCCATGCTCAACACCGGCGACGGTACCCTGTGCTTCGGCGATGAAAAGCTGGAGCTGAGTAAGAATGAATACCGGATCCTGCTCACTCTGATGCAGAGCCGGGGCAAGGTGGTCAGCCGGGAGAGGCTGATGGAGGCACTCTGGGAGACGGACAGCTTTGTGGATGAAAACACCCTCAGCGTCAATGTCGGCAGACTTCGGAAGAAGCTGGACAGCATCGGACTTCCGAACTTCATTGCTACAAAATTTGGCGTAGGCTATATTGTCGGGTGAGCGTTATGAAGCTTTTTTTTCGTTACCTTCGTCAGCGCAGGCGTGTGTTTTTCTACTTCGTCCTCTGTGCGCTTATCTGTTTTCTGACCTTTGCGCTGTATCATCTGCCGCTTGCGGCGGTGGCTTATCCGGCGGTGCTGTGCCTTCTGGTGTGCGCTATGGGCTTTGCGGCTGATTTCCTGAAGGTTCGGCAGCGGCATATGCAGATGGAGAAGCTGAAAGAGCAAAGCATTTCTGTCATTGACCGACTGCCTGCGGCGTGCACCATTTCCGAGGCGGACGATCAGGCGCTTCTGGAGCATTTTCAGCAGGAGCATCAGGCATTTGAAAAGAGCTCTCAGGCAGAGTATGAGGATATGGTCGAATACTATACCTGCTGGGCGCATCAGATCAAAACCCCCATTGCCTCCATGCGCCTGCGCCTTCAGCAGGAGGATTCTCCGCTGTCGCGGCAGCTGCAGCCGGAGCTTGGCAGAATTGAGCAGTATGCAGATATGGTCATGGCGTATCTTCGCCTTGGCTCGGATACCACGGACTATGTCATCCGCGAGTGCTCTCTTGACAACATTGTTCGTCCGGCTGTCCGCAAGTTTGCCGGAGAATTCATCGGACGGCATCTGAAGCTCGAATATCAGCCGCTGAATGTCCGCGTGCTGACCGATGAGAAGTGGCTGGGCTTTGTGGTGGAGCAGGTGATCTCCAATGCGCTGAAATATACCCCAGAGGGGGCGGTCTCCATCTATCTGGAAGCGCCCATGACCCTGTGCATCCGGGATACCGGCATCGGGATTGCCGAGGAGGATCTGCCCCGCATCTTTGAGCGGGGCTATACCGGGCAAAACGGCAGAAGGGATCGCCGCGCCAGCGGTCTGGGGCTTTACCTTTGCAGCCGTATCTGCAAAAACCTTGGACACAGCCTATCCGCTCGCTCCAAAGAGGGGGAAGGCACGGTCATCTGCATCGGGCTTGCGCGTTCTCCCTTCGGGCCGGAATAAATGTGACGCGAATGTAAGAATTGAACCGCAAAATGTTAGCCGATTCCATAGAGGGGATCGGCTTCATTTGTTATAATAGCCCCAGAAATTGAAAGGACGGTTTTGTTATGAACATTTTGGAGGTTCAGAGTCTGAAAAAAGTATATAAGACCCGGTTCGGGGGCAATGCAGTCGAGGCGCTGCGCAATGTGAGCTTCAGCGTGGAGGAAGGCGAATATGTCGCTGTTATGGGCGAGTCCGGCAGCGGTAAAACGACCCTGCTGAACATTCTTGCCGCGCTCGATCGCCCCACCGCAGGTGTGGTTCTTCTTGAGGGAAAGGATCTGACCAAAATCAAGGAATCAGATGCAGCTGTTTTCCGCAGAGATCATCTGGGCTTTGTTTTTCAGGAATTCAATCTGCTCAATACCTTTACGGTAGAGGATAATATCTATCTGCCTCTGGTGCTGGCAGGAAAAACCTATAAGGAAATGGCTGCGCGGTTAGAGCCGATCGCAAAGGAGCTGGGCATTTTAGACCTCTTGAAGAAATATCCCTATGAGATTTCCGGCGGCCAAAAGCAGCGTGCTGCTGTTGCCAGAGCCATCATTACCAATCCCCGCCTTCTTCTGGCAGATGAGCCGACCGGTGCACTGGATTCCAAGGCAACCGATGAGCTCCTGCGCCTGTTTGCGGAAATCAACCGGGCAGGGCAGACCATCGTAATGGTCACCCATTCTGTCAAGGCTGCCAGCCATGCAAACCGCGTCCTGTTCATCAAGGACGGCGAGGTGTTCCATCAGATTTATCGCGGCAGCTCTACCAATGAGCAGCTCTACCAGAACATCTCCAACACGCTGACTATGCTGACGATGGGCGGTGATGTACAATGAAACGGAGTTTTTATCCCCGGCTGGCGTGGTCGGGCATCCGGAAAAACCGCGTCCTGTATTTGCCCTATATGATGACCTGCATACTGGTGGTTGCGGTGTTTTATATTCTGAGTTACTTATCCAAGGCAGAGTTCATGGATTATATGCACGGCGGCGGCTCTACAAGCCTTGTCCTGCGGCTGGGCAGCTTTGTGATCGCTGTTTTCTCTGTACTTTTCCTGTTTTATACCAATTCCTTCCTGGTTCGCAGGAGAAAGAAGGAATTTGGACTTTATAATGTTCTGGGAATGAACAAGTGGAACATTGCAAGAGTGCTCCTTTGGGAGACCGTGATGATCGCATTTACCGCGCTGGGTGCAGGGCTTTTGATTGGCATTGCCCTGTCGAAAATGGCGGAGCTTGCTCTGGTTAATATCATTGGCTGCGGTATCCGCTTTTCTTTCTCCATCAGCCCGAAGAGCATTGGAGAAACTGCGGAGCTCTATGGCATCGTTTTTCTGCTGATCCTGCTCAACAGCCTCCGGCAGATTCATTTTTCCAATCCGACTGACCTTATGCGGGCAGAGCACTACGGCGAGAAGGCGCCGAAGGCCAATTGGGTGCTGGGGCTTCTTGGTGTCGTGCTGCTGGGCGCTGCCTATTACATGGCGGTTTCCATTAAAAACCCTATGGATGCCTTCATCTGGTTTTTTGTGGCGGTTATTCTGGTCATTATTGGCTCATATCTTGTTTTTATTTCCGGTTCTGTCCTTCTTTGTCGGCTTTTGCAGAAGAATAAGAAGTATTATTATCATCCCGACCATTATGTTTCGGTGTCCTCCATGGCCTTCCGCATGAAGCGAAACGGCGCGGGTCTGGCTTCGATCTGCATTTTGGCGACGATGGTACTGGTCATGATCTCTTCGAGTGCCTGCCTGTATTTTGGTGCAGAGGATAGCTTGCGCAGCCGATATCCCAGAGACTTTTCCAATCGGATAGATTATGAGCAATATGAGGATGCGTCTGCGGAGAATATTCAGGTTGTAAAGGATGCCATTGATGCAGATGTGCAGACGCTGGGCTTCTCCCGGAAGAATGTGCTGGAATATCGGGAGACTTATATTTCTGCTTTCCTGAGCAACGGGAAATTCTATTTTGACCCTGAGGACATAGATTCCTTCGAGCTGGATATGTTTTCGGATATTTTGACACTGTATTTTGTTCCGCTTTCGGAATACAATCAGCGCACCGGCGCAGATGAAACGCTGTCGGACGGAGAGGCACTACTCTATTCCCGCAGATATAAGGGCATTCCTGATGATGTGGATCTGGGTGGGCAGATGCTCCATATCCGGAAGCGATTGGAAAACTATGAGATGGGCGATATGTTCGGTGAGGATATCATGCCAACGGCTTATTTTATTGTCCCGGATGTATTGAAGACCATTGCACCGATCAAGGAGTTGACCGACAGCTCCGGGGAGCGTATGCTCCGCACCAGCTGGTATTATGATTTCGATACCGACACACCAAAGGATTCCCATTATCTTCTGACGGAGAAATGCTTTGAATCCTTGCAGGAGCTTGCCAATGCGGAAAAGGGCGGCTTTTATTCCTATAGCAGCGTTTGCACTGAGGAAGAGCGGAACGATTTCTATGGCACCTATGGCGGGCTGTTTTTCATCGGCATTTTGCTGAGCATTGTATTCCTGGTGGCGGCTGTCCTGATTATCTACTATAAGCAGCTGTCCGAAGGCTATGAGGATCAGAGCCGATTTGAAATCATGCAGCGCATTGGCATGACCCGGAAGGAAATCCGCAGAAGCATCAATTCTCAGATGCTGACGGTATTCTTCCTGCCGCTGGTATTCTCTGTGCTGCATCTGGCCTTTGCGTTCCCCATGATTCGCAAGCTCCTGCTGCTCTTCGACCTGAATAACCTGCTGCTTTTGCTGCTGACAACTGCCATCAGCGTGGCCTGCTTTGCTCTGTTCTATATGGCGGTCTATCGTATGACCTCCAATGTATACTACCGGATCGTCAGCGGCGGAGAAGAAAGGTTAACCTAAAATAAAAATCGGGTTGACAATTAATCCGGAAAACGCTATAATACTCCCGAAAGGGAGGGACACTTATGAATAAGACTAAAGTGATCGTTCGCATTGGGCTATCTGTTGCCCTGCTTGCCATCAGCGCATGGCTGACCATTCCGGCAGCGGTGCCGTTTACCATGCAGACCATGGCAGTGCTGACTGTCAGCGCACTGCTCGGCCCCGCGCAGGGCTGCGCGTGTGTGGCGATTTATCTGCTGCTCGGCGCGATCGGCGCGCCGGTATTCTCCGGATTCCGTGGTGGATTCTCTGCCCTGATCGGGCCGACCGGGGGATATCTCATCGGCTTCCTGCTGTCCGCATTGGTAGCGGGCTGGGCAGGGAAGCGATTCCAAAAAGTATGGCTTCTAGCAGTCTGGTTCGCTGTTGCCATAGCAATTTGCTACGGATTCGGTACGCTCTGGTTTGCGCTCTTTTATTCCAATGGTGGAATTGGCGCGATTTTGCTCACCTGCGTTGTGCCGTTCCTTCTGCCCGATGCGCTGAAAATTGCGCTTTCTCTGCTGCTTGTACGGCGTTTGCGCAAGGTTGTTCATTAAGTTCATAAAGAAACTCCGCCTTTGCCGATGAATGGCATGGGCGGAGTTGTTCGTTTGGGGGATTAAAGCTGCTCCCTCATCTCCAGAAGGTTCATGCTGCGTTGGAGAATTTCCGGTGTACCGAGGGAATTATGGATTGTGATGCTGCCATCTCCTTCGGTGCGGAGAAGGTTTACCTTTTTCAGGCAATGCATGGTATGTGCGGCGGTTCCCTCGCCGCCGTCAAAGATGGGAATGCTGCCCCCGGTGAGCTGGGAGATGAGCGGGCGCAGGAAGGGGAAATGGGTGCAGCCCAGAACAATGCTGCTGGTGTCATCGTTCACACAGGGAAGCAGGACTTCTCTCAGATAGGCCTCCGGCTCCGGCCCGTCCAGCATACCCTGCTCCACAAATTCCACAAGTCTGGGGCAGGGGAGGCGCAGAATCTCATGGCTGGCCTGAAAGGGCTGCATGAGGTGACAGAACTTTTCCTCCCGCAAGGTGACTTCCGTGGCCATCACGATAATCCGTCCATGGGGACAATGATCAGCGGCCAGTTTAATGGCAGGCTCAATGCCGACCACAATCGTATCGGGATAGCGGCAGCGGAGCGTGTCAATGGCGGCGCTGGTTGCGGTGTTGCAGGCGATCACGACGGCCTTGACCCCCAGAGGCATCAATGCATCAATGGCCTGCACGGTCAGCTCCCGCACCTGGGCAGTGGTTTTTGTGCCATAGGGCGCATGGGCAGAGTCGCCATAATAGAGGAAGTTTTCGTGGGGCATGATCTTCGTGAGCTCACGCAGTACGCTCAGTCCGCCAAGGCCGGAATCAAATACAGCAATATGATCTTCCTGACGCGGCATTTCTCTGCCCCCTTTCTTTCTTCACAGTATACCACGCCAGAGTGGAAAAAGCAATTCTTACGCAGTTTATTATGCCGAGGATTCTTTACACTGTAGCTATTTGTCATTTTGCATTCCCGCGTCTGATCGGAATCAAAGCCTGACGCAAGACTGCGCGCACATAAGAGATCAGTTATTATAAATGAACTGCTAAACGAAAGCCGGGGCTGCCACACGATTGTGCGGCAGCCCCGGCGGTTATATGCGTTGGTGCGATTTACTTACCAGCGGCGTAATGAATCCCATGTGTAGTAACCCGAGTCAATCAGAATTTCCTGAATATTCTCTTTGGTGCAGACTTTGGGTGCGCAAAGGTAGCTGGGGATAATGCCAGTGCCGTTGTCGTAGGTCTTGTTGTCGTTGATTTCGAGCTCGGTGCCTTCCGTGATGGCCCTGCACATTTCAACAGCCTTTGCGGCCAGGTCGCGGGTGTCCTTGAGGACGGACATAGCCTGCTTGCCGTCGAGCATGTTCTTGGTGGAAACGATGTCGCAGTCCATACCGGTGATGATGGGATATACATTATTGCTGTAGGAGGTGCTCAGAGCAATAGTAACACCCTGTGCAGTGGAGTCGTTGGAAGCCAAGACTGCGTGTATGGGTTTGTCAGCATAGTAGGTGGACAGGATGTTCTCGAAACGTTCCTGAGCCTTGGCAGCGTCCCAACCTTCGGTAGCAACGTCCATCTTAGCAGTCTGGCCGGAGACACAAACGAGAGTGCCAGCGTCGAGGTACTGCTGCAGAACGCTCAGAGCGCCGTCATAGAAGAAGTTGATGTTGTTGTCGCCGGGGTCGCCGGTGATGAATTCGATGTTGTAGGTCTTGTCGCCAGCGTTAGCCAGGTCAAGAGTCTTTTCGATGTA
>JAZQOW010000051.1:0-18250 GCA_045628065.1 Faecousia sp.
ATTCTCTCCTTTCTTGGTGTAGGGGTACATTCATTGTAAAGGAAATTATCTCTATGCTCAACCTTTTTATAAAACTTTGGGGCCAGGCTCTTCACCTGACCCCAACATTTATTATAGAACCATAAAAAAGAGCCTGCTACAGGCAAACGCTGTAACAGGCCATGGGATTTCGCGAAATGAGGCCCAATGGGCTCCATACCGGAAGTATGCTCGCATTGGATAAGCTGTATCTATAAGATACCATAGGGAAGATAAAAAGTCCGTCGAAGCAAGTCGCAGGAAATATTATTTGTAAAAATAATAGTCCTTCTCCGTCAAGACACCGTGCAGCGGAACATCCAGTTCTCCGCACACAATTTCCGGAAGCTTCTGCGCCTCAAAGGCGATACCCAGACGATGGGCCTGCGGGCAGCGGGCAAAGTAGCGGTCATAATAGCCGCCGCCATGACCGAGTCGTCTTGCCGCTTCATCAAAAGCCACGCAGGGTGTCAGCACAAGGCCGATCTCTTCCGGAGAAACCTTCCGGGCATAACGAATATCCGGGATTTGAATGCCATAGCGGTCATACTGCCAGTGCACATCATCCCCGGGGATGAATGCCTCCATCTGTCCTCCCTCCCCTGTTACAGGGAACGCCAGCGTCATGCCGTGCGCACGGGCGAATTGATGAAATGCGGAAAGATCGACCTCCTCCGCAGTAGCCAGATAGGAAAAAATCACCCGCTGGGACGAAAGCTCCGGCAGACGTGCAAGGCGGCGGCAGATCTCCGCGCTTGCCTGTGCACGCGCCTCCATTCCCATATCGCGGCGCCTTCTCAGCGCCTCTTTTCGCTGTAATCGTTTGTCCATGATCCTTCACCTCTTGCAAAATAGAATACCTCTTTTTTAGCCCACTTTCAATAGGAAGCTCAAAATATTCTGGACAAATCATCATTTTTATGATACCTTTAATGGGAAAGATTCATGTTGCCTGTACATAGGCAGCAGCATGTCCCCATCACAAAGGAGGGCAAAATCATGCCATCTCAAATCACCAATTACCAGTGCCCGGCCTGTACCGGCGGTCTGCATTTCTCCGGCACCACCGGCAAGCTGGAGTGCGAATACTGCGGCAGCAGCTATACCGTTGAGGAAATTGAGGCGCTGTATAAGCAAAAGGAAGAGGCAGCCGCCCAGGCGCAGGCAAATGCCGAACAGGAAGCCAAGCCTGACGATATCCCCCCGGAATACAGCAGCACAGAATGGAAAGACGATACGATCCACTCCTACAGCTGCCCCTCCTGCGGTGCAGAACTGATTTGCGACAATACGACCGCCGCCACCAGCTGCCCCTACTGCAGCAACCCTACCGTCGTCCCCGGTCAATTCCACGGCGCCTTAAAGCCGGACTATATCATCCCCTTTAAGATAGAGAAATCAGCGGCAATCGCCGCCTTAAAGGCGCACTACAAGGGCAGATTTCTTCTTCCCAAAATCTTTTCCGAAGAAAACCACATCAACGAAATCAAGGGGATTTATGTACCCTTCTGGCTGTATGACGCCGATGTTGACGCGGATGTTGCATACGATGCTACAAAAACCTTCTCCACCACCGACGGAAGCTGGGAAACGATCACGACCAACCATTACAAGGTTCGCCGCGCAGGTCAGATGCAGTTCCGCAATGTGCCTGCCGACAGCTCCTCTAAAATGCCGGATGACTACATGGACTCCATAGAGCCTTTCGATTACCGCGAGCTCAAGCCCTTCTCTACGGCCTATCTCCCCGGCTTCCTCGCCGACCGATACGATGTCAGTCAGGAGGATTGCGCCAAGAGAGCCGGCGGCCGAATCCGCAGCTCTGCCGAAAGCCTGATGCATGCTCAGGTAAGCGGCTATGAAACCGTCACTACAACCGACAAAAAAATCAACTTCACTTCGCAGAAAATCAAGTATGCCATGCTTCCCGTCTGGCTGCTGAGCACGCGCTGGGCGGGTAACACCTATCTCTTCGCCATGAACGGCCAAACCGGAAAGCTGGTCGGCAACCTTCCGATCGACAGGAAAAAGCTGTATCTGACCATGGCGGCTACCGCAATCGGTACTGCCGCGCTGCTGCTTCTCACCGGCATTGCCGGCGGCATCGCCAGCCTCTTCGGCTGATTTGGCAGAAAGGAGCAATAAAATGAAAAGAATATTTGCACTTCTGCTTGCAGCCGTTCTGCTTCTGGCGCTCTGCCCCTGCGTTGGCGCTGCAAACGACTATGCTCTGCTATATGATGCCACAGAGGCCATGGATTCCGATGCCATGAGCCTTCTGGCTGACACGATGAAATCCCTTTCCGATACTTACCAGATCGAGATTCGCGCCGATATCGTTCGTGATCTGGAAGAATACACCATTGAGGAATACGCCGACCTGTTTTACCAGCAGTACGAATACGGCTATGGCACTGACAAGGACGGCCTCTACCTGATGATTTATGTCACCGAAAATGATGGCGATCTGGAATTCGAAGACTACTGCATCTACTTCGGCGGCAGCTGGGTCAACAGCGCGGATGCGCTTGCCCTCAAGGATCAGCTTACTGCGCTCGATACCTGGCTGTGTCCCGAAGCATGGCAGGATAGCCTTGAAAACGACAAAGCAAACTGCATCGAAGCCCTGACCTATTTCGCCAGCGCTTTCGGTCAGCAGCTGAAAGAGGATACTGCTTCTTCCCGGTTTGTGCTGGATGAAGCCAATATCCTGACCGCTGACCAGCGGGACAAGCTGGAGCAGCTCGGCAATGAAATTGCTGAAGCCTATCCCTGCAATGTCTACGCTGTAACTGTGAACGACTTCACCGATATTTCAGACGCCGGGATGTTTGAAGCTGCCGAGCAGTACTATATTCAAAACGGTCTGGGCAGCGGCACCGAAAATAACGGCCTGATGCTGATGCTCAGCATGAATGACCGGGACTATGCCATTGTCGCCTATGGCAGCTACGGCCACATGGCCTTTACAGACTATGGCAAGAACCTGCTGGAGGATCATTTTCTGGATGACTTCCGGGATAACGACTGGTTCGGCGGTTTCTCTGATCTGTTTACCGACAGCCGCGACTTCCTTGAAAAGGCCGCAGCCGGAACCCCGGTAGATTACTATCCCGGTCAACGCGAACCCATCAAGCGTTTTACCTTCCTCTCTGTGCTCATCAGCCTTCTCATCGGTGCTCTGGTCTCCCTGATCGTGGGCGGATCCCTCAAAGTAAAAATGCGCTCTGTCGCCATTGCCACTACGGCAGCGAACTACCTTACGCAGGATGGTGTCCAGCTGACGGGCGTCAGCGACACCTATGCCTATTCCACCCAGACTCGCAGAAAGATTCCTGACTCCAACTCCACCCGTTCCGGCGGTGGCGGCGGTACTCATATCAACAGCAGCGGTTTCTCCGGCCACAGCGGAAAATTCTGATTTTGACTTATGCCCCCATCTGCTCCAGATGGGGGCATTTTTAGGATGAATAATTCCTCTTGACATAATAAGCAAAATCTGTTAATCTAATATTAGAAATTAGATTGCACATTGCCGCAACCATTTGTATAAGGAGGGATTCTGATGAATTCTTACACACTGATCACCGATGCCGGATGCGACATTCCTTCGGCACTTCTCCAGCGGTGGGGTGTTCCCTGCGTGGATTTTACCTTCCACTTCGACAATGATCCCAAAACCTATCGTAATGGCGATTTGTCCATTCATGATTTCTATCAGTACCTGCATGATGGCAGGACGGCAAAAACATCTGCTCCAAACCTTGATGCCTTCCGCAGTATCTTTGAGCCGGAGCTGCGCGCCGGACGGGATATTCTCTATCTTGGCTTTGCCTCCAGCCTGAGCAATGCCAGTCAGATCGCCTCGATCGCCATGCAAGAGCTGCTGCAGGAGTATCCCGAGCGGCAGATTATCATTCTGGATTCTTTGTGTGCTTCTGCCGGTCTGGGACTTCTGGTGCATCTTTGTCTTCGGCATAAAAACGACGGTATGAGCTTTGAAGCGCTGGTCAATTATGCCCGCCAGACCGCACCGATGATCAGCCACTGGTTTACCGTGGATGACCTGAGCTTTCTTCGCCGGGGCGGCAGGATCAACTCTGCTGCTGCACTTGCCGGAACCGTTCTTCGCATTAAGCCGGTTCTGCACATGGATGACGACGGAAAGCTTGTGAATGTCTCCAAGGCGCGCGGAAGAAAGAATGCCCTGCAGGAAATCGCCCAGCGCTACCGCGAAACCGCAGTCGATTTCTCTGCCCCTTATATCATCTCCCACGCGGACTGTCCGGAGGATGCTGCCCATCTGGAAACACTGGTGGAAAGCATTTCCGGTCATAAGGCCGCTTATATCACCCACATCAGCTCCATCATCGGCGCCCACTCCGGCCCCGGCACCCTTTCTCTGTATTTCCTTGGAACCGGCAGATAATATTCAATACAGGAGGAACGTTATGCGAACCATCGTTGTAACGGGCACCGGCAGCGTTTCGGCAGCGCCCGATTATATCACTTTATATTTAACCGTTGAAGGCACAAACGCCGACTATGACCTTGCTGTGGAGCTGGCAGCGCAAAAAATTACAGCACTGCAAGCTGCAATTGCCCGTGCTGACTTTAAAAAGAAGGATTTAAAAACCACCGGCTTCAACGTGGATACCCGATACGAGAACGAAAGAACACCCGAGGATCTCTACCGGCAGGTATTTGCCGGTTATGTGTGCACCTATCAGCTGAAGCTCTCCTTTGATTATGATGCAGCAAGATTATCCCGCGTCCTGCGCGCTATTTCCGAAAGCACTTCCCTGCCGGAAATCTCCGTCTCCTTTACGGTAAAGGAACCCGCAGCGATCAAAAAAGAGCTGCTTGTGCGCGCCGCAGAAAACGCCAGAGAGAAAGCAGAAATCCTCTGTCAGGCATCCGGCGTGCGACTGGGAAAGCTGCAATCCATTGACTATCACTGGACCGACAGCAGCATCAGCTCCCCTACCCGCTGCATGAGCGCCCGTGACAGCATGACCGCCATGGGCAAATGTATGCAAAGCATCGAAATGGAGCCGGAGGACATCACGCTCAACGACACTGCCTCATTTGTCTGGGAAATCGAAGATATGCAATAATTCAAAACGGCCACTTCCAAAAACGGAAGTGGCCGTTAAATAAGTTACGACTCAATATAGGAGAAGCCTTCCCACACGGGTTTGCCGGAATAGTGGATGGCTTTCTTTTCGCCCCGCAGTACACGAAGCACGGAATAGGCCAGCGCCTCCTGCTCCATTTCGCCGGGGTAGACCGTAATCGGTGCAATCCAGCCGCAGCGCTTGCGGATGCCTTCTACGATGTCCTCATAGCGCACCAGACCGCCGGTAAGGATAATACCGTCCACCTTGCCCTCCAGTACAGCGCTCATGGCGCCTATGGTCTTGCAAATCTGGTAAATCATGGTATTCCAAACCAGTGTTGCCTTGGGATCGCCTTCTTCAAGCTTCTTATGGATAATGGATGCATCCGAGGTGCCGAAGAAGGACACAAAGCCGCCGGAGCGGGAGCACATGGTGCGAACCTCATGAATGGAGTGGGTCTCCAGATAATCCAGAAGTGCCAGCACCGGGACGCTGCCGATGCGGGTGGGTGCAAAGGGGCCGTCGCCGCCGGCGCCAACATTGCCATCCACCATGGCACCATGCTGATGTGCATGGATGGTCACGCCGCCGTCAATATGTCCAACAATGAAATTGCAGTCCTCATATTCCTTGCCCAGGCTGCGCGCATGCGCCTCTGCCACGGCCTTCTGGTTCAGCGCATGGGACTGGGCAATGCGATAAACGCCCTGAATGCCAGTCAGGCGGGCGTAGTCGCAGTATTCATCCACATTGGTGGGATTCAGGGTAAACATCTGCCCGCCATACTCCTTGCACAGCTCATAAGCCAGAGGCACACCGAGAATGGAGGCATGCTCACTGCCGTTTACATTATTAACGGTATCCTGATACAGCGTTTCATCAATAACGGTTACACCGGTATGCTGCGGATGTGCACCGCCGCCGCGTCCAACATAGACATCAATGCTCTCCGGCGCGATATCGTGTGCACGAAGGATCGACAAAATAACTTCCTTGCGGAAGGGAACCTGATTAATCACATGAGGATATTGCAGCAGCACAGGCGCATCATGGAATGCGCTGTCTTCAAAGAGTTCCTTTTCATCCTCAAAAACACTGATTTTCGTGGAGGTAGAACCGGGATTGATAATTAAAAGCTTCATATTTATAACCTCTATATTCAGATATTTCCGACAGTTATAAATCATATCACAACTTTTTCAAAAAAACAAGAGGAGCCTCCGCACGGAAGCTCCCCGAAGCGTGTTTTTAAAAAATTTTGGCGCACTTTTGCACTATTAATACTTTAAAAAAGTAAGAAAATGCAATTATTATTAACGGATAACGGGATTTTCTCATCAAATAAATTCATCCTCGTTCTCAGATGTGGAACTGCATTTCAAACTTGGAAATTTTTTTCTCCTCCGGATCAGTTCTCCATCTGCTGTCCCAGGAAGGAAGCCACGGTCTGGGCAAGCTTCTGCTCCGATTCCTCCGGGATTTTCGTATCCTCCTCCATGAGCAGCATGACGCAGCCCATCAGGTCGCCGCCGGAGAGGATCGGTGCCGCTACACCGAGATGAAATTTATCCACATCCTGACTCACCTTTAATCGGGTTGAGCCGGGCGTATAGCGGTAGCTCTTCCGCTGCTCCATGATCTGGGTCAGCTCGGGAGAGTTCGCCTTGTCCAGAAGCTCGCGCTTCGGTGCGCCGGACAGCGCAATAATGCTGTCCCGATCCGAAACCGCCGCGATACAGCCGGTGTTCTTCCCAATGGAATCGCAGATTTGCCCCGCGAAGTCCTGTAAATCGCTCATGGGAGAATACTTCTTAAAAATAACTTCCCCATCCCGCTCCGTATAAATCTCCAGCGGGTCTCCCTCCCGAATGCGGAGGGTTCTGCGGATTTCCTTCGGAATGACCACCCGCCCCAGGTCATCAATGCGCCGCACAATGCCGGTTGCTTTCATTTGCATGTCTCCTTTGCCAAAAATCGTTCAGGAATAGTTTGTCTGCAAAGCGGCAATTTATGCGTATTTTTGACTGGGATTACGCCAGCCTCTCAGGCTGAATTGAAAGAAATAGTTCACGATTTTGAATTTTACTGCACAGGCCAGAAATCCGTTACGACCTCATCCTTGTCCTGCGTACCGTCCCACCGGTGATACATATGAAGCTCATAGCAGGCAGATTCTCCCTGCGCGTTGCTGAGGGTGAACCGTGCGTGCAAATCAGAATCCCCGTCATATGTAACCTTTAATTCCTGCGGGCCTTCCATACTGGCTGTAAGCTTGTCGGCCTCTCCTTCGGTCACCTCGAAGCTGACATCTGTCCACTCGTGTCCATCGTTCAGATGGAAGGTAGCGGAACACGTTCCGAAGAGAGAAACTGCGATGATCGCCCCCGCAATTACAAGACCGATGAGCACGACCGGAATGATTTTTTTCATAAGCATTTTGTTCCTTTTTTCGCCTTTTATTTGGATATATTATAGCATAGCTGAGAATTTATGTCAAATTATCTCCAAAACCCTGCCGTTTCGTATCAAAAAGCACAGAGAAAGATTGTAATGGAAGTGTGGTGCAAGATATGATAAAATAGAGAAAGCTGACATTTCATTTCAAAGGCAGGAAGTGCATCCTATGAACAATATCACAAGCTATCTCCAATGGCGCGGTGAAATTCCCTTTCAGCAGATTCCCTACAACGAGGTTGATGCCTACATATTGTCAAAAATCGGTGTGCCGGATTTTTCGGGGATTCTATCCTTTGATGGAGCGGGGGCTCCCCTTTCCGAGGTTTTTGCTCAATATTTCAACCGAAAGGACATTGACCCAGACTATTTTGGCAGGCTCAATCAGCCGATCCTATCGCAAACGCTTCGTGAACTGCCCAATTCCGAACGATTTGCCTCCCTCCTGCTTTCAGACTACTACCAAAAGTACAATGTCGATGAGAATGAACAGATTTCCGCTCTGACCATCTCGCTGCCGGGAGGGCCGACCGTGGTCACGTTCCGCGGCACGGACGATACCATCGTGGGATGGAAGGAGAATTTCCTGATGGCTGTCCACGATGCGGTTCCTGCACAGCAGGATGCCGTGGAATATCTGAAAATCATTGCACAGCGGCATCCGGGGCCACTGGCCATCATGGGTCATTCCAAAGGCGGAAATCTGGCAATCTATGCCGCAGCAATGGCACCGGAGGAGATACAAAACCGCATTACCCGGGTATATAGTTTTGACGGCCCCGGATTTCGAGAGGAATTCTGGACACTGCCCGGCACAGTCCGCATGAAGGGTAAAATTCTGTATTTCGTTTCCCAGCATACCATGGTGGGCACCCTGCTTTCGCAGCCAAAAGAAATTATCATCTGCAAAAACAACCGCTCAGGTCCCATGGCGCATGAGGTGCTGTTCTGGGAGGTCATGGGTACATCCTTTATCAGAGAGAAAAAGCTCAGTGCGTTAAGCACAGAATTTGACCGGCTGATCAATCAGCAGCGGAAAAATATGACTGATGCGGAAATGACAAGATTCATCGAAGATTTCTTCGGTGTCCTGAGCGGCACAGGCTCTGAAACACTGACCGATCTGACAAGGCTCTCCCTGAAACAGCTGCGCATGCTTCTCCGGGAGATCGGCAGCACCGAGAGCATCCGGGTATTCGGCAAGGAGCTGGCAGAGCTGCTGTTCCACGATGCAGGCCGCGCAGCCAGCGCCGCCAGAAAGCTGCTCACAAGCCACAAGGAAGAATAACGCAATAAGAAAACATCCCTGACCTGCCGGAAAGCAGGTCAGGGATGGATTTTTTATTGGGGATTTGGCAGAAGGAATGCTTCTTAACCGAATATCGTCAAGTTTTCTGCGCCAAGGTCTTTGTAGTTAAAACGAAGAATTTCATTTCCATACATCAAAATATCAGAATTATCCAGAACATATCTGCTGAGAATATTCGCATAATCTGAGCAATAAAGATACAGTGAATCCTCCTGCACAGCAAATCCATCCATATGATCCAACAGCTCACGGGACATCATGTGATAATCTTCATCGGAATATGCATTTTCAAAGTAACTCTTCAGTCTGGTGATGAGCATTTCCGAAATTGAAGCATCATAGTCAAAGTCCGGTTTAAAAATCTCTTGGAGTGTCACAGGTTCACCGCTATCAGCTTTTATGCAGAAATACGCCTTATCATAATATTCTTCCAAATGCTCCCATTCGTCATCAGGATTTTGGTCAGATAAAAAACGACGAATATGACTTTCGATATTTATGTAGTTACCGAAGCCCCAAACAGCAACACCAATTGTCACTACACCTAGAAGTTCGGTCCAGCCTTCCTGTTCACGTGCGTCATATAACGATTCTAACTCCGCTTTCAGCTCCGCAAGGCTCTCATCACTGATGATTGCAGTTTTAATATAATTCCTGTCTTTTTCATCATAGAATCTTATGATAGAGTCAAAATGAATGTTGCGGCCTTCACTCCAGTATCCTTTATATTCCCATTCAGCAGTATCATCACAGAATCTATAGCTGCGTTCAAAAAGAGCTGGGATGGTTTTCTCATTTGTAAAGATACTCTCCGGGGTCATGAAACGACTCTCGTAGGCATTGATACCCAACATATCAATCGCATAGTCGGTAGGCGTAAAAATGTTGGCAATTTCTGGATTTTCGTAGTCCAGAATAATATGCAGGCTACCAGTGCGCTGATCGATATAGTATTTCTGGTTGAAATTGATTCCTTCAAAAGCTCTTCGGAAATAAATATCAATTCCCGTATCTATGCCAGACATAAGATAGTCATCTGGCGGTTCGTCAAAAGCCTCCGGTTTGGCAGACTCTTCAAAAATCTTCTCATTGATATAAGCAATGCCATCCATATTGTCCGCAAACAGGTCTCCAATATAGATTTCCTTGCCCGTAGTCAAATCCAGATTCAGCGTGCGAATATCTTCAAAATATATGGAATCCAGGCCTCTACTATACTTAGTCATCTTGATGGAAAGCATATGATTGAAACATCCCTCAACAGCGGTCGATAAATACGTCTTGATTTTATCGTCTGTTTCAAATGCGGCAAGCTGTGTCCGAATGCCGGGATAAGGCGGGTACGGTACTTCGAATAATTCCATGGCGGTGTCATATATTTTTTTATTGATCACATTCTGGATTTCTTTGTTTTTTAAACCGGAAATCTGGACATAAGAGTAATCTTCATTCCCAACAGTTTGTCTACTTAAATTATTGCTGTAATATGCGGAAATAACAGTACATTCCGGACAGGGATTGCCCTCGGCAAAATCAATGACCGCATCATCAGATGGATGATTCTCCTTATAGAGCGTACCAATGGCCTCCGCAGTCGGGACATAGCCCAGCTCTTTTGCAAGGACTGCTCCCTGAGAGCTTGCGCACCAGCGGGCGATCTTGCGCACGGCGCTGTCCGCAGGCTCATCCTCGCGGTAGACGGCGCAGATATCGGAAATCAGAGGGTATCTGCCATTTGCAATAGATTCATAGTCCGGATAGATACCGTTTACCTTGAGCATTTTGATCTGCTCATCGTAGTGCATATTGGTGACGAAGTATCGGTAGGAATAACCGATCGCGCCGGCTGCATTTTTGTAGCCGGCAACCACATCAATGATTCCGTCCATGGATTTGATCCGCATTTCTGTCGGTGGCTCCTGTATCTCCGACGGATCAATGACATGGAGATAGAGGCCGGTCTGGCTGCCGGAGCCTTCGGTGCGCTGGTAGGCGATGATTTCCTCATCGTTGCCGCCCAGCTCCTTCCAGTTGGTGATCTTTCCGGCATAGATGTCATGGAGCTGCTGCACGGTGATGCTGTCCACCGGGTTATCCTTATTGACGAAGAAGACAAAGCCCTCGTTTGCAAAGGGTACCTCTTCAAATACAACGCCATTCTGTGCGGCTCTTTTCACCTGCTCCTCAGAAGGGCGCAGGCAGAACACCAGATCGACCTTTTTCTCCCACAGATACGGGTAGGCATAGTCTGTGGTGCTGCACATAATATAGTCTGCCGCTTCCTCTGTAGAAACGCCCAGCATACGGGCTGCCATCTCCTGATAGAACGGCAGGAAGGCCGTGGCGCCGTCTACGATCGGCCAGCGATTCGGGGTGAAGGCAAGGGCTATTTTATCCTCTCCGGCATCCGCTCCATAGCCCTTCAGATTTTCTTTTTCAAATATTTCAAGGAAGCGCATCATGATGGAAGCGATCTGGGCGCGGTTCGCGCTGGTGCGGGGGGAAAGATTGGTCACGCCATTGGATTTGATGCCTTTAATCAGACCATTCTGCGTTGCCCAAAGCATGGCATCCATAGCGTATTTGCTGACCGTTCTGCCATCCGGGAAGTCCAGCGAACCGGTGACCGCAGGCTCACCGGCACAGCGGTACAGAATTACGGCGATCTGCTCGCGGGTGATGACATTCTGCGGGCAGAAGGAGCCATCCGGATAGCCGGTCACGATTTGATTATTGGCCGCCCAGATGACGGCACGGGAGAAATATCTGCCCTCTGCCACATCGGAGAAAATATCGCGGAACTTCACCGCAGGCTCCTCCACCACGCGGTAAAGGATGGTCACGAGCTGTCCGCGGGTCAGGGTGCCTTCGGGGCAAAACGTCAAATCGGTAATGCCCTTCATGAGGCCGCTTTCCACGCAGAAGTCGATTCCCTTATGCGCCCAGTTGGCTTCTGCGGGCATATCGGTAAAAGCGCTGCCCGGACAATCGTGCAAATCATCATTTCCGCTCTCTGTGTCCGCAAAAGCTGCCATGGGGAAAAGCTCAGCGAGCATGAAGATTGCCAGAATCATTGCCAAAAATTTTTTCTTCATCATGTTCCCTCCTTAAATAATATAATTGTATTAAGCAATTGTCGAATTCATTATATACTAATCTCTCAAAATTTCAATACTATTTTTGTAAACAAACTGAAAACAGGCATAAAAAAGTGTAATTCATTTTTATTGATTTTGCATAAGAATTGTCCCCAACGGATTTCAGTTTTGGACAAGCGCACCCATAACAGAAAAGTCCCGGTGACTGTTCTCCGCAGCAAATACGGAAACAGTACCGGGACTTTTGTATTAGACGCTTATTGCATTTCGTTCTCCACCATGTCAGCTGTGACAGCGGATTCGGGCGTGATGCCTTCATCGTAATCGCGGTAGACCTGGAGGCCGGAGCCTGCGGGGATCAGCTTGCCGATGATAACATTTTCTTTCAGGCCGATCAGGTGGTCAACCTTGCCCTTGATGGCAGCTTCGGTGAGCACCTTTGTGGTTTCCTGGAAGGAAGCGGCAGACAGGAAGGAATCGGTAGCCAGAGAAGCCTTGGTGATGCCCATGAGCATCAGGCTCTTGGTAGCCAGCTGGAGACCTTCTTCGCCGGCATCAATTCTGGCCTGTACCTCGGCGTTGGCATCGTCAAACTCAAAGGTGTCAATGACGGTACCGGAAAGAAGCTTGGTATCGCCGGGCTCTTCCACGCGCACCTTGCGCATCATCTGACGGATGATAACCTCGATATGCTTATCGTTGATATCAACGCCCTGCTGGCGGTACACAGCAAGTACTTCCTGCGTAAGGTATTCCTGCACGGCTTCTACGCCGGAAATACGCAGAACATCATGCGGAGAGAGTGCACCATCGGTAATACGGGCGCCCTTCTGCACGCGGCCGCCGTTTTCTACACGCAGGCCGACAGAATAAGGAACCTGATACAGCTTGACTTCGCCGTCATCCGCGGTAACCGTGATCTGGCGCAGTGCGGTGCGGTGGCTCTCATCAATATCAACAACACCGTCAACCTCAGAGATGGTGGCCATCTTCTTGGGCTTTCTGGCTTCGAACAGTTCTTCAACTCGGGGAAGACCCTGGGTGATATCGTCACCGGCAACACCGCCGGTGTGGAAGGTACGCATGGTCAGCTGGGTACCGGGTTCACCGATGGACTGTGCGGCGATGATGCCGACAGCTTCGCCCAGATCAACCAGCTTGGAGGTGGCAAGGTTCATGCCGTAGCACTTGGCGCACACGCCGCTGCGGGCCTTGCAGCCCAGAACGGTGCGGCAGTAGACGCGGGTAACACCGGCTGCCTCAAAGCGATCTGCATCAGACTCGTGCATCATCACGTCCTTGGACTGGAGCAGCTCACCGGTGGTGGGATCATAGAGGTCATCGACCAGGAAACGACCCTGAATGCGCTGTGCAAAGCTTTCGATAACCTGTCCCTTTTCTTCATAAGCGCCGAGCCAGATGCCATCGTGCGTGCCGCAGTCCTTGATGCGGATGATAACATCCTGAGAGACATCGACCAGACGGCGGGTCAGATAACCGGAGTCAGCGGTACGAAGTGCGGTATCGGTCAGACCCTTACGGGCGCCTCGGGAGGAGATGAAGTATTCCAGAACGGAAAGGCCTTCACGGAAGTTTGCCTTAACCGGGATTTCAATGGTACGACCGTTGGTATCGGCCATCATGCCGCGCATACCGGCCAGCTGACGGATCTGCTTCATGGAGCCACGGGCGCCGGAGTCTGCCATCATGAAGATGGGGTTGAAGCGATCCAGATTCTCCTGCAGTGCGTTGGTCACATCGTCAATGGTCTTTTCCCACTGGCGGACAGTGAGGCGGTAGCGTTCGTCATTGGTAATGAAGCCGCGCTTGTACTGGCGGTCGATCTTGACGACTTCCTTCTCGGCTTCGCTGATGAGCTGATATTTGCGCTCAGGGATGGACATATCCGCAATGGAGACGGTGATGGCACCCTGTGTGGAGTACTTATAGCCCAGAGCCTTGACCTTATCGAGCATCTCGGTGGCAATGGTGAAGCCATGGACGCGGATGCAGCGGTCAATGATCTTGCCAAGCAGCTTCTTGCCGACAGTATCCGTGATTTCCAGTGCAAACATGTCATCCTCGGTCACGCGCTTCTTGAAGCCAAGATCCTGCGGGATCGGCTCATTGAAGATGAGCTGACCGACCGTGGCATCAATAATGCGGGACTTGATGACACCGTCAATTTCCTTTTCCACGCGAACCTTGATGGGGGCGTGCATTTCCACGATGCGATCCTTATAAGCCAGCATGACCTCATCCACAGAGGAGAACCAGCGGCCTGCACCCTGCTCATCTTCCTTAACGTAGGTGAGGTAGTAGGTGCCGAGGATCATATCCTGCGTAGGAACGGTAACGGGCTTGCCATCCTGCGGACGCAGAAGGTTGTTGGCGGAGAGCATCAGCATTCTGGCTTCTGCCTGTGCCTCAGCGGACAGCGGGACATGGACTGCCATCTGGTCGCCGTCGAAGTCAGCGTTGAATGCGGTGCAGCAGAGAGGATGGAGCTTAATGGCGCGGCCTTCCACCAGAACCGGCTCAAAGGCCTGAATGCCCAGACGGTGCAGAGTAGGTGCGCGGTTAAGCATGACGGGGCGATCCTTGATGATCTCTTCCAGAGCATCCCAGACCTCCGTCTTGCCCTTATCGATCATTTTCTTTGCAGACTTGATGTTATTGGCCTGACCGTCCTCGACCAGCTTCTTCATAACGAAGGGGCGGAAGAGCTCGATGGCCATTTCCTTGGGAAGGCCGCACTGGTAGAGCTTCAGCTCAGGACCGACAACGATAACGCTTCGGCCGGAGTAGTCAACGCGCTTGCCCAGAAGGTTCTGGCGGAAGCGGCCCTGCTTGCCCTTGAGCATGTCAGACAGGGACTTGAGTGCGCGGTTGTTCGCACCGGTAACGGCGCGGCCGCGGCGGCCATTGTCGATGAGGGCGTCAACTGCTTCCAGCAGCATACGCTTTTCATTGCGGATGATGATATCGGGAGCGCTGAGCTTGATCAGGCGTTCCAGACGGTTATTGCGGTTGATAACGCGGCGATAGAGGTCGTTGAGGTCGGAGGTGGCAAATCTGCCGCCGTCGAGCTGCACCATGGGGCGAAGTTCAGGCGGGATGACAGGCAGCACATCCATGATCATCCAGGAAGGATCGTTGCCGGACTGGCGGAATGCTTCCACAACTTCGAGCCGCTTGATGATGCGCAGCTTCTTCTGTCCGGAAGCGCCCTGCAGCTCACTGCGCAGGTCAGCGGACAGTGTATTGAGGCCGCGGACGGTATATTCCTGGAGCTGCTCGGTCAGGCTATCGAGCAGGTCGAGATCTTCGGGGGTGTAGGGGATGCTCTTGTCCTTCATTTCGGCAAGCCGCTTGTCCAGCGCATGCTTGCGGTCCATGAGTTCTTCCTTGGCCTTTGCATCCTCATTGGAGAGGCCAACAATGGACAGAAGCTTGCGGACGGCCTCGGCACCGATCCCGGCATCGAAATCATCCTCATACTTTTCACGCCAGTCCCGGTATTCCTTCTCGGAGAGGATCTGATTCTTGCTCAGAGGCGTGTCGCCCGGGTCGATCACGATATAGGAAGCAAAATAGAGAACCTTTTCAAGAATTCTGGGGCTGATATCCAGCAGCAGACCCATACGGGAGGGAATGCCCTTGAAATACCAGATATGGCTGCACGGAGTGGCCAGCTCAATGTGACCCATGCGCTCACGGCGCACCTTAGCCTTGGTAACTTCTACGCCGCAGCGGTCGCAGATTTTGCCCTTATAGCGGATCTTCTTATATTTACCGCAGTGGCACTCCCAGTCCTTGGTCGGCCCGAAGATCTTTTCGCAGAACAGGCCTTCGCGTTCGGGCTTGAGGGTACGGTAATTGATGGTTTCAGGCTTCTTTACTTCGCCGTAAGACCATTGTCTGATCATGTCCGGTGAAGCAATACCGATCTTGATCGCGTTAAAAATTGCGTTGCTCATCGTATTACTCCTCCTTACATTTCGTCATCATAATCATCGCCGGAGTTGCTGACCATTTCGGAAAGGATATCCAGCACACCGTCATCAGGCTGATCTTCATCCAGTGCGAAACCGGAATCCATAACTTCGCCCTCGTCGGTAATATAGGTTTCATCGGCAATGCCGGTGGTGTAAACCACTTCATCTTCATCTTCGTCACGCAGCTCGATCTCATCGCCGTTCTCATCCAGAACGCGGATATCCAGACACAGGGACTGCAGCTCCTTGACCAGAACCTTGAACGATTCGGGCACACCGGGAGAGGGTACGTTGTGACCCTTGACAATAGCCTCGTAGGTCTTTACGCGGCCGGTAACATCGTCGGACTTGACGGTAAGGATTTCCTGAAGGGTGTAGGCAGCGCCGTAGGCCTCCAGAGCCCAGACTTCCATTTCGCCGAAGCGCTGGCCGCCGAACTGTGCCTTGCCGCCCAGAGGCTGCTGGGTAACCAGGCTGTAGGGGCCGGTAGAGCGGGCGTGAATCTTATCATCGACCAGATGATGGAGCTTGAGGTAGTAGGGATAACCAACGGTAACGCGCTGGTCGAAGGGTTCGCCGGTACGGCCATCATAAAGGATGCTCTTGCCGTCCCCGGCAACGCCGGCCTGCTGGAGGGTCTCACGGATGTCCTTTTCGTTGGCGCCGTCAAAGATCGGGGTGGCGATCTTCCAGCCCAGCTCATGTGCGGCATAGCCCAGATGGACTTCCAGAACCTGACCGATGTTCATACGGGAAGGAACGCCCAGGGGGTTCAGAACGATATCCAGCGGGGTGCCGTCGGGCAGGAAGGGCATATCCTCCTGCGGAAGGACGCGGGATACAACGCCCTTGTTGCCGTGGCGGCCTGCCATCTTATCGCCGACAGAAATCTTACGCTTCTGCGCGATATAGACACGAACGACCTTATTGACACCGGGAGCCAGATCGCCGCCGTTTTCGCGGGTAAAGACCTTGACATCCACGATGATACCGGCCTCGCCATGCGGAACCTTCAGAGAGGAATCGCGGACTTCTCTGGAGTTCTCGCCGAAGATGGCGCGAAGCAGGCGCTCCTCAGCGGTGAGCTCGGTCTCGCCCTTGGGGGTGACCTTGCCGACCAGATAGTCGCCGGAGGTGACTTCCGCACCGATGCGGATGACACCGAATTCATCCAGATCCTTCAGGGTATCTTCGCCGACATTGGGGATATCTCTGGTAATTTCTTCGGGCCCGAGCTTGGTATCGCGGGCTTCGGTCTCGTATTCTTCGATATGAATGGAGGTAAACACATCCTCACGAACCAGACGTTCGTTGAGCAGGATGGCGTCCTCGTAGTTGTAGCCTTCCCAGGTCATGAAGCCGACAAGAACATTCTTGCCCAGTGCGATCTCGCCATCCTTACAGGCGGGACCATCAGCAATGATCTGGTTGAAGTGGACGCGCTCACCGACCTCGACATTGGGGCGCTGGTTGACGCAGGTGCCCTGGTTGGAGCGGGCAAACTTGGTCAGGCGGTGATCGGTAATATGACCGTCGTCGTAACGGACGGTAATGTTGGTGGCAGAAACGCGGGTAACAACGCCTTCGCCCTCGGCCTTGACGCAGACCTCGGAGTCCACAGCGCACTTATGCTCGATACCGGTCGCCACGCTGGGGGTCTCGGTGACCATAAGAGGAACGGCCTGGCGCTGCATGTTGGCGCCCATGAGGGCACGGTTGGCGTCGTCGTTCTGGAGGAAGGGAATGAAGGCGGTAGCCACGGAGGTCATCATCTTGGGGGATACGTCCACGAAGTCGATGAGCTCGCGGTCAACGGAGATGATTTCATCGCGGTGGCGGCAGGTGATACGGGTGTTCATCAGGTAGCCGTTCTCATCCTTGGGTTCGTTGGCCTGACCGACATAGAAGTCGTCTTCGACATCGGCGGTCATATACTGGATGGTATCGGTCACGCGGGAAGCAATATACTTGCCGTTCTCATCGTATTCCTTCTGCACCTTGCGGAAGGGAGCTTCGACGAAGCCGTATTCATTGATCTGGGCATAGGAGGCCAGATAGTTGATCAGGCCGATGTTGGGACCTTCGGGGGTCTCGATGGGGCACATGCGGCCATAGTGGCTGTAGTGAACATCTCGGACATCGAAGGAAGCGCGCTCTCTGGACAGGCCGCCGGGGCCAAGGGCGGAGAGACGGCGCTTGTGGGTCAGCTCTGCCAGAGGGTTATTCTGATCCATGAACTGAGACAGCGGAGAG
>JAZQOW010000052.1:0-5066 GCA_045628065.1 Faecousia sp.
GCAGCGGGATTTGCACTGTCCGCAGTCCAAACAGTTCTCGATATTCATCATCATGGCTTGCGAGGCTTCGCTGAGGTGGTCAGCGGAGGGGCTGCGGCGAATCAGCTGGGACATGCGGGCGCATTGACGGATCTCAATGCCCTGCGGGCAGGGCATACAGTAACCGCAGGAGCGGCAGAATTCGCCGATCAGTTCCTTGCGGTCATTGTCAATCAGCGCTTTCAGTTCATCTGTCATGGCGGGAGGATTGGCGAGGTAGGAGATGAATTCATCCAGTTCGCTCTCGCGCTGGACGCCCCAGATGGGCAGCACATTATCGAACTGACTAAGCCAGCCGTAGGCAGCAGCGGAGTTGCTCAGCAGGCCGCCGCTCAGACCCTTCATAGCAATGAAGCCAACATTCATTTCGCGGCACAGATTGACCAAGGCAATGTCTTTTTCTGTAGCCAGATAGCAGAAGGGGAACTGCAATGTTTCATAAAGCCCAGAACGTACCGCTTCTTCGGCTACATCCAGTCGGTGATTGGTGAAGCCGATATGACGGATTTTGCCCTGCACCTTTGCCTCCAGCATAGCATCATACAAACCGCTTTCATCGCCGGGACGGGGAACGAAAGGTGGATTGTGGAACTGATAGACATCGATGTAATCGGTTTTCAGATCATGCAGGCTTTTTTCGAGGTCACGCCAGAAACCATCCACATCAGTGGCCATGGTTTTGGAGGCAATGTAAATCTTCTCACGTACATCACTGAGCGCCAAGCCAATCTTTTCCTCGCTGTCGGAATAAGCGCGGGCGGTGTCGAAGTAGTTGAAGCCGGCGTCATAGGCCTTGCGCAGCAGCATGCTGGCATATTCGTGGGATACGCGCTGGATGGGGAGGGCGCCGAAAGCATTTTGCGGAGAAACGATGCCGGTACGTCCTAAGGTGACAGTTTTCATAGGTTAGCCGCCTTTCATAATAGATTATCTTCATCATATCATATCGTGGCGGACTGTCAATAGTAAGAAAAAACGGTGCATTTGCACCGTTTTGACATTATAACCGTTTTTTGATGGCGGCAATGGCGCCTTTTTCCAGTCGGCTGACCTGTGCCTGCGAAATGCCGATTTCTTCCGAGACCTCCATTTGGGTTTTGCCCTCGTAAAAGCGCAGCGCCAGAATGTGACGTTCTCGATCATTGAGGCGGGAGAGTGCGTCCTTTAGTGCCAACTGTTCGATCCAGCTGTCGTCCGTATTGTTGCTGTCTTTCACCTGATCCATCACGCAGATGGCATCTCCGCCGTCGGAGTAAATGGGCTCGTATAACGAAACGGGATCGACAATGGCGTCCATGGCAAAGACCACATCTTCACGGGAAATATCCAGATATTTGGCGATTTGCTCTACGGTTGGTTCGCGCTGGTTGCCCTCCATCAGTTTTTCTCGGGCCTGCAATACCTTGTAGGCGGTGTCGCGCATACTGCGACTGACGCGGATAGCACTGTTATCACGGAGATACCGGCGAATCTCGCCTACGATCATGGGGACGCCGTAGGTAGAAAAACGCACCGACTGGTTGATATCAAAATTGTCAATGGCTTTCATTAAACCAATACAACCAACCTGGAACAAGTCGTCTACATTTTCGCCGCGATTCAAAAATTTCTGTACCACTGACAGTACCAGACGCAGATTACCGTAAATCAGCTTTTCGCGCGCTTCGGTATCGCCCTCCTTGGCCTGCCGCAGGAGTTGTGTGACTTCATCGCCCTTGAGTGTCTGTAATTTTGATGTGTTGATGCCGCAAATCTCTACTTTTCCCCGCATAGCCTGCCTCCACTTTGGTGTGATGCTCTCATTTTTTCCCATTTGGCGGCAGCTTATGCCCCGGGGCAAAAAGACTCAAAAGACGACAGAGATGCAGGTTGAGCGAAATTTTGACATTTTTGAAACCAAACGGGGACAGAAGATGTATTCTTATTGACAACAGCACAGAGGAAACGCTATTATAATGGCGGATATATTATGTGATACATAGGAGGAACAGTTATGCCATACGGAAATAACATCATAGTCGCGCGCAACGCTTATGCCGATAAATATTATGGCGCGAGCGCCATCAAAGCGAAATATGAAGAGCGGATCAATGCCGAGACCAATCCGGAAAAGAAGCGGCAGCTTGAGATCGAACGTGATACGGCTGTCAGCAATTATGACAAGAGTCATGCCCAGCAGGCAGAGGCAAAGGCGAAGGCCAATCGTGAGATTGATAAGGTTTTGGAGGAGATGGATGCGAAGATCATCCCCGTTACCTTCACAGCGGAGCAGATGACCAAGCGCATTCAGGCGATAGAGCCGTTCTATCACTTTGACTGCAGTCCGGAAAATCTGGCAAAGCAGAAGGCTCTGCACGATAAAGCGCTCAAAACCCTGCACGACAACGAGCTGCGGCACTACCGCGACGATCCCTACACCGAAATGGGCCGCACCGTGTGGAGCGAAGACCGTTCTAATGACGATTACGGCCCCTATATCGGTATGTTCATGGACGATGAGGCCAAGGCAGAGCTGACAGCTCTGGCGCAGATGGCAAAGGAAGGGAAGAAGCAGGATCCCGAGTTCCGCAGGAGAAGACTCGAGCTGCACCGTAAGATCAATCTCCACGCCATGTCTATTGCTGATCAGAAGCGTGAAGAGTACGCCAACCTGACCACGGAGGAGATGTTGAACCGCTATACTGAGATCTATATCTTCTCCCGCCTGGGCGATACCACCAACTGCATGGCTTCTACTCTGACACCGGACGAGTGTGCGACCTATCACAAGAAGATGAATCCTTTCCTGAACACTCTGAGCATCATGATGGGTAAGGTCTCTGTCCTGGCAGGCCCTGCAGGTGACCGTGTCGATGTGGAGCAGATGATGGGTATGAGCCCGGAACAGTTAGAAAGAATCCACGGTGAGAGTCCCGACATTGAGCATCCGGACTATATGGCAGAAAGTGATGGGGCGCACGACATTGACCTGGATCCTGTGACGGAATTGGAAATCGCCAGCGGTAATTTGATCATGGCGTTTAAGGATCAACTGGCCGATACCTATGATCAGTTTGCCATCCGATATAGTGACAAACCTGCATCGGCTTCTTTGTATGCTGATGGCTTCGAAAGGAACCTGATATTCCAGAGTACAGACGGAAAAGTGATCAGCGAAACGGATGCCATGGAGGAGATGTGCCGCATGCACCGCCCGGTATTCGTCTCCACCGGAAACCATCCTGAGGCCGTACCCGTGATGGCATTCATGGACAAGGGCGTGTCTTATACCGGCGCCGCGGCTGCGCAGGCCTTTAAAAACTGCGAACTGCACCGTGAGGAGCAGCCCCCGAAGTTTGAGCCTCAGACGCACCTGAGCGGCTGGCAGAAGTTCAAGATGGGCTTTGCCAATTTCCTGGAATCTATCCCCGCCCTGAACATCAACGGCGATGTTTTCCGCGATGAAGACATCGAAGCCTATGAGGAAGAGAAGGACGCATTTGATCTGGAAATGCAACGCTATGAGAAGCGTCAGGAGACCCGTAAACTGCAGGATAAGGCCGATGATCTGTCTGCTCCCGGCTATGATGAGATGCTACAGAGAAAGCTCTTCGTAGCGAAGCCGGAATTGGTTGAGAAGGCAAAGGCAAATAAGGAGGCACAGGCAGAGGCAAAGCGGCAGGCAAAGAGCAAAAAACTTGCAGATGACCAGAAGGCACTCAACGATTGGACAAAGGAAAAGGGTCTGAGCGATGATGAGGTTGATAAGGATTTCCGCGAAAAGCTGAATCAGACCGGTTTGCCGCTGGAAACGCAGAAGAATCTTCTCACACTGCACCATGTGCTCAGAGAGGAGCGGCGCACACTGAGAATTGATGTCAGTGAGCATATGGAGAACAATATTGAGATGTCTGACGATCAGCTGCATAACTGTGCCGCCGATGCCATTACCGCCTATATGGCGGAGAGCCTGCTCAGTAGCGAGGTGCGTAAGCTTGTTGAACTTGCGGAAAAGAATCCTGATCATACTCCGAAGATTTCCGCGGAGCTCTCTGAACTTGCCTGCGTGGGCGTGGAAGGTGATGCCGAGAGTGCCATGAAGGAAAAACTGGCCGATCAGACAATCAGACTGCGTGAAAGTGACGCAATGCAGGCAACACACATAGATATACGCGAAGTCAGAAGCATGCTGCACGGAAAAGACTGGATTAACGCCACGAAGCGTATGATAACAAGGGTGAACAATAATGCACAGCCTGCCGCCGACGCTTCCCGTTCGCAGCAGGTACAGGTGCAGAATCAAAAGCAGACGCAGAAGTCTGGCCTGAACATGCACTGAGAAACCGAACATAAGATGAAAAAACACGGTGCCGTGGTGGCACCGTGTTTTTGTCATAGGACAACAGCAACAGCGCATAAGCTACCCCAGAGGTGGGGATTATGATTTTGAAATTCTGTGAGCTGCGGCGTAAGGAAGTTATCAACATCTGCGACGGCGGTCGTTTAGGCTATGTGGGCGATGTGGAAATCAAAATTCCTGAGGGAGAGGTCAAGGCCATTATCGTGTTCGGACCATGTCGCTTTTTCGGCCTGTTCGGCAAGGGAGAGGAATATTATATTCCATGGGACTGCATTCACAAATTCGGAAGTGATATTATTCTCATCGATAAACCGTTTCAGCATCGGGAATCAAGTCATGACGACAAACGCCGCAAACGATTTTGAGTGAAAAAGTACAAAAAATCGCAGGTAAAATTGTAAAAATTATCTTGCAATTGGATAACACTTATGATATTATATTTCGGTGAATCCGCACAGCTTCGGACTTCCGGTCGGTGCCGCACAGCGGTTGGCCGGAGGAATGAAGAGGCTGGAGGTACAAACTAAAATCAAAGGAGAACAAAACAAAAATGGCTAATCAGAACGTCGTATCCATGAAGGCCCTGCTGGAAGCAGGCGTGCACTTCGGTCACCAGACCCGCCGCTGGAACCCCAAGATGGCTCCCTACATTTACACCGAGCGTAACGGTATCTACATCATCGACCTG
>JAZQOW010000053.1:0-18361 GCA_045628065.1 Faecousia sp.
TCTCCGATGTAGCAGACGGCAGATATTATACCAAGGCCGTCCTCTGGGCAGCCGAGAAGGGCATCGTCACCGGCTACTCGGATGGCACCTTCCTCCCCAACCGCGAGATCACCCGCGAACAGATCGCCGCGATTCTCTACCGCTGCGCAGGCAAACCCGGGGTTGAGGGCAGCCTGAGCTTCCCGGATGCAGCTTCGGTCAGCAGCTATGCAGACGATGCCCTGCTCTGGGCAACGCAGCAGGGTCTCATCACCGGCATCAGCTCCGGCGGCGTGACCACCCTCTCCCCCAAATCCAGCGCCACCCGCGCCCAGATCGCCACCATCATCATGCGCTATCTGGAAGCCGAATAATCCACCGGGGCCGCCTCTAATATCGAGGCGGCCCCAATGTCATCAACTTAAGGCTGACATTTCAAAAACAAACCGATGTATGTTATGCAATACCGTAGGGGAGGGGCTTGCCCCTCCCGAATCCCGGTTTTTTGCTTTCTTCCCAAAAGATGCTGCTCCCACCATCGGGGAGGAGCAAGCCACTCCTCTACGGCGATACATTTGGTATATGTGGAAGGCTTTGCAGTCCCGCCCGTAGGGGCGAACTGCGTTCGCCCGCTCCAGCTTGCAGCTTAATCAAATGTCGGTTGAATCGGCAGGCGGGCGAACGCAGTTCGCCCCTACGGTGGGTCATGTAAATAAGATTAGGACGATCTTAAACCCCTGTCTTAAGTTGATGACATTGCTCTCTGGGGAAGGTGGTCGGCGAAGCCGGACGGATGAGGCGTTTCTCGGTAAACAGGGCAGCTCAATTGAATCGGCTTTACACCTCATCCGCCTCACTGCGTTCGGCCCCTTCTCCTCAAGGAGAAGGCTTTGGCGCGAATGTATTATGAAACGGGAATATAGAAAGGAAGAATCGTATGCGCAAAAAGGATGTTTACCTGTCGAAAATGTGTCTGATTTTCGGGCTGCTGATGCTGTGCTTTGCTTTGGCCTGTCTTCTGATGGGGATTCCATGGGTTGCGGCGGCACTGCTTGTGCTGATTGGCGGCGGTCTGATTCTCGCGTGGGTCAATCAGTGGGTCATCATGGTGGACGAGCAGACGTTTATCAGCAGCAATATGTTTGGCCGGAAGCGCACCCTGCGCTTTGATGATATCCGCGGGTATCAGAGCGTATATAGAACAGGCAACTTTCTCGTGATGGATTCGTGTGAGATTTATCTTGGCGATTATGTCTCCGCACGTTTTAAGCAGGCGGTCGAGGCGCACTTACATAAAAAGACAGAAATCAATTATTATTTGAACGACAGGAAGCTGACCGGCGATTGCTGGAAGGGCATGGAAAACGTCAACAGGCTGCTCCTGCTTTTCGGTTTCATCCTATTGGCGTTTACGGCTTTATCCATTTCGCTGAAAACTGTCTTCCCTGCAATCATCGCGCTTCCCTTTTGTCTGATGGGTTTTGCTCTATGGAATAAATCCCGTCAGCTCATCTCCACCTTTGAGCTGACGGAGGACGGTGTCCGCACCATGTCCAAAGGCGCCTTCATGCAAAGAAGCGCCGCCTGGGAAGAAGTGACCCTCATCCAGATTGCCGCACTCGGAACATCTCCCCGGGGGAAGGAACTTATCTATGCTGCGTGCTTTGTATTCGTCAAGGGCGCAGAAAATGCCCTAATCCGGTGCGAGGCCGGAGAATCCCCGGCAAGCATCTCGTCCAACCCAAACCGCATCCCCATCCCGATGAACCACGAAACAAAGCCCGTTGTATTGCGCCTCGCCGAGCAAAAGGGCATCCCCATTGATTGCCTTCCCGCGGCGAGGGAGTATTATGAAAGCGGAATATAGAAAGGAAGGATCGTATGCGCGGAAAGGATGTTTGCCTGCCGACCTGGATTCTGATCACGGGTCTGGTGTTTGTAAGCCTTGGAATTGTCTTTCAGGTTTGTTGGCAGGAATGGCTTGTGCTGATTTGCTCTTCCCTTATCGGCCTGGCGGCGATCCTGTGCTGGGCAAATCAGTGGGTCATCATTGTGGACGAGCAGACGTTTATCAGCAGCACCATGTTCGGCATCAAGCGCACCGTGCGCTTTTGTGACATTGTAAAATATAAGATTTCTACAGGAAGAAGCCCCGACGGCTGGCTCACAACAAGATTCTGCCGGGTGTTCATCGAGAGCAATGCCTATATTTCAAAACGCTTTGCGCAGGCTGTCAATGCCAGCCTCCCGGCAGTCGGAACGGATAGATTAATGGCAAACGAGAAGAAATAAGGAAGAAATCTGAAACTATTTCCAGTCCTGCTCATTTTAGGTATGGACATCCATGCCTATATAGATTATACTTAACGTAAGTGATTTCCCTTTGTCCTGCGCTTAGATTCATGGCGTTCTGGTTTCCGTTCTGCGGTGGGTGGTCAATGTGATCTGCACCGTCTTCTCCGTCATGGGCATTGTCCACGCTGCAAAGGGCGAGCGCACGGCGCTGCCGATCATCGGCGGCATTCGCATTCTAAACGAATTGGGAGGTAATTATGCTGTTTGCTGAAAAATACAGAGCGCAGATTCTGAATGGTGCGCTCGTCGACCATAAGACTTGCCTTGCGGGCTTCTGCCGCGGATACTACATAACGCTCACCGTCAATAAAGCCTACAATATCTGTGTCAACGCTTCCCGCGAAGAGGATACCGACAACGTTGCGCTCGGTGCCTTCCTTGGGCAGCTCCGCGCAGGCAACAATAAAATCCTTGGCATTACCGTACTACCCAACCGCTTTACCGTATCCATCCGTGCGGCAAATATCGGCAAGAAGGTTCCCGAGCAGATCAATAGCATCATGGAGCCGATTCTCAACCATCTCACCCTTAATGGCTACACCTCCGGCTGCGGCAGCTGCGGCTCCAATGCCGCACAGCTCTCCAGCTGGCAGGTGAACAATGAGGTCTGCTACCTGTGCGATGCATGTGCAGGCAAGCTTGAGGAGAGCCTGCAGGAGAATCAGACACAGACCAGAGAGCAGAAGAGCAATCTGATCCCCGGCCTTGTGGGTGCCTTCCTCGGAACCCTCATCGGTGTGGCGCTGTGGATTCTCCTCTCGCGGCTGGGCATCATTGCCGGTGCAGCCGGTCTTGTCATGGGCGTCTGCGCCATGAAGGGCTATGAGCTGATGGGCAAGCAGCTTGACCGCAAGGGCGTCATTTCCTGCATTGTCCTGCTGGTTGTCATGATCTATTTCAGCAACAAGCTCGCATGGAGCATTGATGGCTACCTTGCTCTGAAGGAATACGACTGGACCTTCGGCGAAGTATTCCAGAATCTGAGCATCATCCTCGCAGAAAGCGACCTCACCGGCTCCTACTTCCGCGACCTTGGCCTCGGCTTCCTCCTCACCGCCGCCGCCTCCTTCTCCAGCATCATCAATGCCTTCCGCGCAAGCAACGGAAGCTACCGTATCAGAAAAATAAAGTAATTGGGATGACAAGGTGCTGCTCCAAATGATTTCTTAAAATCATTTGGAGACAGCACCTTTCTTATTATCTGTTAAACCTGAAAGAAGATATCAATCAATAATAGGGCAACGCCTTCTCCTTGAGGAGAAGGTGCCGAACGCAGTGAGGCGGATGAGGTGGAGCTGGCGGAACAGAGCGGCTGCTTCGGTGGTCGGGGGCACACCTCATCCGTCCGGCTTCGCCGTCCACCTTCCCCTCAAGGGGAAGGCGTTGTGTCCGGCACTGCTGTGGGCGATGTTTCTTCTTTCCTTTTCTCTTCAAATATGATATGATGGGCAAAAGACGGGAGGGATCATTTTGGAATATCTGCATCCTTGCATGACGAAAGAAGAGATCAGCGGGATTTCCGCGCTGGGGCTTGCGCATATGGGGGACGGGGTGTTTGAGCTGCTGGTGCGCACGTATCTGTGCACCACGGGGCTGGCGAAGAATGCCCAGCTGCATCAGGCGACCATTAAATTTGTTTCCGCGCCTGCGCAGGCGGAATTTGTGGATGCGATCCTCCCCCATCTGACGGAGGACGAGCTTGCGATTTACCGCCGCGGCAGAAATGCCCATGTCCATGCCGTGCCCAAGAATGCCACCCCCGGGCAGTATTCCCGCGCCACGGGGCTGGAAACGCTGCTCGGCAGCCTGTATCTCACCGGGCAGCAGGATCGAATTGAGGCTCTTTTTGTCCTTGGAATGGAGGCGCTCCATGCCCTTTGATGCTGTTTTTCTCAAAGCCGTTACGGCTGAACTCAATACCGCCCTGCGCGATTGCCGCATTGATAAGCTCCACCAGCCGACCCGCGACAGTGTGCTTCTCCAGATGCGCAGCCGCGAGGGGACGAACCGCCTGCTCATCTGCGTGAATCCCGGCTATCCGCGCCTGCATCTGACCGAAATGACGCAGGAAAATCCGGCGCAGCCGCCGATGTTCTGCATGCTCCTGCGAAAGCACCTGATGGGCGGCAAGCTCCTTAGCGTGGAGCAGGCGCCGATGGAGCGCTGCGTCAGCCTCCGCTTTGCCTGCACCGATGAGCTGGGCACCCCTGTGGAAAAGCTTCTGGTCGCCGAGCTGATGGGCAGAACCTCCAACCTGATTCTGGTGGACGGCGAGGGACGCGTGATCGACTGCCTGCGAAGGGTCGATCTGACCATGTCCGAGCGCCGCCCGGTGCTTCCCGGCCTTCGCTATGCCCTCCCGCCCAAGCAGGAGAAGGACAGCCCCGAGGAGGCGGACGAGGCCGCCCTCTCCCGCCATCTGCTGCGCGCCGCCGGGTCTGTGACCCTTGATAAATTCTTATTGGATGAATACTACGGCCTCTCTCCGCTTCTGTGCCGGGAGTTGGCCCATTCGCTTACCGGGCAGACCGATGCCCCCGTGACCCCTGCCATGGCGGATTTTGCACCGCAGATCGTGGAAAAGCTGCGCGCGATCTGCGCAGGGCCGTGGAAGCCGCTGCTGCTCAGAAGACCTGATGGACGCGGCTTTGATTTTTCCTGCGTCCCGATCGACCAGTACGGCAGCGCCCTGACCCGGGAGACCTATCCCAATTTCTCCGCGCTGCTCGATGCGTTCTATTCTGCCCGCGATATGGCAGACCGTCTGCGCCAGAAATCGCAGACCATCGTGCGCGAGGTTTCCAATCTCCGCGACCGCACCGTGCGCCGCCTTGCCAACCAGCGCAAGGAGCTGGAGGCGACCTATGACCGCGAACGCCTGCGCCAGCTCGGCGATATCGTCACCTCCAACCTCTACCGCATGGAGCGCGGACAGGTTCGCCTGAATGCAGTCGATTTTTATGACCCGGAGATGAAGGAGATCGACATCTCCCTCAATCCCGCGATTTCCCCCCAGCAGAATGCGGCAAAATTCTACAAGGATTATGCCAAGGCCAAAAACGCCGAAAAGGTGCTCACCGGGAAAATCGCCGAGGGCGAGGAAGAACTGACCTACCTGCTGAGCGTTCTCGATGCCCTCAGCCGCGCCCAGACCGAGCGCGATATTCTGGAAATTCGGGAGGAGCTGCTCTCCGGCGGCCTGCTGCATGAGCGCGGCGCGAAAAAGCGCATGAAGCTGCCCCCCGCCAAGCCCATGGCCTTCCTCAGCTCTGACGGCTTCCCCATCCTTGTGGGCAAGAACAACCGCCAGAACGATGAGCTCACCCTGCGCACCGCCGCCAAAAATGACCTCTGGCTCCACACCCAGAAAATCCCCGGCAGCCATGTCATCATCCTCTGCGACGGCCAGACCCCGCCGGACACCACCGTGACCGAAGCGATGGAGCTTGCCGCCTATTTTTCCAAGGCCAGAGACAGCCAGGGCGTCGCGGTGGACTGCACGCAGGTGCGCAACGTCAAAAAGCCCAACGGCGCCCGCCCCGGCATGGTCATCTACGACCGCTACCGCACCGGCTACGTCACCCCCACCGAGGCCGCGGTAAAAAAGCTGGAGATTCGCTAAAAGGCTCCCCCTGGAAGGGGGAGCTGTCGGCGGAGCCGACTGAGGGGGTTGACTACTGTCGGCCCAATCTCAACCGAGGTATATTACGATCGAAATATAAAGCAAAATAATATGCTTCCAGCAAACTTTCGGCAAATAAATCCCCTCAGTCGCCTGCGGCGACAGCTCCCCTTATAAATAAGGGGAGCCTTTACGGAGGCTCCACCTGGAAGGGAGAGCTGTCGGCGAAGCCGACTGAGGGGGGTTGACTACTGTCGGCCCAATCTCAACCGAAGTATATTACGATCGAAATAAAAAGAAAAAATATGCTTTCAGCAAGCTTTCGGCGAATAAATCCCCTCAGTCGCCTGCAGCGACAGCTCCCCTTATAAATAAGGGGAGCCTTTACGGGGGCTCCCTTTGGAAGGGGGAGCTGTCGGCGAAGCCGAGTGAGGGAGGTGCGTCATACCAATGGAAAAAAAGTATAATAAACAATTAATTCCCAATGCCAAAAACTTGCGCAAAAACATGACAAAAGAAGAGCGGCATTTGTGGTATGACTATCTGCGAACAGCTCCTCGCAAGTTTGTGCGACAAAAAGTACTCGGCAATTATATTGCGGATTTTTACTGTGCATCTGCGAAGTTGGTAATCGAATTGGATGGATCCCAGCATTACGAGGACGCAGAATTTGAGTACGATATGCGCAGGACAGAATACCTTAAAAACTTCGGTATTCGGGTGATACGTATTCCGAATAATGAAATTAATAACAATTTCATTGGTGTTTGCACTTTTCTTGCCACGATCTTGGAGGAAATCCCCTCAGTCGCCTGCGGCGACAGCTCCCCTTATAAATAAGGGGAGCCTTCCAGCGCCGACATCTTTACGCCATTGGTGACAAGTTCCCTTATCCGAGAAACTACGAAAAACGATAATCAGGTGGACAGAGAACCGTCCCCCTGTCTCATGGAGAATATTATGGATTTATGCAATATTGATCAGATCAAGGCGCTTTTGGCTGCCCATGGATTTCATTTTTCTAAGGCGAAGGGGCAGAATTTTCTGACGCAGGCGTGGGTTCCCCAGCGCATTGCGGAGGAGGCGGGGCTGGATGCTGACACAGGTGTTCTGGAGGTCGGGCCCGGCATCGGGTGCCTGACGAAGGAGTTGTGCCTGCGTGCGGGCAAGGTATGCGCGGTGGAGGTGGATACTGCGCTCAAGCCTGTGCTGAACATCACGCTCGGCGAATTTGAGAATCTCGACATCATTTTCGGTGATGTGCTCAAGCTCGATCTTGCCCGGCTGGTGCAGGAGCAGTTCCCCGGGAAAAAGCCGGTGGCCTGTGCTAATCTGCCTTACTATATTACCTCCCCCATCCTCACCTGCCTTTTGGAGACCCGGCTGTTTTCTGCCGTGACGGTCATGGTGCAGAAGGAGGTCGCCCAGCGCATCTGCGCAAAGCCGGGCACGGCGGATTATTCCGCATTTACGGTGTTCTGCCAGTATTACGGCGTGCCGGAGCTGCTGTTTGATGTGCCGCCGCATTGCTTCATCCCGCAGCCCAAGGTGGTCTCCAGCGTCATCCGCCTGAAGCTCCGGGAGGAGCCGCCGTGCACGATGCTCTCCGAGGAGACCTTCTTCCGCACGGTTCGCGCCGGGTTTGCCATGCGCAGGAAAACCGCGCTCAATGCCCTTGCCGCAGGCTTCCCCAAGCTGGGCAAGGCCGGGGTCGCCGAGGCTCTGAGCGAATGCGGCCTGTCGCCCACCGCCCGGTGCGAGACCTTCTCCATTCCCCAGTTTGCCGCCCTGTCCGATGCACTCTACAGGAGAGAACACGATGTATAAGCATGTATTTCTCGATATGGATGATACCCTTCTGGATTTTCTCCTGACCGAGCGCGATGCGATTTCCGACACCCTGCGTGCCTTTGGCAAGGAGCCGACCGGGGAGCAGATCGCGGCCTACAGCGCCATCAATCTGGAAACCTGGGAGCGCTTTGAGCGCGGAGAAATTCCCCGGGAGCGGATTTTTACAGAGCGCTTCGAGCGCTTCTTCTCCCGCTGCGGCTGGACGCTTGACCCGGCAGAATTTAATGAGGCCTACCGCATGGCGCTTTCCAGAGGGCATCATCTGGTTCCGGGCGCGAAGGAGCTTCTGGATTACCTTGCGCCGAAGTATCATCTCTACATCGTCTCCAACGGAACTGCCGACACGCAGGACCGGCGGCTGATGGATGCCGGGCTGACAGACTATTTTGATCAGATTTTTATCTCCGGGCGCGTCGGCTCTCACAAACCGGAGAAGGCCTATTTTGACGTCTGCTTTGCCGCCATCCCCGACTTCCGCCGGGAGGAGGCCATCCTGATCGGCGACAGCCTCTCCTCCGACATCCTCGGCGCAAAAAACGCAGGCATCGCCTCCTGCTGGTTTAACTATCGCCGCAAGCCGAAAAGAGACGATATTGTTCCCGATTTCACGATTTTATCGCTGGATGAACTGAAAACGATCTTGTAAAGCGCACAGAATTCTGTGCGCTTTTATTATAGGCTCCCCCCGGAAGACAATGCCTGTGTTATACGCTGCCGTAGGGGAGGGGCTTGCCCCTCCCGAATCCGACCTTGGTTTTCTGTACGCTTTCCAATCGGTGCTGATCCCCCCATCGGGGAGGAGCAAGCCCCTCCCCTACGGCGTTGCATTCCGTGGCACCCAGCCCCGTAGGGGCGAGCATCGCTCGTCCGCCAACCCGATACAACCGACCTTTCATATGGATGCAAAACGGAGCGATCCCGAGCTTGGTTTTCTGCATTTTTTCCAGAAGGTGCTGCACCTGCCATCGGGGAGGAGCAAGCCCCTCCCCTACGGGGGCAGTTCAATCGGAGGGCGGGCGAGCGATGCTCGCCCCTACGGGAGGCGTGAATAAAAAATATCAGCGTGTCAAAACTTTGACACGCTGATATGGATTGGGCGAATGCTTAATTAAATTCGGTACCGGCGCCGGTGATGGGGGTGAGGGTGCCGTCGGCGGTCAGGAGGGAGTAGACGTAGGCGTGGTGAATCTGGCCATCGACTTCGTTGAGGATGGCGTTGTGCAGCTCCACGATCCACTTGCCGTCGGCAAGTCTGCTCGCGGTGACGACGTTCTCGCCCTCGGCGGCGCCTTCCAGAATCACGGTTTCCGCGCCGTTATCCTGCATGCACAGGCGGCTGCGATAGATGCCATCCTGACACTGGCCGTCAAAGAGATAGAGCATACGGCTGCCATCGACATACAGCGGCTCCACCTGCTCGGAGAGGTAGGCGCTCCAGGATTCCTCGCTCAGCTTGCCGCCGGAGAGGATATGCCAGTCGGTATCGTTGACGCAGTAGAATGCGCTGTCGCCCACGGAATACACACGGCTGACCTTCTCGCTTTCGGCGTTGAAGCGCTCCACGTCCGTCTTTTGCTTCTTTTCGCAATCGTAGGCGCAGACGCTGACCGTGCCGCCCTCCTCGGACGTTTCGGTATAATAGACCCAGCCGCCGCACAGGGCGGGGATGCTGTAGTTGCCGGAGAAGATTTCTTCGGGCTCACCGTCGGGCAGCTTCTGCACGGAGAAATAGCTCTCGCTCACATCGGCGCACAGCTTGCCAAAGAGAAGGTAATCGCCATCGAGTCGGAACCAGCCGACATTTTCCTGTGCAACCACCTCTGCGCCGGTCTGCGCATCCATGCAGATGACCTGCTGAAGCTGGGTATTTAAATAGTAGACATTACCGTCATGGTAGATGGGGTTATAGATCTGCTTCTCCGCAAAGGGCACAGCCTCCATGGTATTCTGGTTCAATTCATACAGGAAGTTGTTGTCTGCGCGGTTTTCAAAGTAAAGGCCGGATAGGGTCTGCTCCACCGGAGCCGGGGGTGCGGAAGGTTCTGCGGGTACTGCCGCAGGCTCCTCTGCCTTTTTTCCGCAGCCTGCCAGCAGAACAAACGCCAGCAAAAGGGCAAGAAATGCTTTCAGCTTCATAGAGTTTTCCTCCTCGGAATGGCTTATAAACTTCTGTCTGGAATATTGTATCAAATCAAACAGAAAAATCAACACATATTAAATCTCAGGATAGCTGAGCTGATAGCCGTCCCAATAGGCAAGATAGCGGTGCAGATAGGCCACATCCAGCTCATCAATGCCCGGATTTCCGTCCACATCGGCAGCATGAACATCTGCGGGGAAGGGAGCGCCATCGACCAGATAGCGCCGGAGCAGGAGAAGATCGCGGACGGTAATTGAGCCATCGCTGTCCAGATCGCCGGGGAGATAATCCACCACGCTGATCCTGCCTTCGGCAATGTCAAACTCTGCCGCAGTGTCCGGATTCTCAATGACGGGCATATTTTGCAGCGAAACGGAAAGGGCAGCGGGCGCGCAGTCCTCCTTGATGCGGAAAATCAGATTGGCGATCACGCCGTCAGTGCCGCCAGCTGCGGCATTTTGCATCAGCTCCGTCTGTTCGATCCCAAGCAGCTCCAGCTTTTCGGTATCATACACCGGGATCGGCCGGAAGGGCAGGATGCCCGGATTGTGCTCGATCGTCAGGGAAAGCGTGACGGTATCGCCCGCCCTGCCGGTTGCCGTGCCAAGCAGCAGCCGGGCATGCACAGGCTCGGGCGCACCGCAGCGGATGCAGACGCCGTTTTCATAGCTGTGCCCGAGCGGCGCGGTCTCATCGGCGAAATACTGCACGCCGCAGACGGTGCAGGTGTAAAGGGTGCAGCCGCCTCTGGTGCAGGTGGGCGCGATGACCTCGCCCTCAGGGATATGGGCGCAGTAGCCGACATAAGCCTCCTCGGTCAGAAGAGAGGAGAAAAGGAAATTACTGATGTAATTATATTCGTCCTTCTGGTGTGCCTTTTCGGTCAGAGAATTGGCAAAAAGGGCAATATGGAGCGTTCCGTCATCATAGCTGAAGCCAAGCACGCCGCCATTATAGAAGGCGCGATCATTGCCGGTGGAGGGAATAAAGCCCTGCATGGGCTTCCTTGTGCTGTCCACGGCAACCAGCGGAACGGCACCGCCGGGAATTTTGCTGAAATATCCCAGACAGACGGCTTCTTTGTTGGGAACTCCGGGATGCGGGTTTTCGTAGCTGTAGCCATAGAGCGTATCATCGCCGCCCGCAATATAGCTGGCGTTGACCAGCGTAGAATTCGGATAGGTGACATAGGCCAGACAGTCTCTGGCGCCGGACAATTTGGTGCGGGTCACGCCGCCCATGGCGCTGAACACGCTGTCAAGTCCGTTGTACGAATTAATGATATTGCCATAGCCGATATAGGGTTTTCCCGCAAGGATCGCATCGATCTCCTTATCGCCCTCATCGCCCGGATAGTTATAAACGAAATCGGAGCCTACGATGGCATCGGCAGCATTCAGGTCTTCCGTCATCCTGAAATTCATTTCCTCCATTGCGACCCGGTCATAATTCCAGTTGGGATAGCCTACCTGAAGGGCGACGATACAGCCAAAATAGTACGGGTTGGGCTTACAGGCAAGATAGACCGTAGGACTGGTCCCGATGCACCGGGCTTCGATGCCCTCACTTCGGGCGGCAATGCCTGTGGCAAGCAGAATATAGCGGTCGGCAACCGTGAGATAGTCCTCATAGGAGCAGATAAAATCGCCCTTCTGCTCACCGCTCAGAATCATGCCGACCTTTTTTCCCTCCTGCAAAAGGGTATTGACTGCGGCAACGGCATCCGTAGAATCATTGCGGATGATCACATCCATGCCCGCTTCGCCATAGAACGAGGAGGTGAGGGTAGCTGCATAAGCCTGAACCGCTTCATAGTCCATGCACGCTCCCGCGACCGCAAGGATTCTCTGATACTCGGCTGTCTTTGTGACCGTTTCCATTTGGAAGCCGCGGGTTTCATTGAAGGTGGTAATATTTTCAGAATAGATGCTTGACCAGGATTGGAGCAGGGTTCCATCATACAGGGCGCTGTTGGCTACAGAGCGCTTGGCCTGATACATGGGGACGACCAGCGTACCGGCAGGGTAGGTCGTACCGCCATATTCGATCGGTTCGGTGGTAAGGCTGACCTTGACATCATTGCGGGAAAGCCAGATCATCATGTCCCGGGCGGCCGGCACATTGCTCTGGTGCTCACCGTCCAGCGGAATCAGGTAGCATTCGGGATAGAAATTGCCGTTTTCCTCCTCGCCGCTGAATTCGGGGCGCATTTGATCCATTTCCGCGCCCGGTGTGTCATTCTGGTCGCAATACCACTGACCGACCAACTCATAGGCATCGGAATTATAATTGTTCACGCCGCGCTCAAAGATTTTGACCTGCGCCGTGAGGAAGTCCAGCTTTTCCTCCCGCACATAATCGGCCTGACTGAGGGTGCCATAGCAGGTGGCGGCAGCGGCGGCATCATTGTAGGCGGGCAGCTCGACCGTGTAGCCGACACAGCCGTGGAGCATGGCAAACTGCGGGCTGTAGCCGGTGGACATATCATCCCAGACCTCGGCCCATCTGGCCTTTGTTCTTCCCTTATCCGTATAGAGAAGGAAATCGCGCTGGGGCATGACATAGCTGTTATAGGACGCATTGTTGGCTACCGCGCCGATACCAAAGGCCTCACCGCCGGAAATCAGATGCTCTGCGAGCAGGTCATACTCAAAGTTCGGCTCATGGGGCGGGGTGCACGGTTCGCACTGGAAATTCTTCACAAGGCCATGGTATTCCGTGAAGATGACCGGGTTATAGGTGCCGATCAGATGCTGCATATTGGCAGTCTCCGGCGTAGTCTGGAAGGCATTATCGCGGTTGAGGTCATAGCCGTTGGATGCGGTGCGGGTATTATAGACGCGCCCATCCACATTTTCCTCGGGAACCAGAATGAAGAACACGCCGCCCAGAAGCTCGCGCACGGAAACCGTCCGCTCCTCCTGTTCATAATAGGCGTCCAGATCCACTTGTCCCGACCGCTTGTTATCTGTCTGGAGGAAGCCGAGGTAGGTGGCGTATTCCTCTGCCAGCGCAGGCACCGCAACGCCATAGGGGGTGGTGCTCGGGTTCTCGGCGATATATTTGCAGCGCTCCGGATCATTCATTTCCTTTGCAAGCTGCGCCTGTCCGGCCTCGGTAAAGCCGGTGAGCATATTATATGAGAGCGTGCCGTCCAGACCGGCCTGCGCCAGCTGCTCGGCAAACATCAGAATGCCGTCTACGGCAGCGACCTCAGAGGCGTGGATATTGGAATAGAGCACGGGGACGCGGATATCGTCATAAACGCCGGCCTCCAGATCGGCAAGGGTCTGGGTCGGGTGATTCTCCGCCTCCTCGGTAAAGGCCAGCCAGCTGTCAACAGAGCTGCGGCTGTCAGAAATAATAATGTAGGGAATATCGCGTCCGGCAGAGGAGCTGCCCATGGACTCGCGCACGGCATACAGGCCGTTGCCTGCGGCAAGCTCTACAATGTCATCGATCCCGGCATATATTTCTTCCATCGTATGGTAGCTGTCATAGGGCACGAGCTTGACATCTGCGCCGCCAAGGTCACGCTCGCCCAGGCGGGCATTCAGCCGGAACCAGCCGCACCAGTTCAGATAGGCACCGCCGATGATATGGGGCACCGTGGCATCGCTTGCATCATAATAAAAGTAATTTGAATTAAAGCACACCTGCAGGATCGCCGTGCCGTCCTCCTCCTCTGCGGTAAGAGAGAAATCGGAGAAAAGCGCCAAATCGTGTTCGGTCCTCCAGATCGAGGTATCCGTCATATCGCCGCCGGAGATCTGATTCGGATAGAGGATCTCATCAAGATAGGGGCGCTCCGGATCGCGGTCCAGGCACAGGGAAATGCTGCCCAGGTCAAGCTGGCGAAGCTCATCGGGTGTCATGTCGGCTATCGGGATACGGATCGTATGCGATTCCGCATCGACGAGAGAAATGATATCCTGCACCTCGTAGGTTCTGCCAAGATTATCATCCTCATTCTGCGCCAGCTCAGTGAGATTCAGAGAAAAGGCAAAAGCAGATGCTGCCAGCATAGACAGGAGCATTGCCAGAACCAGGACTATGGACAATGCGCGTACAGCATATTTCTTCATAACGGATTGGCATCCTTTCTTGTTGTCGTCCGAAACAGGATTCCTAAATAGGTAATCGTAATAATCAACATATAACAAATTTCATCTAATGTCAAGAATTATTTCCAATTTTCGTTTTTTTTCGCAAAAACCACCGGGAAAATTTGTTAATAATGTACGGAAAAGGCCGTCTCATTGATTCATGAAACGGCCTTTGCTGGTTCATATTCTTAAGCTTCCTCTATGAGCGCGCGGAAGGCGGGGAGGCTGCGGCGGATCATGTCATTGGAGACACAATAGCAGATGCGGAAGTATTCCTTGCAGCCAAAGCCGGTGCCGGGCACGACAAGAAGATTCTTCTTTTTGGCCTTCTCGGAGAAGGCATCGGAATCGCCGCCGGGCGCCTTGATGAAGAGGTAGAAGGCGCCGTCCGGCTTTGCCATTGTGTAGCCCATGGCGGTCAGCTCGGTATAGAGGAGGGTACGGTTGGCATCGTAGGCTTCGAGGTCAGGCATACGGTCCACACAGCGGGCGACCACTCTCTGGAGCAGGGAGGGGGGACACACATGGCCGCAGGCTCTGGCTGCACCGGCAATTGCCGCGAACAGCGCTTCGCTGTCCGCCGCTGCATCGGGGACATAGACATAGCCGATACGCTCACCCGGCAGGCTCAGGGACTTCGACCAGGAATAGCAGACGACCGTATTTTCATAAATGCAGGGAATGAAGGGCGCTTCCACGCCGCCGTAGACCAGCTCGCGGTAGGGCTCATCGGCAATCAGATAAATGGGATGACCGAATTCCGCCTGCTTCTCGCGCAGGAGAGCGGCAAGCTTTTCCAAGGTCTCGCGGGTATAGACCACGCCGGAGGGGTTATTGGGGGAATTGACAATGATGCCCTGCGTATTGGCGCCGATGGCGGCGGCCAGCGCTTCAAGGTTGATCTGGAAATTCTCCATATCGGGCGGAACCACGGTGAATTTGCCGCCGTTGGCCTCGGTGAAGGGGCGATATTCAGGGAAGAAGGGGGCAATGGCAATGATTTCAGAATTGCCATCCACGATCAGCGCCTTGAGCACGGATACCAGACCGGGTGCCGCGCCGCAGGTGAAGAACAGGTTCTGGGGACGCACACCGGCATTGAAGCGCTCGTTGAGGTTGTCCGCCACCGCCTGCCGCACGCCGTCATAGCCCGGCGCGGAGGTATAGCCATGAACAAGGAGGGTATCCTCATTGTCTACAATATCTTTAATAGATTCATTGACCTTTTCGGGGGCGGGAATGGAGGGATTGCCCAGAGAATAATCAAACACATTCTCCTTGCCCACAATCGCCGCCTGCTTCAGGCCATACTCAAACAGCTCGCGAATACCGGAGCGCACCGCGCCCAGCGCATACATTTTTTCATTCAGCATCGTTTGTACCTCCTGTCAGGACAGGGGACGGTTCTCTGTCCCGGTTTCATATTCTTACACTTCCGATTTCAGAATATCATTTTTCACCTGCATTGTCAATAGTTCGACATAGCGTCGCTGCAAAGCCTTCTCCTTGAGGAGAAGGTGCTGAACGAAGTGAAGCGGATGAGGTGGAGCTTTCGGAACAGAGCGGCTGCTTCGGTGGTTGGAGGTAAACCTCATCCGTCCGGCTGCGCCGTCCCCTGTCTTCTCCCCCCCGTAGGGGCGTGTAATATATTTCAAGACCATGGCAATCAGCCATCCACGCCTTGGGCTGATAGCATTGCCTTCCAGAGGGGAATCATTGGAAATGTTCCTCTTTACAGTGCCAAAACTATATGATATAATCCTTTTATCTATGAAAGAAGAGGACAACACTATGAAAAAAAAGCATAACCCCATAGCCCTTCTGCCCATCGGGGTCTTTCTGGTTTTCTATCTTGGACTGGGCATTCTCTTTGAATATGTGATGAAAATTCCGATGGGCTTTTACAATATTCCCATCGTGATCGCCTTCCTCGTTGCCATTCTCGTTGCCTGCCTGCAAAACCGTGCGGTCAAGTTCGATGACAAGCTCGGCATTATGGCAGAGGGTATGGCGGACAAGAATATCATCACCATGCTGCTGATCTTCCTCACCGCCGGTGCTTTTGTCGGCGTGGTCGGTCGCTCCAGCGCGGAGAGCGTAGCCTACTTCATGCTCTCTCTTATTCCTGCCCGCTTCGCTGTGGCAGTTCTGTTTGTGGTCTCCTGCTTCGTATCCACCGCCATGGGTACCTCCGTGGGCACCATCACGCTCATTACCCCCATTGCCGCCGCCGTCTCGCAGGCCTCCGGCTTCTCTCTGCCGCTGTGTGTCGGCTCCGTTATGGGCGGCGCCATGTTCGGCGACAACCTTTCCTTCATCTCCGACACCACCATCGCCGCCTGCAACGGTCAGGGCTGCGCAATGAAGGATAAATTCCGCGAAAACTTCGGCATTGCCTTCCCCGCCGCACTGGCAACCCTGATCCTCATCCTCGTCCTCAGCCTCAAAACTCCGCTGGGCGGCACTGTGATGCAGGAATACCATCTGGTGCAGATCATCCCCTATGTGCTCGTCCTCATCGGCGGCATTGCAGGCATCAATGTCTTCACCGTTCTGCTCATCGGCATTGTCTCCGGCAGCATCATCATGCTCGCCTCCCACGAGACGACCGCCACCGCCCTGCTTGCCAATATGGGCTCCGGCGCCGCCGGGATGTTTGAGACCAGCATGGTCGCCATTCTGGTTTCCGCCATGTGCGCCCTCATCAAGGCCTACGGCGGCTTCGATACCCTGCTTGCCGTGACGCGCAAGCTCTTCAAGGGCAGCCGCAGCGGCCAGCTCGGCGTGGGTCTTCTGGTCGGCCTGATGGACATCGCCACCGCCAACAATACCGTTGCCATCGTCATGGCAAACCCCATCGCCAAAGAAATGGCCGGGGAATACGGCATCAGCGCCAGAAAAACCGCCTCCCTGCTGGATACCTTCTCCTGCATCTTCCAGGGCATCCTGCCCTACGGCGCCCAGATGCTTGTCGCCATCTCCGCCTGCGCCGCACTGGAGAAGAACATTTCCGCCTTCGAAATCATCCCCAACCTGTTCTACCCCTTCCTGCTCCTCATCAGCTCCCTGCTGTTCATCGTCTTCTCCAAAAAATCCGCAAACGCAAAATAATACCGTACATCTCCCGGCCGGAGGACGCAGCTTTCGTCCTCCGGCTTTTTTTGCCTTCCCCTTTGGATGTAGGGGCGAACTGTGTTCGCCCGCCCCGGTTTGCAGCTTAATGAAATGTCGGTTGAATCGGATAGCGGGCGAACACAGTTCGCCCCTACGAGGCAGTGTCATCAACTTCAGGCTGAAATTTCAAAAGCAAGCCAATGTCTATGTTATGCGATGCCGTATATGCCTCTGTTAAGCTGATGACTTTGCCTCTCACGGGGAAGGCTTTGGTGCGGTGGTGTCTGCTGGTTATCGTTTTTTCAAAAAAGCGAAAAATAATAATTTACTTTTTCCGCCGGAGGGCGCAAAATTCGTCCTTCGCTGTTTTTTTTCTTGCTTTTTCGGGGGCTTGGGATATAATGGTATTAATAGGAAATTGCGGTTTTTTGCCCGATGAAGAGAAAAGAAAGGATGCAAACGCGATTATGAGTATCTTTGATATCCTGACCCTGCTTGGTGGTCTGGCCATGTTCCTCTACGGAATGCGGCTCATGGGTGACGGCCTTCAGGAAAGCTCCTCCGGCACCCTGAAGCGGGTAATGGAAAAAGTCACCAATAACCCAATCAAGGCCTTTTTCCTCGGCCTCATCGTCACCAGTATCATTCAGTCCTCTACCGCCACGATCGTCATTACCTCCGGTCTGGTTGCCGCGGGCATCATCACGCTGCACCAGTCCATCGGCATCATCATCGGCGCGAACGTCGGCACCACCGTCACCGGGCAGATCATCCGCCTGCTTGACCTCAATGCCGGTGCCACCAGCTGGCTGCAAATATTCAAGCCCTCCACCCTCGCGCCCGTTGCGCTCATCGCCGGGATCATCCTGATCATGGCCTTCCGCTCTCAGAAGTATGCCATTGTCGGCAAAATCTGCATCGGCTTCGGCGTGCTCTTCTCGGGTCTTCTCAACATGACCAATGCCGTGGATGTCCTGTCGCAGACCGGGGTGCTTGAATCCATGTTCACACGGCTGGGCAACAATCCCTTCCTCGGCTATCTCTCCGGCCTGACCGTCTCCTTCATCCTGCAAAGCTCATCGGCTACCGTCGGCATTTTGCAGGCGCTGTCCATGTCCGGGCAGCTGGCCTTCAACGCCGTGTATGCCATCATCCTCGGCGTGTACCTCGGCGACTGCGTGACCACCGCCATCG
>JAZQOW010000054.1:0-98918 GCA_045628065.1 Faecousia sp.
CTCTCATTTGTGCAACCTTTTTCTCTTTCCAAGGCATTCGCGGTTCCTCCCGTTTTTGCCTTTATTTTACACCCAATGTGTAAACTATGTGGTTGCACAATCTGTAAACTATGTTACTACTCTAAACACATTGCTCGCCCGCTGACCGATTCAACCGACATTCATAATAGATGTAACATGGAACGGGCGAGCAATGCTCGCCCCTACGGAACTGCCGCTCGGCTCTATCCTTTTCCGGAAAAAAGAAATGGTGCTATCTCTGATGATTTCTTAAAAATCATTTTGAGACAGCACCTTTGTGTAATAGTGAATCAGAACAGCATCTGTCCAAGCGTGATGACAATGCCGGTGAGAACGGACAGCCCATAGAGTGTGGCGATGATGAAGAGATTTTCCTTCGGATTTTTGTTGTTGCGCACGAGAACCAGAAGACCGATGCCTGCGTTGGCAAGAAGGCCGGAGAACAGGCAGCCGATGGGGAGAACATTTTCCAGATACAGCTGCGTCAGAATGACGGAAACAGAGCAGTTGGGGATCAGCCCGAACAGCCCGACAAGCAGCTCACTCACGATCGGCAGACGGACGAACAGATGGGCAATAGCTTCCGTGCCGACAAGGGAGAAGAACAGATTCAGCACAAAGCCGACAGCGAAGAGCATGATCGCGATTTTTACGGTGTGCTTCAGAGCGGAGAAAAATGCACTGCCTTCTTCGCCTTCGCATTCGCAGTTTTCGCGCTCGCAGAAGCTGTGGATATCCCGCTGCCGATCGGTAGCCCTTGTAAGGAGCCAATCTGCCAGATAGCCGAGTGCGATACCGCAGGCGGCCTTGGACAGGACGATCAGAATGATACCGGGAAGTGTAACCGCGGTGGAAGCATCGGTCAGAGAGGCCAGCAGAATGGGCAGCATCTCATCAGAGGTTGCAAAGAATACAGCCAGCATCGTGCCGACGGTGATCGAGCCGGTGGAGAACAGGCTGGCAGCCGCACCGGAAATTCCGCACTGGGGGATAATGCCGAGAATACCGCCCAGCAGAGGGCCTGTTTTCCGGGAACTGTTGCGGATGGTCGCCTCGTTGAGCTTTTCACTTCGCTCCAGCAGCTCCATCAGGAGATAGGCGATCAGCAGGACAGGGATACTGAGCAGCCCGTCTTTCAGCGCGTCTAACAGCGCATCCCAAATGATTTCCAAAAGAAAGAACCTCATTTCTGTAATACCATAAAATCCCGATTAATATATCATATCATTGGGCATAAAGCAAGAAGAAAATGGGAATTATCTCATTTTTCGGATCGGTATTCCTCTACTGCAAAAGGCTTTCCGCAAAGAACCTGCGTTTTGATAAAGCGGAAGGTTTCCACCTCTCCGCGCTCGGCGAGCATTTCCAGAAGATAGCGGAGCTGCCGATAGGTTTCGGGGTGCAGAAAATGCGTTTCCTGGGCAGTCAGAAAATAGCGGAGCGCATCGCCATCCTGATAGGCGCTGCCGTGATAGGTTTTGCATGCAGCAATGCGGTCTGCCACCATCTCCGCGAGATAGCGCCGGGGCATGGGCATGGCGACATACTGACCGACCTTTGCATCCCAGTCCGTCCAATATTCAAAATGGTGTCGGTTTCTGCCCTTATGGTGCATCCAGGCGACGGAATAGCCGTTTTTTTCACGCTCAATGGCATTCGGGCTGCGCGTGCCGACATAGTATTTTTTCCCTACCCGAAATTCATCCGGGGAATATTTGGAAAGATCGTGGGTCAGTCCCTGCCAGTATAGCCCCATCCGAAAGCAATGCTTCATCACAAGAAATCGGTGGTGGTTAATGGTTTTCAAATGTTTCCAGCCGTTCATGGTGTCATCGCTCCTTTTGCTCCATTATACCCTATGGGGCTGAAAAGGTAAATGACTTTTCCGGCCGATATCTTGCTATTTTTGCGCAAATGTGATAGATTATCGGTAAGGGAGGCTTATGCTTATGGACATCCGCTGTATTGCACTGGATCTTGACAGAACAACACTGACACGGGAGGGGAAGCTGTCCCCCGGCAACCGCGCCGCGCTGGAATATGCCATTGGCAAGGGCGTGGAAGTGGTGGTTGCCAGCGGACGGGCATTCTCTACGCTCCCGGAGGAGCTCCGCACATTTCCCGGCATCCGCTATGCTGTGACCTCCAATGGCGCGGCGGTGTGCCGAATCCCCGATGGGCAGGTGCTGCTGCGCCGCTGCCTTCCCCCTGAGGCGGCGGAGAAAATTCTGACGCTGTCCGATGAGCCGGGTGTTACCTATGAAGCTTTTGTGGATGGGATTGCCTATGCCGATCGGGAGTATATGGCAGACCCTGCGAGCTTTGGTGCCAGCCCGGAAGCGATTGCCTATCTTCGTGCAACGCGAAGCTGCTGCGAGGATATCCGCGCCTTTCTGCTGGAACACGCTGAGGAGCTGGACAGCGTGGATGTCATTTGCTGGGAGAACGAAAGAATGGATCGTCTGCGCAGAAGGTTTGAAATGCGGCTGCCTGAAGTTTACATAACTTCTTCCTCGCGCCAGCGTTTGGAGTTTTCCCAGATGGAGACCGGCAAGCACACCGGCGTTGCATGGGTGCTTCGTGAGCTGAAGCTTTTGCCGGAGCAGTTGGCTTCCTTTGGCGATGCCGATAACGATGCCGAGCTGCTGCGCATGTCCGGATGCGGCATCGCGGTTGCCAATGCGACCACCCTTTGCCGCCATGTTGCCGATGCCATCACCGCTTCGAATGAAGACGATGGTGTGGCCTACGGAATATACCATATTTTAAAGCTCTGATTCTTCATAAAAGATGGAAAAATGCTTCCCAAAATGAGAAACCCATGATATAATCGAAGCAGAAACCGGGGATTTGCTGCCCGGATACCGAAAGGGAGTCACGGATATGAAAGAGATTTGGACCGATAAAAAACGCGGCCTGTTTGGACTGCCGCTTTCCTTTACCCGTTACGCACTGACCGAGGATCGGCTGTACATTCGCAGCGGTGTATTTACGAAAATAGAAGATGAAGTCTGGCTCTACCGCATTCTGGATGTCACTCTGCGGCAGACGCTCCGCCAGCGCATTGATGGGGTCGGCTCCATCCATTGCTGCAGCTCCGATGCCTCCAAAAAGGAATTTACCCTTGAGAACATCAGAAATCCCAGAGAAGTCAAGGAGCTGCTCTCCAATATGATCGAAACCCAGCGGCAACGCAAGCGCGTATATTTCCATGAATCTCTGGCATCTGACCCCAACGACGGAGATGTTCCCGGAATAGATATGCACGATTAAGTGCACCTTACAGGAAAAGAAACGGCTGTCTCATTCCCGGCGGGTGCATAAGGAAGTATTTCGGAATGTGGATTTTGTACGGCAAAATCCGATGCTCGCTGAAGATGTGGACAAATCCGAATTTGAGGAGGAATACACTTGTCAGAATGGAAAGAAATTCATTCCGAAAACGATATTAACGAAATTATGGAAACTCTTTGTGGTTTTCATGATTCTTGTATAGTGTCTTTGAACTATAAAAGTGGCGCATTTGTTAATGAAAATTATGCAATGAATTTTGGTTCGGCAGATGATCGGGAAATGACTGTGATTTTTCATAGACAATGGGATCCCAAAGTATTTGAGTTGTGCTTTACGGGAGTCAGACAAATGCATCTTGTAGGATGGCAGGATAATTATTCTTGTGATATTTTTTCAGCCGGACTATCTTTTTGCAGTAATATTCTTCCCGGAATACAAGACCGGCTTATCGTTTGGACAGACTACGGACCTTTTAACCCTTCAGACGCAGAAGGCCCACTAAAAGAACCTGCTGACACATATATCATATCGAATTCATTAAAATGGCGAATCATTGAGTAAAATCCAGTTTGTCAATCAAAAACATAAACCCGCCGAAAAGGAGCTTATCCTCTTCGGCGGGTTTTCTTGTTAAATTACTTCCTTATCCGCCCGTACCATTTGAGAGGCAGCCGTTTTTTGATTATTCAAATTGACATCTGACAGTACAGGTGACCTTTTCCTCACCGACGGTAGCGGTGATGGTGGTGTTGCCCTTGGCGACAGCCACAACATGACCATCCTCATCCACGGTGGCGATTTTGGAGTTGGCGCTTTCCCAAACGGGGTCAGAGCCATCGCCGCCGGTCAGGGTGAGCGTGGTGCTTTCCGTAGCTTCAAAGAAGGAAATATCCTCAGCGCTGATGGCAAGCTTTTGTGCATCCGTCGGTTGGGGTTCAGGTTTGGGTTCAGGTGTTGCCTCGGGTGCAGGCTGGACTTCGGGTTCCGGCTCGGAGAAATTGCAGGTGACATTGCAGTAGGCCATATATTCACCGCACAGAACGGTGATGCAGCCGCTGCCCTCGCCCTTTGCGGTGACGATACCCTCCTGGGTGACGGAGATGGTGGCGGGGTGATCAGAGGAGAAAATGACGCGGTCACTGGTATTGGCGGGAAGGACGGAGGTATGGAGCTGCACGCTCTGTCCCTGCTCGGTCAGGGTCAGCTCGGAGGCGTCAATGGCAAGCGCAGTGCAGGGCACAAGCTCTGCTTCCTTGACTGTCGAAGTGGGCTTCAGGAAGGGGAGCAGCTCGAAGGAATAGAGAATATAGCCGGTGAAGCCGATCAGCAGCGCAACCAAAGCCGCCAGTGCAGCGATCTTTCTGCCAATGTGCTGGGGCTCAGCCTGTTCCTCTTCCTCCAGAGGACGCTCGTCATAATCGAAATGGTCGCCCATGTAGTTGTCGGTTCCGGTGGGCTGCCCCTGACAGATCGGGCAGCAGCCATCGTGCGGATCATAGGTCGTTCCGCAGAATTCACATACAATCAGATTATCCATGGTAAACTCCTTGGGTATCAGCATAATATATATAAAGATAGTATACCATCTTTGCGGTGACAACTCAATAAATATTGTTGCTTTTTTCGGAAATTTATCATATTATATAAGATAGAGAATTTGTCGAATGCCGGAAGTGTACGGCATTGACATGATCAGGATGTGGGTTTCCCATCCGTAATACCTCAGGGAGGCGATTAAATGTCTGAGATGAAGCCGATTTCTCCGCTGACAGAGGGCCTCAGCATTGGCGAGAGCTTCAGCGACCGCGGCAGAACCCAATGCTTCTACCTCACCCGCAGCGAGACGGAAGAGCAGTTTGTGCTCAAGCATATCTCTGTCCCCGAATCTGAAACCAAAGCGGAAGCGCTCATCCTCACCGGCGCAGTTGCCGATGAGGCAGGAGCCAACGAATACTATAAAGCCATTGCCGAGGAGCTTGTGCAGGAGGCGGAGGTTTTGCAGACCCTCTCCGCCAAGGGCGTATTGGCCGGCGTGGTCGGGCATCAGCTCCAGCCCAAGGAGGGTATGGGCTATGATGTCTATCTGCTCATGTCCCGCATGAAGTCCTTGCAGAGCTTCCTGCAGGATAAGGCCATCACCCAGCTGCATGCGCTCAATTGCGGCATTGATCTGTGCGACAGCCTCAGCGCGCTGCGCGAGGAAGGCTACACCTATCAGAATCTCAAGCCGGAGAATATCTTTATCGACAGCAAGGGAAAGTTCCGTCTGGGCGACCTCGGCCTGATGTCGCTGGAGGATCTGCGCTATTGCGCGGTGCCGGATCACTATCTCAATGATTTTTCTGCACCCGAGCTGTTTGATCTTTTGGGCGAGCCCAATGAGACCGTGGATATCTATGCGCTGGGCATGACCCTTTACTATATGTTCAACGGCAACCATCTGCCCTTTGACGATCAGGAGCATATGACGGCCGATGAGCGCAGGGAAAAGCTGAAAACCGAGGCTTTGCCTGCACCGCAGTATGCCGACTATGAGCTGGCAGAAATCCTTGCCAAGGCCTGCAATGCCGATCCGGACAAGCGCTATGCAGCTCCCGCAGAGTTCAAGCAGGCGCTGACGCTCTATATGCAGCGCAACGAGGTGCATGACCATATTCTGGTTCCGCCTCTGCCCTTAGCGGAGGAAGCCCCCGCCGAAGAACCGACTGCCGAAGCAGCAGCTGAGGAAACACCTGCCGAAGCAGCAGCCGAGGAAACACCCGCTGAAGCAGTGGCAGAGGAAGCTCCCGCCGAAGCGGCAGAAGAACCGGCAGAGGAAGCGCCTGAGGAAGCTGCGCCGCAGGAAGCTCCCCCAAAAGAGGAAGAACCCAAGGAAGAGAATATCGATGAGCTCCTTGCCTCGGTCAGTGATGCACTGAACGAGCCGCAGGAGACTTCTACCGCTGCGCCCGATCTTGAGGCCAATGAAGAAGCCGACAAAGCGCCGGTGAAGAATAAAAAGCGGAAAAAAGTATGGCTGCCGATCCTGCTGGCGGTGCTGGCTCTGGGCTTCGTAGCCTCTGCGGCAGTATACTTCTATAGCAACTGGTATCTGGTCACCATGAACGACCTGACGGTTACAGACCGTACCGCCGATGCCATCACCGTGACCTATTCTCTCAGCACGCCCGATCCCGAGCTGACCTGGCAGTGCACCGACACCTATGGCAATACCTTCCCCAGCGCTGCGGGCGATGGCATGGTGCGCTTTACCGATCTGACGCCCGGCACGCAGTATAACATCAGCTTCTATCCCGGCAAGCTGCATAAGCTGCTGGGCACGACCTCCGTCAGTGCTGCGACAGAGGCGATCACCCAGATCGTTTCCTTCGAAGCCCTGCCCGGCGCTGCAAATACCACGGCAGAGCTGAATATGGTCGTTTCCGGCCCGGAGCCGGAGGAATGGACGCTTTCCTATACATCCGATGCAAGCGATTCCGGCTCTGTCAAATTCTCCGGCCATACCGTGCAGATTCCCGATTTGCAGCTCCATGCCACCTATACCTTTGAATTGCAGCCGACAGAGTCGATTTATCTCAACGGCGCAACCCAGTGCCAGCTGAAAATGATTGCCGATGTAGCGGCGGCTAACCTTCGCGTATCCCATGCGACGGAGGATTCGCTGACCATTACCTGGGAGAACCTGAAGGATGCGCCGCAGAGCTGGACAGCAAAGTGTGTCGGTGGTGAATATGATAAGACCATGGAAGTTACCGAGTGCGCCGCGACCTTCCCGGGCGTGGACCTGAATACCGCATATACCTTCAGCGTAAGCGCGGAAGGAATGGATAACCCCCTGTTTGTCTCTCTGCCCGCCAATGCCATTGTGCTGACCTCTCTTGAGGCAGAGCCGCAGGATGCCGGCAGTGTGCTGGTCACCTGGAGCAGCAGCGAAACGAAGCCGGAGAACGGCTGGGTGGTCAACTATCAGGTCAGCGGAGATTCCGCACAGAGCGGCAGCATTGAAGCGCCGGAAGAGGAATCGGCGCTGATCAATGGCCTGCCTGCCAATGCAGAACTGGAAGTGACACTGGTACCGGCCAACGGAGATGCCGTCATCGGTGCCAATACCCTGACCGTGATGACCCCGGAGGCAAGCACTTTCTCGGCACACGATTTTGAAGCCAAGGACAGCAAGCTGACCCTTTATTCGCTGCCTGAGAAGAAGGATTGGGGACTTGCCGATCTCGGCGAGGCCAGCGATGAATACATCGCCTGCTCCTGCATTGCCGTGGTGCTGGAAGCACCGGAGAAGTATAAGTCCAGAGATAAGGACGAAACCTCCGTCACGATCGTCTTCCGCGATTCCAACGGTAAGGTTGGCAAGTACTTAACAACGACCTGCCCGTGGGCAGAGCTCTGGAAGGATGGCTGCTACATGACCTCCACCAAAGCCCCCATCAAGGAGGACAGCTATCAGGTCGAGCTGTATTTTGACAATATGCTCGTCAGCAGCCACGTCATCACCGTCACCGCCGCAGAGCAGGGCGCAGAACTGGAAGACGGAGACTGCCCGCAATAACCCCCAAATTGAATCCAATATTTTCTGCGCTCCGACCCCCAAAAGGCCGGAGCGCAGTTTTTGTTGTAAACAAAATTAAATTGGCAGGGGATCGTTCGCAAAGAACAGTTGATCTCTGTACGGTAAAAGAGAAACGATACTTGAAAAGCAGCCACATTCGGAATCGTGTCCGAATGTGGCTGCTGCGCCATATGCTTTTAAGAATCGTTGCGTTTTATCTCGTTTTCGGCGCTTTTTCCTCCCAAATCGCAAAGCCGCCGGGGGCGATCGTGACATGCGTTGAATCTACTGCTTCCAGAAGGCTGCCGATGAGGAGCTTATGGATGGGGAGGTGCCACGGCTCAGAGGAGGTGTTGCAGGAGAGGGTGAGCTGGGCGTCGGCTTTTTGGCGGCGGATGTGGAGCTTGCCTTCTGCTGCAAAATCGGTTTGCACCGTGCCGTGGCGGAGGATGGGGCTATTCTTTCGGAGTTGTCCCAGTGCGGTGACATAGCTCTTCAGCGTTTGATCCTCCTGACCCCAGGGGTAGCAGCGGCGGTTGAAGGGGTCTTCATAGCCCTCCAGACCGGCTTCGTCGCCGTAGTAGATGCAGGGCATTCCGGGCAGGACGAATTGCAGCGCCATGGCCATGCGGAGCCGCTGGAGGCCAAGCCTCCTCTGCTCCGGGGAGAGGGTTCGGGCGGCTTTCTGCGCTCTTGTGCCCTGGAACGGATCGACCAGAGAGGTGAGCGCTCTGGCGGTATCGTGGGTGGACAGGGAGTTCATGACGCATTGCAGAACCTGCGGGGGATAATTCTCCGCGATGGTCTCCACCTGCTCGCACAGGGCAAGGCCATTGTCCCTTCCGCTGCAATAGTTCAGGATCGCCGTGCGCCACGGATAGTTCATCACGCTGTCGAGCTCTCCGCCGGTAAAATAGGTGCGGCGGACATCATAGGCAATTTTATTAGAGGCATCCTCCCAGACCTCGCCGATGAGCAGAGTGTCGGGATTCAGCTCCCGCAGGCGCTTGCGAAGTGCCCGCAAGAAGGGCTCCGGCAGCTCGTCTACCACATCCAGCCGGTAGCCGTCCGCGCCAAGGGCGAGCCAATGGGCAATCACGCTGTCCTCGTCATTTATGATGTAGTCCATGTAGGATGGCTCCAGCTTATTGACGCACGGCAGGGTATCAATGCCCCACCAGCAGTTGTATTTGGTCGGGAAGGGCTTGAAATCGTACCACGAATAGTATTTGGAGGTCGGCCCCTCCAATGCGCCGCCGCCGAAACGCTTCTGCGCGTCAAAATACAGGCTGTCGCTGCCGGTATGGGAGAAGACACCGTCCAGAATGACCTTCATGCCCCTTGCGTGTGCCGCATTGCACAGATTTTGGAAATCCTTCTCCGTGCCCAGCATGGGATCGACCCGCTTATAGTCGCAGGTATCGTAGCGGTGGCTGGAATAGGCCATAAAAATGGGGTTGAGGTAGAGAATCTCTACGCCCATTTCCTCCAGCATGGGCAGCTTATCCTGAATGCCTCGGAGATTGCCCCCGAAGAAGTCGTTATTCAGGATTTTTCCCTGCGCATCCGGCAGATACTCCGGCAGTTCATTCCAGTTGGCGTGAATGGTATAGGGTGTGAGCTTCCCGGTCAGGTCGCATACCCCGCTGCGATGGAAGCGGTCAGGGAAAATCTGGTACATCACTGCACCTTCAGTATAGGGCGGAACGTGAAAATCCGCCGGGATGATACTCAGCTGCCACTTGTCCCCGGCGCACATATTGGTGTCGCGCCCCTGCCGATAGAGCGGAAAATCTGTGCCGCGGGTATGGAAATCGAAATAATAGAAGTAAATACCGCAATCTGCAAGAGAGAAGGTGCACTCGTAAATCTCGTAATCTCCTTCCCGCTTTTCCAGCAGCATGGGCACGCGGCAGTGCGCTGCGCCGTCTTCCTTCTCCACCACCAGATGGACGCTGATGGTTTCAACCGAAATCGGAATGTGCAGATGCAGCGTGCACCCCTGTTCGGGGTGCAGCGTGCCATAAGGTTTTTTATAACATAGTTGTTTGCTGTCAAATAGAATTCGCATATCAGCTCCGGAACAAATCCATATATTTTCCCGCCGGGACACGCCAACTGAAATCCAGCTGCATATCCGAGCGAATCAGGTTCTGCCACTTATCCTTGCACCAGATGTAAAGATCGAGGCAGCGCCCGATGGCGGCAAGGAAGTCAGAGGCATTGTAGCTCTGGAAGGTATAGCCACGCCCCTCATAGGTATCGGTGTTGTAGGCCGGGACGGTATCCTTCAGGCCGCCGGTCTCGTTGACCACGGGAATGGTGCCGTAGTGCATGGCAATGATCTGCGACAGGCCGCAGGGCTCACTGCGCGAGGGCATCAGATAGATATCTGCCGCGGCATAAAGCTGGCTTGCCAGCTTCAAATCGAAGCGAAGGTTGACGCTGAGCTTGTCGGGATATTTCGCCTGCGCCTGCCGAAGCTCCTCCTCAAATTTCTTCTCGCCCGTTCCTACAATGACCAGCTGGACATCCAGCTTCATCAGCTCGTCCATTGCGTAGCACAGAAGGTCAATGCCCTTATGCCCCGCCAGACGGGTGATCATAGCAAGCATCGGCACCTCCGGGCGCTGGGGCAGACCGCAAAGCTGCTGCATCTGCGCCTTGTTCGCGGCCTTACCGGACTGGAAGCTTGCAACATCATAATTGCAGAATAGCGCCGGGTCCTTCGCGGGAGAGAACACATCGGTGTCAATGCCGTTGACAATGCCGGAAAGCTTGTAGCTGTTTTTCCGCAGTACCTCATCCATGCCGTGGGCGTAGTAGGGGTAGAGCAGCTCCTCGGCATAGGTCTCCGACACGGTGGAGACGCGGTCTGCTGTCTCGATGGCGGCCTTCATAAAGTTCAGGGAATCATCCACAGCCAGACGCTCCAGACACCAGTCGGGAAGCTCCAGTACATCATAGAAGAACCAGCGGTCGGTCCAGCCCTGATATTCCACATTGTGGATGGTAAATACAGTTTTCACGCCGCCGAACAAATCGGCAAACTCACTTTTTGCCAGCAGCGGGATCAGTGCTGTCTGCCAGTCGTTGCACTGGATGACCTCCGGGCGGAAGTCCAGCCACGCCAGTGCAGCCAGTACAGCGCGGCAATAGAAGGCATAGCGCTCGCCGTCATCTGCAAAGCCATAAATGCCGTCTCTGCCGAAGTAATACTCATTGTCGATAAAATAAACCTGAAGCTTTTTCCTGCGGCTATTGAGCTTCAGGACGCCCACATACTGCCGCCGCCAGCCAAGATTGACTTCAAAATGGGTCAGAAGCGTCAGCTGATCGCCGTAGGCTTCCTTGACGCGCTTGTAGCAGGGCAGGAAAAGGCAGACTTCATTATGGGGGATTTTGGACAGTGCCTGCGGCAGCGCCTGCATGACATCCCCTAAGCCGCCGGTTTTAACAAATGGTGCACCTTCCGATGCTGCCATAGCAATTCTCATACAACTTCTCCTCGCTTGACAATCACGGGATGCTCCGGCGTACCGATCAGACGGGCACCCGGACGAACCCGGACATCCTTATCCAGAATGACACAGCGCAGCTGTGCATCCTTACCTACATCCACATCCTGCAGCAGGACACTGTCTTCAATGACCGCGCCCTGTGCCACATGAACACCGCGGAACAGCACGGAGTGATCCACATTACCTGCGATCACGCTGCCGTCACCGGCGATGGAATCATAGAACTTCGCCTCGGGACCGATATAGGCGGGGACCTCGTTGCGGGGGCGGGTGTAAATGGTCATGTCACTGCGGAACAGGCCGTGGCGCACCTCGGCATCGAGTACCGCCAGAGAGTTGCGGTAGTATTCCTCGGTGCTTTCATTGAACAGCGCGACATTCTGGAACTGGAACACATTGGCGATCAGCTCGCCTCTGGTGAAGCTGCGAAGCAGCAGATCACGCTCAAAATGATAGCGGCTGCGTGCAACGGCTTCTTCACAGGCCTGAATCAGGAGCTCTCTGCGCATGACATAGATGCCCATAGAGGCAAGATACGAGCTGTCGGCACAGTAATCAACGGCCATATCGGTAACAAGATTGTTTTCATCTGCATGGACAGCCAGATCCAGCTGCTTGCAGCCGTTGGCGATACCGGCCTTGGTGACGATGGTAACGGCGGCACCGGAGGCGATATGGGAGGCGAGAACCTTGCTCAGGTCAATGGCGCACAGAACGCCGCTGTCTGCCAGAACAACATATTCTTCTTTCGCCAGTTCCAGGAAGATGCGGGCTGCATTCAGTGCATCCAGCTTACCGCGGTAGGAGGCATTGACACCCATGGCATAGGGGGTCAGAAATTCCAGCTGCTCGCCGAGCTCCATATCCCAGCTCTGACCGGAGCCGATGTGGCTCATCAGGGACTGGTAATTGTGCTTGGTGATAATACCCACATGGTTGATGCCGGAATTGCACATGTTGGACAATGTAAAGTCGATCTGACGGTAGCGCCCGCCGAAGGGCAGGGAGGCGATGGTGCGCTTGTTGGTCAGGTCGCCCAAAGAGCTGTCATAAATGCTGGCAAAAATAATACCCAATGCTTTCATGATGCACGTCTCCTTTCTTATCGATAGACCACACCGGGATCAACGGCCTCGTTCTCCGCGATGCGGCAGCCCTTGCCGATGACGGCAATTTTACGCTTGGCATCGGGCGCACAGATGTCGCCCACCTTGGCATTGCGGGAGATAATTACATCCTCACCCACAATCGCGTTGCGGATCACAGCGCCTGCCTCAATGTGCACATTGGGCATGATGACGCTGTCCTCGATCACGGCGCCTGCCTCGACGGTACAGCCTGTGGAGATGACGCTGTGGCAGACGGCACCGAAGATTTCGCAGCCTTCGGCAATGAGTGCATCCTCTGTCCGGGCTTCTCGGGAAATGAAGCTGGAGGGCATGGCATAGTTTCTGGCATAGATTTTATCCTTGCCGTGCAGGTCGAAGGCGGGATTGTGTCCGAGAAGCTCCATGTTGGCCTCCCAGAGGGAGTCGATGGTTCCGACATCCTTCCAGTAGCCGTTGAAGGCGTAGGCAAAGAGCTTGTGTCCGCTCTCGAGCAGCTTCGGAATGATATTCTTGCCGAAGTCGTTTTCGGAGTTGGGGTCCTCATCGTCTTCAAGGAGGAATTTTCTCAGCACGCTCCACTTGAAGATATAGATGCCCATGGAAGCATTGGTGCTCTTGGGCTGGGCGGGTTTTTCCTCAAATTCATAGATGCTGCCGTCGGAACGGGTGTTCATGATGCCGAAGCGGGAGGCCTCCTCCAGAGGCACATTGCGCACGGCAATGGTGCAGTCGGCGCCTACGCTCTCGTGGAAGCGCAGCATCTTAAAATAATCCATCTTGTAGATGTGGTCGCCGGAGAGGATCAGCACATTTTCCGGGCGATAACGGTCAATAAAGGGGATATTCTGGCAAATGGCATTCGCCGTACCCTTGTACCACTCGGATTTTTTGCTCCGGGCATAGGGGGGAAGCACCTGCACGCCGCCGTGAGACTTGTTCAGTCCCCAGGGCTGGCCGTTGCCGATATACTCATTGAGCTCCAGCGGCTGATACTGTGTCAGAATGCCGACGGTATTGATACCGGAATTGACACAATTAGACAGAGGAAAATCAATGATGCGGTATTTCCCGCCGAAGGGGACAGCCGGCTTTGCGGTGTTCTCGGTGAGAACCTTCAGGCGGCTTCCCTGACCACCGGCCAGCAGCATGGCAACGCAGTGTTTTTTCTCAAAATTCATGGCGTATGTCCTAGTCCTTTCCATTTGGTTTTGCGACCCGGCTTATGGGTCTGCGGGGGAGCTTATGCAGGCGGTAGTAGCTCACCGACATGGGCGGTGAGAGGATGACCGCGCTGTAATCAAATCCTTGTGCCGCGACGGGGCGGGTGCGGCAGGGCGCCAGCTTCGTTCCGGAACCGCCGAAGGCCGCGTCATCGGTATTGAGCAGAGGCAGCAGGCGGCACGGCGCAGGTAAACCCACGGTGACATTTTCCCTCTGCACCGGGCAGAAATTGCACACGACCAGAATTTCTCTGCCCTTACGATCCCGGCGCAGGAAGGTCAGCATACTGCGGTCGGCGTCATCGGGCTCGATCCAGCGGAAGCCGTCCCAGCTCAGGTCGTCCTCCCACAGGGCGGGGGTGTCGAGATATAGATGGTTCAGTGTGCGCACAAAGCTCTGCATCTGGCGGTGCCGATCATAAGAGAGCAACAGCCAGTCCAGCCCCTTGCGGAAATCCCACTCGATAAACTGGGCAAATTCGCTGCCCATAAAGTTCAGCTTTTTCCCGGGCTGCGCCATCTGATAGGCAAAAAAGGCGCGGAGATTGGAAAAACGCTGATCATATTCCCCGGGCATCCTGCCGATGAGGGATTTCTTGCCGTGAACGACCTCATCGTGGGAAAGGGGAAGAATAAAATTCTCGCTGAATGCGTAGGTCATCTGGAAGGTCAGCTTGTTGTGATCCCATTTGCGGTAAATGGGGTCGGCCTCCATATAGGAGAGCAGATCGTTCATCCAGCCCATATTCCACTTGAAGAGGAAGCCCAGACCGCCGTCAAAATCCGGCTTGGTGATCATGGGGAAGGTGGTAGATTCCTCGGCGACCATGAGGGCATGGGGGCGAACGGCGAAGGCGGCGCGGTTGAGCTTTCGCAGGAAGTCAATGGCCTCCAGATTCTCCCGCCCGCCGTAGCGGTTGGGGATATAGTTTGGCCGATTGTAGTCAAGATACAGCATGGAGGCCACGGCATCGACCCGGAGACCGTCAATATGGTAGCGCTCCAGCCAATGGACGGCACTGGAAATCAGGAAGGACTGTACCTCGCCCTTGCCGAAATCAAAAATCCTTGTCGTCCAGTCCGGATGCTCGTTCATCCGGGGATCGGACAGCTCATAGCAGCAGCTGCCGTCAAATTCGAACAGGCCGCACTCATCCTTGGGGAAGTGCGCGGGCACCCAGTCCAGGATCACGGAGATACCGGCCTGATGGCAGGCATCCACAAAGGCCATAAACTCTTTGGGAGAGCCATAGCGGTGGGTGGGGGCAAAATAGCCGATGACCTGATAGCCCCAGGAGGGGTCATAGGGATATTCTGTAACCGGCATGAGCTCCAGATGGGTGTAGCCCATATCGCGGCAATAGGGCACCAGCTCCTGTGCCAGCTGGGTGTAGGAATAGGGGCTGCCATCCTCATTGCGCTTCCAGGAGCCCAGATGGACCTCATAGATGTTCATAGGGGCATGCAGAGGGTCCTGCACGGCTGCCTTTCTGCGGAAAGCGCCGTCACCCCAATGGTACCCCTCGAGATTGTATATGATTCCGGAGTTTTCCGGCAGGGCTGCAAACGCAAAGGCGTAGGGGTCGGTCTTGTAGGTGGCGGAACCGTTCTCGCCGGTGACAACGTATTTATAGGCCTGTCCCTCCCGGGCAAAGCCGCTGAAGGCCTCCCACACGCCAAAGCCGATGGATTTCATCGGAAGGTCGTCCGGATTCCAGAAATTGAAGTCGCCGACCACACTGACCGCCCGGGCTTTCGGTGCCCAAACCCGGAAAACGTAACCGCTGCCTCTGGCATGACAGCCTAAAAAAGAGGCGGCGCGGTAGTTGGTACCTTGCGAAAAGGTCTCCAACGCCATGTGTTTTACAGAAGTCAATTGGCTCTCCTTTCCCCGCTGTTCTATGACGGACGGCAATTCTGTATTTGTCGTTAATTATACACAATTTTCCAAGCGTGTGCAAGCACCCTATTGCTATTTTGTGAAAACTGCCCGCTATATTATGCTCATGCCCGGAAAATCTCATCTTATTTTCGCGCAAAAAACGCCATCCCCAAGCTGCCTGACGGCAGATTGGGGATGGCAGGAATTTATTGCGGATATTTTAGAGCATAGCCTTCCCAATAGGCGAGGGAACGGCGAAGATAGCCATAATCAGCAGCGCTGATGCCGGGCACACCGTCGCAGTCGGCAGCCAGTTCATTGATGGAATCGGTCAGCGGATCGACGAGATAGCGGTGCAGGAGGGCAGCATCTCGTACAGTAACCTCTCCGTCGCTGTCCAGATCGCCGGGGATATAATCCATGACATGAATCGAGCCATCCGTGAGGGCGAAGGGAACCGGGGCGGAATTGACGTCGAGAATGTTGTTCGGGTCGAAGCGAAGCCGGAGATCAGCCTCGCCGGGCTGGCAATCCTCCCGGATGCGGAAGGTCAGAACAGCAATTTCGCCGTTGGCAGTGTTATTTTCGCGGCTGTCAGCTTGCGCCCAGCGCAGGATGCAGGGCATTGTGTCGAAATGGAAGCTAAAGCCTGAGAGCAGGCCGGTATCCTCCGCGCTGATCAGCTCCAGCTTTTCTGTGTCATAATAGAGCATCAGGCAGGCCGAAACGATTCCGGGATTATTTGCAATCGAAATGGGGACGGTGACAGTTTGCCCCGTTATACCGATCACCGTAGGGAGTGCAAACTGCGCTTCAGCCGGATCGGCAAGCTGCTTTTTCGTTTCCGGGTCTTCGGCTCCGCAGCGGATGCAGAAACCTTCCAGATAGCTGTGACCCAGAGCAGGAATGGTTTCCTGTGCGGCGGCATAGTCACAGCCGTCTCTTACGCAGTGGCAGCCCTCTGTGAGACCGGCTTCCGTGCAGGTGGGCGCAAGCGCTGCATCCGTGACCAGATGATGCCCCAGAGCAGGGCTTGCCTCAACGCAGCTCTCACCACAGTAAGAACAGGTGTATGTGACCACTCCGGCTGCCGTACAGGTCGCGGAATTATTCTTCTCTGCATAGTCATGCTGAATACAGCAGGAATAATGGATCGCAGCATTCAGAAGCTGTGCGTTGCCGATGCCCTTGACGAGCTCGTTCCATTGCGTTTGCGTGCCGGCATAATACACATCTGTCAGACTGGAGCAGCCGTAGAAGGCATATTTGTCAATGGCAGTCAGGCTCCTCGGGAGGTGGATGTCGGACATCGTGTTGCAATTGTTGAAGGTATACATGCCGATGGAGGTAACGCCCTCCGGGATGGTGAGGGTGGGCAGGCTGGGGCAGTTGTAAAGTGCATAATTTCCGATCCTGCGCAGCCCTTCCGGCAGAGAAATGCCGGACAGACGGACGCAGCTGAAGAAGGCAGAATCCCCGATGTCGGTGACGCCCTCCGGGATATAGATGCTGGATAACCTGGAGCATTTAAAGAATGCATAAGCACCGATGCTCGTTACGCTCTCCGGGAGCGTCATGACGGTCAGGCTGGAGCAGCCTTCGAATGCAGACATGCCAATGCTTGTCACCCCTTCCGGGATGGTGATACGGGTCAGGCTGGTGCAGTTATAGAATGTCTGATCGTCGATGCCGGTTACCCCCTTGGGGATAGCAAAGCTGGTGCGGGTGCTTGCGATAGGGTAGCAGATGAGTGTGGTGATTTCTTTATTATACAATGCGCCGTCATAGGTACAGAAGCAGGGATTGCTCGCTGCGACCTGAATACTGCGCACACCGGTGCAGCCGGAAAACGCATGAGTGCCGATGCTGCACACATTTGCCGGGATGCTCAGGCCAGTCAGACCGGTGCAGCCGGAGAAGGCCTGCGCGCCAATCGTGCGCACATTCGCCGGAAGCGTGATGCCGGTCAAAGCGGAGCAGCGGTTGAATGCGTAGCCGCCGATGTCGGTCACGCTCTGCGGAATGGTGATCCTGCTTAATTTGATACATCCGTCAAAAGCAGAATTGCCGATCACGGTCACGCCGGCCGGGAGGGAAGCGCTTGTCAAAGAGCGGCACCATCTGCATACAGAATTGCCGATTTCAGTCACCCTTCCCGAGATGGTAAAGTCGGTCAGAGAAGAGCACCATTCGAATGCAGAATCTCCGATCCGGGTCACGCCGGACGGAATGGTGATGCTTCTCAGCGCAAGGCACCATTGGAATGCAGAGCTGCCGATGCTGCTCGCGGTGCCGGGGATGGTAATGCTGGTCAGGGAAACGCAGCGAAAGAAGGCGCAGTCGCCGATTCTGTTTACGCCTTCGGGGATGTCATAGCTCGTGAGCTCGCTTCCGGCGGGATAACAGATGAGCGTGGACATATCCCCGGAGAATAATACACCGTCATAGGAGAAGTAATCCGGATTTTCAGATGAAACTTCAATGCCGGTCAGGCTGGAGCAGCCGCAAAAGGCACCTTCGCCAATGCCGGACACAAATGCCGGGATCGTAATGCTACTCAGGCTGGAACAGTCGCAGAATGCTTTACTGCCGATGCTGCGCAGGCTTTCCGGAAGATCGACGGCGGACAGACCGTAGCAGCCGTAGAACGCTTCGCTGCCGATGTCGGTCACGCCTTCCGGGATACGAACGCCGGTCAGGCGGGAGCAGCCGTAGAATGCACGATCGCTGATGCCGGTCACGGGCAAATTATTGTATTGGCCGGGAATGACGATGAGCTGATCTGTGCAGGTGCCGATACCGGAAACGGAGTAGGACATTTGATCAGAATTCAGCGTGAGGGCAAGTCCGTTGCCCGGAGTATCTGCCGCAGCAGCGGCGAGGCACGGCAGGAGAATCAGGATGATGAGGGTTGCAAGTAGGATGGACACGGTTTTTTTGCTGTTTTTCACTGTTTTTCCCCTTTTTGCATCATATTTTTCTAATCATGACTTCTCCTAATGTATCATGCAATCCCCCTGCTGTCAAGTATTGCCATAAAATTCTGATGCTTTCAGTGAATTGTATTATTTCTTGCTCTGACATCAAAGAATTTGCGCAGAACCGATGAGCAAAAAACAGGCTCATGGAGCAAGTGATCTGCCCATGAGCCTGTTATGTATTCAATTACTGCGGATAGCTCAGTTCGTAGCCTTCCCAGTAGGCGAGATTGCGGCGGAGGAAGCCGACGTCTCTGGCGGTGATGCCGGGCATACCGTCGCAGTCGGCAGCCAGCAGGTTGATCGAAGAGGTCAGATTTCCGGCAAGGTAGCGGCGCAGGAGTGCGACGTCTCTTGCGGTCACTTCGCCGTCACTGTCCAGATCGCCGGGGATATAATCCACAACATGAACCGTTCCATCGGTAACCGCAAAGGGAACCAGGTCAAAATTGGTGTCCAGAATATTGCGCGGATCGAAGCGCAGCATGATGTCCGCATCGCTCGGCTGGCAATCATCCTTGATGCGGAAGGTCAGAATGGCAATGTCGCCATTGTTGGTGTTGTTCACGCTGCTGAGCGAACTATCCCAGTTCAGGCTATAGGGCATGACTTCGAGATTAAAATCATGATCCGCAAGCAGGCCGGTATCTTCGGCATCAATCAGCTCCAGCTTTTCTGTGTCGTAGTAGAGCTTCAGATATGCCGAAACGATACCCGGGTTGTTTTCAATGGATACGGTGAGCGTAACGGTATCTCCCGCCTTGCCGGTCGCGGTGCTGACAACAAATTGTGCATCATCCGGCGAGGCAATTTCTTTCTCCCTATCCGGGTCTTCTGCACCGCAGCGGCTGCAGAAGCCGTTTGTATAACTGTGGCCTAAAGCAGGGATGGCTTCCTGTGCAATGGCATAGCCGCAGCCGTCTCTTACACAGTGACGCCCTTGTGTGAGGCCAGGCTCGGTGCAGGTGGGTGCAAGCGCCACATCGGTCCGAAGCTCGTGCCCCAGCGCGGGGATCGGCTCTGTATAGCTGTCACCGCACAGCGTGCAGGTGTAGGTGGTGGAGCCAGCCTCAGTGCAGGTTGCATCGGTCGTTACGGCTGCATATTCGTGCGTACAGGCGGGAACGTCAGGATCGGGGGATACAGCTACGGTATACAGCTGAATCGCATCGCCATAGGTCAGGGGATCCCAGCCAGAGCGTGCCGTGCCCGGACAGCTGAAGCCGCTCTCAGAGCCGGACATGGTGAAGGGATAGTCGCTGCTGCTGGAACTGTTCACATACATGGTGAATTCAGCGGCATCCGCATTGCGCACGGCGAAGGACCAGGTCGCATGGTTGGCCTTGGCGGGTGCTTCGCTGTTGCAGGAAAGGGGCGCCGTGCCGCTGGAGCCGGAGCGGCGGTAAAGCAGATTGCCGGACTGATCATAGAGGTGGTACTGAACAGCACCGTCCACAGCGGCAGAGGTGCCTTCGGGTGCATTCTGAATCGTCCAGAGCATATCCTCGGAAACCGTACTTGTGAGCACACCGTTTTTAATGGTCACGGCGGTTGCGCCCAGGCTGTCCTGGTTCTTAAGGCGTACTGTCTTGTTATTGAGGGCATACTTGCCGTTTGCAACGATCACATAGGTTTTGCCGGGCTCGATCGTCTCGGCGGGCACATATTGCCCGTTGTCCGGAGACGGCTGCGCATGAGGATCGGCTGCACCGCACACGGTGCAGAAGCCATCAGCATAGCTATGACCCAGAGCAGCAACTGCGTCAGCCTGATAGGATGCACCGCAGATGGAGCAGGTATATACCGTATAGCCAGCGTCTGTGCAGGTGGGAGCGACCGTCGCGGCTGCCTGATAGTCATGAGCATGGGGGTTAACGAGTCTTGCAACGCTGACCTCGGCAGGATGCTCCTTGGTCACATTGTGGTTGTGAATCTGAATGTTTGCGTCATGGGAGAAGACCCATTCGCCATTGACCTGCTGGATGCGGTTATACTGGAAGTTGATGGCAGCTTCGCTTACAGCAACACTCAGGCAGGCAGACGGGCCTCGATAGCCCGTGGAGGAGCTTGTGTCGTTACGGCCGTCCTGGAGGTACCACATATCATTCATGCAGCCTGCGTTGGCATAGGTGAACTGAATGGTCTTGTACTGGGGATTTTTCGGATTGCCCCAGGTGGAGCCGGTGGTATCGGCCTTGTACATGATCTGGTCGCCGGGCTGGAGGATCACATAGCGCATCTCATCTTCATAATGGTTATGACCCCAGATCCAGACCAGATCCATCTGATCGGCATACTTGTTCATAACGTCGATGAGCAGGCCGGAATTGGTGACCACACGCTGCTTGAAGTTGTAGGAGCTGTGTGCAGGCCAGTGGGTCTGGAGGAAGATGACCTTGCCGCTGCCTTTCACGGCGTTCAGATACTGGTCGAAGGCATCAATATCCGCCTGAATGAAGGCTTCACCGCCGCCGCCGGCACCGGTGGTGCCCTGTGCGCCGATCGTATAGATTTCCATTTCGTCATCGGAATAGGCAAGGCCGGTGCGGTCGTAGCCGAAGATTTCCTTGAAGGCGGCTTCCTTATCGCTTCTGCCGCCGAAGGTGCCGGTTTCCCAGTCGTGGTTGCCCATGGTGTAGACCTGAGCGGCATCGGGGAAGGCTTCCTTTTCGGTACCGGAGATGACGTCATAAACCTCGGTCTGCCAGTCGGGGATACCGCCCTTGTCATCTTCTACATAGTCACCGCCGTGGCCGATGACACGGGGCTCGAGCCCTTCGGCCTTCAGTTCGCTGACCATCTGCTTGAGGCCGTCATATCCGCCGACACCGTTGTGCAGATCGGACATGAAGAGGGCGTCATAGACAGGCATATCTGCCGCAACAATGGGGCCGGAAGGCAGAAGCGTCAGGATCAGCATTATTGCGAGCAGGGCAGAGAGCATTCTTTTTCTTTGCTTCATCTTTTTTGACTCCTTTTTCTCTGTAAATCTCTGAAAGCACAATTTATCACGCATTTTTTATCCTGTCAATGGGTTGCCGGGAGGTTTTTTGATTTTGGTACCTTGCATGAATTGTCCTCCTGTATTTTGGCAAATATCCACAAATGCCTGGCCGCAATAGCAATCCGCCCCGGAGGGCTGCCGAAGCAGCCCTCCGGGGCGGAGCAATGCAGATCATGATTATGCTTTCTTCTGGAGCTTGCTCTGGAGCCAATCCTTGCCGTCTACGAAGCGGGAGACGATGAAGGAGGCAACATAGTCGCCTGCGGCGTTGACCATGGTGGCAGGAGGATCGACCAAATTGCCAAGTGCGATGGCAATGGGGTAGGCGATGGCCAGCTGGTTGGGGAAGAAGATGGTGCAAAGAACCAGCTCGCCTACGCCGCCGCCGCCGGGAATGCCGGACATGGCAACGGAGGAGAACACAGCCACGATGATGGCCAGAATGGCGCGGCCGGTGCCGAAGGGCTGACCGAAGATGCCGAACAGGAAGGCAACCTTAATAATGGCAGACATGGCGGAGCCGTCCATATGCATGGTGGCGCCCAGCGGCAGGACGATACCGGAAACATCCTTGGAGATGCCGGTCTGTTCTGCGACTTCCATGTTGGTGGGGATGGTTGCAACAGAGGAGCAGGTGCCGAAGGAAACGGCTGCCGGACGGAACAGGTGCTTGAACATGACCTTTGCGCCGCCCTTGCCACCGCCGAAGCGGGCATAGATGGGGAAGAAAATGAACATGTAAACGAAGCACAGCACATAGTAGACGATCAGGGTGCGGCTGTAGTCGCCGATCAGCTCGGGGCCGTAGGTGGCGACCAGATAGGCAAAGAAGCCGAAGAAGCCGATGGGTGCGTAGTAGGTGATGAGCTTGACGATGTTCATCATGATGGTGGTGATTTCTTCGAGAAGCTTTGCAACCTTGGTCTCGGGGCCGCCGGCCATCTGGGTGCCGAAGCCGAAGAAGACAGCGGCAACGATCAGAGGCAGCATGGCTCTGCGGGACCAGAGTTCCACGAAGTCGGGCTTGGTGAAGAAGTTGATGATCATATCGGCAACGCCGAGGGTCTCATCGACGGTGCCCTCCACCTGCTCGTAAGCGCCGGTGACAATGGGGATGATGCGGACAATGATGTACATCATGACTGCGGCAATGGCGGCAGTGACCATGAAGGTGGCGATGGTAACACCCATGACCTTACCGGCGCGCTTGATGTTTTTCATGTTGGCGATGGCCGAGGAGATGGAGAAGAATACCATCGGCACAACGACACAGAACATGAGGTTGATGAACAGCGTACCCAGCGGCTCAAGGCAGGTAGCCTCCGGCCACAGGGCGCCCGTGATGCAGCCGCCGATGATGGCGATCAGCATACACAGGATAAACCAGTAATTCTTCAGAACTTTTTTCATAATATCCTCCGTTTTCTTTCTTTATTATAGCAGGGAAGCATCGAGCATATCGTCTGTCAGCTCACCCGTGCATACAAGATTGGTAGGCCCGGTCAGATAAAGATCCTTGATTTTTCCGTTTTCTCCTTCAATATCGATGATTAGCCGTCCGCCGGGGACGTCTACAAGCACATTTTTGCCAGAAACCAGTCCCTTTGTCCAGAGCACGGAAACGACACTCCCGGTGCCGGTGCCGCAGGCGTAGGTGAAATCCTCCACGCCGCGCTCAAAGGTCTTTTCCACAAGATGATCCGGCTCGATGATCTCATAGAAATTCATGTTCACGCCCTTGGGGAAGGTGGGATGATAGCGAAGCGCACGTCCCAGAGGCCGAAGCTCGTCGAAGCTCTTCTGTGCCAGATTCTTCATTTCCAGCACGCCGTGGGGAAGACCCGGATCGCCGAGCTCCACATAGGCGCAGGGATATGTCACGCCGTCCAGCTCCACCGGGAGATCGGGCATAAGTACACTGGGGTCGTTGAGACGGATGCGGTAATTGATCTTGTCGATCCGCACGCCGGTGACCAGACCTGCTGTGGTTTCCACCCGCTGGTTTTCTCCGGACAGGCCGAATTCATAGGCATAGCGGCAGATACATCTGGCGCCGTTGCCGCACATCTCGCCGAGCGTGCCATCGGGATTGATGAAAACCATCTTGAAATCCGCATCGCCATCGGCCTTTTCCACTGCCATCATGCCGTCGGCGCCGATGGACAGATGCCGACGGCAGACCACCTGCGCGATCCGGCTCAGATCTTCATAAGCATAGCTTCCGTCCCGGTTGTCGAGAATGATAAAGTCGTTCCCGGCACCGTTCATTTTTACGAATTTCATCTCAAAAGCCTTTCTTAATTCTCAAACAGCAGATCCATCAGGCCGACGCCTGCTTCCATGAAGGGGCCCTTGAGGCCGTTGGCTTCGGTATAGGGCAGGCCGAGGCCGGTATCCTTGCGGCTGTCGTAGAGCATATAGGGGACGGGGTCGCCGTCGTGACCGCGGGTGGACATCAGGGTCTTGTGGTCAGAGAGCATCAGCAGGCGATATTCCATGCCCTTGTCCTCCAGCCAGTTGACAAGAGGCTGGACGACCAGATGATCCAGCTGCCAGATGGCGAGCATTTTTTCATCCAGACGGCCGTTATGGGTCGCTTCGTCGGGTGCTTCGATGTGCAGGCACAGGAAATCATCCTCAGAGGAGAGGCAGCGGAAGGCGGCTTCCAGCTTGCCCTCATAGTTGGTGTCCACCTCTCCGGTCGCACCTTCGATCTCAACGGGCTTCAGGCCGCACAGATTGCCGATGCCATGCACCAGAGGAACTGCACTGATGACGCTGCCGTAGTGGCCGTAGCGCTCTTTAAAGTTGGGCAGCTGTACTGCCGTACCCTCAGCCCAGATCCAGATGCCGTTGGCGGGCAGCTTGCCTGCGGCGCGGCGCTCTTCGTTGATGGGATGATGCTCCAGCAGCTCATTGGCAAGCACCATGAGGCGGCGCAGTGCAAGGGCGTTCTCGCTGCCATGCACCACCAGAGGGCCGATGACCTCGCCCAGATGGTCGTGGGGAGGTGCCGCTACCAGACCTTCGGTATTGCCGCCGGTCTGCACTGCAATATGGCGGAAGGAGGGGGTCGGCTCAATACGCACGCCGCAGGCCTTCATGGCTTCGGCGAATTTGGGCTGCGCGATAAGCCAGCGGATGACGGCCATGGAGGTCTCGCCATCAATGGAACCGGCGTTGTGGGACAGAATGCGCTTTTCGTCAAAGGGCTTGTCGCCATCCTCAAGTGCGACCATGTTGCAGCGGTAGCTGATTTCGCCGGGATATACGGTCAGGCCGCAGCCGGCAGCCTCCAGCGGGCTTCTGCCGGTGAAATAGACATTGGGGTCGCAGCCGAAGATGGACAGAATCGCAGTATCGCTTCCGGGAGGCAGGGCGCGGGGGACATTCATGACCGAGCCGAGCTGGGATTTTGCTGCAAGTGCGTCAATAAACGGCTTATCCGCCGCCTCAAGCGGGGTTTTTCCACCCAGCTCTGCGACAGGGTTATCGGCCATGCCATCGCCGATGAGAAGAATATATTTCATAGGTTTACCTCTTTTCAGCTCCACTTGGGCTGTGCGATCTTGCTCAGAACGAAGTCCAGAATCTCATCCTTTTCGATTACGTTGCGGTGAAGGACGGGCTTTTCCTTAAGGCCTGCCAGATTGGCGGGAATGGGAACACCGGTCAGGGCGTGCAGCTGCTCCATGATCTCAAATTCGTCACCGGCAGGCTCTGCGCCGAGGGCATCGAGCACGGCCACGGGGAATTTGTAGGCCGAAGCAGTGGACAGCACCACAACAGGACGGCCGGAGGCTTCTTCGGCCAGATACTGGTCTGCTACATTCCATGCAACAGCGGTATGGGTATCGCAAAGATAGCCGTACTTGCTCCAGATCTCACCGATGGACTTTGCGGTTCCGGCATCGTCACAGCAGCCTGCCCAGAATTCTTCATGCAGGCGGGCGATCATTGCGTCATCGACCTGATAGCAGCCGTCAGCCTTGAGCTTGCCCATCCAGTCGGCGACCTGCGCAGCGTCACAGCCGCTCATGAGGAACAGCAGGCGCTCAAGGTTGCTCGATACCAGAATATCCATGGAGGGGGATACGGTTTTATAGAAGGGGCGCTTGCGGTCATAGAAGCCGGTGCGGATAAAGTCCGTGAGCACATCATTGGCATTGGATGCGCACACGAGTCTGCCCACGGGAAGACCCATATATTTTGCAAAGTAGCCTGCCAGAATATCACCGAAGTTGCCGGTAGGAACCACGAAATCGATCGGGTCACCGACGGAAATCCGGCCCCACTTCACCAGATCGGCATAGGCTTTGAAATAGTATACCACCTGCGGAGCCAAACGTCCAATATTAATTGAATTTGCGGAAGAAAGTCTTGCGCCTTTTCCTGCAAGAAGGTCATCGGCATCCACTGCGGCGAAGGTGTTCTTCACGCCGGTCTGTGCATCATCGAAGTTGCCGTTGATGCCGCAAACACATACATTGCTGCCCGCCTGGGTCACCATCTGTGCTTTCTGCACAGCGGAAACGCCGTTCTCCGGGAAGAAAACAATAATCTTCGTGCCTTCGACATCGTGGAAGCCCTCAAGCGCTGCCTTGCCGGTATCGCCGGAGGTAGCGGTGAGGATCACGATCTCATCCTCCATGCCCTCGCAGCCGCGTGCGGCAGTGATGAGCTGGGGAAGCATGGACAGAGCCACATCCTTGAATGCCGATGTGGGGCCGCGGAAGAGCTCAAGCACATAGCGGTCACCGACAGGAACCAGCGGGGTCAGATCTTCTGTCTCAAATTTGCCGGTATAGGCACGGCGCACCAGCTCGCCCATGTCAGGATAATCCGGCAGCAGCGCGGAGAGGATCTGCTCGGCCATGCCCTGCGTATCCTTTTCAAGGCATGCGCGCCAGTCGAAATTCAGAGCCGCAAAGTCCTTCAGAATATAAAGCCCGCCATCGGGGGCAATTCCGCGAAGCACCGCCGCAGTTGACACTGCGGTCAGCGCATTGTTCCTGGTGCTTTGGTAATACATAAAAAAATCTCCAATCTTTTTCTTGCATTTTTCACAAACATATGATATATTGTTTTTCACAGAAAGTCAAGTGTTTTTCCTTCATAAACACGTGACCGGACTACGAATACACAGAAGGGTGAGAATGAATGAAAATTGCATTGCTGGGTTATGGAACCGTAGGCGGCGGCGTATACCGCATTATCGAAGCGCGAGAAGATCTGGAAGTGAAATATGTTCTGGACTTACGAACTTTTCCGGAGCTTGGAACGGCTCTGGTGCATGATTTTGATACCATTCTCAACGATCCGGAGGTCGAAACCGTGGCTGAGGCCATGGGCGGCCTGCATCCTGCCTATGAATTTGCCAGTGCCTGCCTGAAGGCGGGCAAGAATTATGTGACTGCCAATAAGCACCTCATCAGCCATTATTACCGCGAGCTGACCGCTCTGGCGAAGGAAAACGGTGTCTGCCTGCGGTGTACAGCTGCCGTCGGCGGCGGCATTCCGTGGCTGATCAATCTGGAGCGTGCGCGAAGAATTGATAAAATTACCAGCCTCCAGGGCATTATGAACGGCACGACCAACTATATATTAGATACCATGCTCCATGAGCCGGTTCCCTTTGCCGATGTGCTGGCAAGAGCACAGGAACTGGGCTATGCAGAGGCCAATCCTGCCGCCGATATTGACGGTCTGGATATCCAGCGCAAGCTGATCATCTCTGCCAATGTGGCCTTTGACTGCCTGATGACCGAGCAGGACGTTCCCACCTTCGGTATCCGCTCTATCACCGACGGCGATATCGCCGCCTTCACCGAGGCAGGTCTTGTATGCAAGCTCGTAGCCTCCGCCATCCGCACCGGTCAGGGCGTCGCCGCCTGGATCGAGCCCACCCTGCTGCCTGCCAGAAATATGATGGCAGCCGTGCCCTCCAACTTTAACCTCATCACCTATGTGGGCGAATACGTCGGCGAGCAGAGCTACTACGGTCAGGGCGCAGGCCGATTCCCCACTGCCTGCAACATGGTGCAGGACTGCATCGACATTGCAGGCGGCATTCGCGGCTTCTACGGCAGCGCACAGGCGCCTGTCGAGCAGGGCAGCGTGAGCCATCCCTATTATGTCCGCACCAGCGTCAAGAGCCCGTGGCTGGAAGAGATCACCGACCGTGTTCTGGGCAGCGGCATCGTAACCAAACCTGTAAGCAATCTTCAAATGCACGCCTTTATGGCATCCATTCAGGAAGCTGATCCTGAAGCCTTCATGGCCGGCATTCGATAATAAAGGAGATCCAAACCAATATGCTGAAAGTTCTGAAATTCGGCGGCACCTCCATGGCAGATGCCAGCCAATACGCAAAAGTCAAGGCCATTGTAGATGCCGATCCCTCGCGCCGTGTCGTTGTCGTATCTGCCGCCGGTAAGCGGAATAAGGACGATCACAAAATCACCGACCTGCTCTACCTTTGCCACGCCCACCTGCAATACGGTGTCTCCTGCGACGGCGTATTCCAGATGATTTTCGACCGCTATGTCGGCATCCGCGATGCCCTGCAGCTGAATACCGATATCGAGGGCGAAATGAAGAAGCTGCGCGAAAAGATGGAACGCGGCATCTCTCAGGATGAGCTGGTCTCCCGCGGTGAATACTTCTCCGCACTTCTGATGGCGGACTATCTGGGCTTCGACTTTGTCGATGCCAAGCTGTGGCTGAAATTCCGCTTCGACGGCAGCGTCGATCAGGAAGCCAGCTATGAAGCCCTGCGCCATGCTGCGGAGAACCGCAGCGTGGTCATCCCCGGCTTCTACGGCATCATGCCTGACAACAAGATCAGGATTTTCTCCCGCGGCGGCAGCGATATCACCGGCTCTCTGGCGGCAGCGGCATTGGATGCCGATGTATATGAGAACTGGACGGATGTTTCCGGCATTCTCATGGCCGACCCCCGCATTGTAGAAAATCCCCGCAACATTGAGCGGGTTACATATTCCGAACTGCGTGAGCTGAGCTATCTCGGCGCGCAGGTGCTCCACGAGCAGTCCATTTTCCCGGTGCGCGAGAAGAATATTCCCCTGAATATCCGCAACACCAACAACCCCGAGCATCCCGGCACCCTGATCATGGATTCCTTTGACGATCATGACGATCCCAATCAGGAGGATTTCATCACCGGTATCGCGGGCAGAAAGAATTATTCCGTGATCACCATTTCCAAGCATGGCATGTCCTCCGAGGTGGGCGCATGGCGGAAAATCATGGAAATCATTGAGTCGCACAATCTTTGCGTAGAATATGCCCCTTCGGGTATCGACAATATCTCACTGGTCATCTCCACTGACAAGCTGACCCCGTGCCTCTACTCCATCCTCAATGAGCTGGAGAAGACCATGCATCCGGACAGCATCAAGGTCACAGATAAGATTTCCATTCTGGCAGCCGTCGGCAGAAAGATGGCCTATCGCACCGGTGTATCCGGCAAGATCTTCGCCAAGCTCGGCAAGAACGGCATCAATGTCCGCATCATCACGCAGGGTCCGGAGGAGCTGAATATTATCGTAGGCGTTGACAATAAAGACTTTTCCAACGCCATCCGTGTACTCTATAATAGTTTCGTTTAATAGGAGGATTATGATATGAAGAAGTATAAGGTTGCTATTCTGGGCGCTACCGGCGCCGTCGGCAGAGAAATGATGAAGATTCTGGAAGAGCGAAACTTCCCCCTCGAAGAGCTGCATCTTCTGGCAAGCTCCCGCAGTGCGGGCAAGAAGCTCCCCTTCGCAGGTAAGGAAATCGAAGTCGAGCTGGCATGCGATGAAGCCTTCCAGGGCATGGACATCGTGCTGGGCGCAGCAGAGAACAAGATCGCAAAGCAGTTTGCTCCTGCCATTGTGGCAGCAGGCGCTGTATTTGTCGATAACTCCTCCGCCTTCCGTATGGACCCCAATGTTCCCCTGATCGTGCCTGAGGTCAATCCGCAGGATGTCGAATGGCACAAGGGCATCATCTCCAATCCTAACTGCTCCACAATCATCACCGTTACCGCAGTTAATGCGCTCAATGCCATTGCCCCCATCCGCACCATGACCGCCTCCACCTATCAGGCAGTCTCCGGCGCCGGTGCAGGCGGCCCCATTGAGCTGATGAATCAGGTCGAAGCCCTGCGTGAGGGAAAACCCGTGGAAGCGAAGGTCTTCTCCCATCAGATCGCCTTTAACCTGATCCCCCAGATCGGCTCCGAGAGCTGCGAAGGCTACACCACCGAGGAAATGAAGATGCAGAACGAAGGCCGCAAGATCATGCACCTGCCCGAGCTGCTGGTTTCCTGCACCTGTGTCCGTGTTCCCGTCGTGCGCAGCCATTCCATCTCCGTCAGCCTGCACTTCGATCGCCCGGTTTCTGTTGAAGAGGCCAGAGAAGTTATTGCCAAGGCTCCCGGCTGCCTGCTGGTCGATGAGCTTTCCGCAGGCCGCTATCCGATGCCGCTGGAGACCTCCGATCAGGATATCGTCTTTGTCGGGCGCATCCGCCCCGACCTCACCGATCCTAATGGTCTGGTGCTGTGGTGCTGCGGCGACCAGGTCCGCAAGGGCGCTGCCACCAATACCGTTCAGATCGCAGAGCTTCTGCTCGAGAAGTAAGCATGAAGCGATCTTTCTCCACAGAGCTTTCCTATGTGCTGGGACTCCTCACACTGGCCTTGGGAGCTGCCTCCATGGAGCGGGCGAACTTCGGCATGTCCATGATCGTCGCTCCGGCCTATGTGCTCTACCGGAAGCTCTCTCTTGTCCTTCCGTTTTTCACCTTCGGCATGGCAGAATACACCATGCAGGCGATCCTTTTGGTGATCATGCTGCTGGTGCTCCGGAAATTCCGCCTCAGCTTCCTGTTCTCCTTTGTCACGGCTGTGGTCTACGGCCTGATTCTTGACGGTGCGATGTGGCTTACAGGATTGATCCCGATGGAGCATTTTCTTGCCAGAGGCGCGGGCTATGTGATCGGTATGCTGCTGAGCTCCTTTGGCGTCAGCCTGATGTTCCATACCTACATTGCCCCGGAGGTCTATGAGCTGTTTGTCAAGGAGCTGTCGGCAAAGCACCAGATTCCCATCTATAAATACAAGACGGGCTATGATATCGCCAGCTGCCTGATTGCGGTTGTGCTGTCCTTCCTCTTCTTCGGCTTCGGCGTCTTCGTCGGGGTGAGACTGGGCACCATTCTCTGCGCCCTTGTCAATGGCTCGATCATCGGCTTCTTCAGCCGCATTCTGGAAGGCCGCTTCGATTTCTCTGACCGCCTGCCCTTCCGCAAATTCTTTGAGCAGACGACCCAAGCCGTATAATCAGATAAAAAAAGAACTGCCCATGCGGGCAGTTCTTTTTTAATAGGATCAAAGTGTCTCAATCGCAGCATCGGGGGCGTTGCGCTTGATGGAGTCGATGCCGTTGAGGCAGCCGGACTTGCTCTTGTAGCCTTCGCCGGTGGCGATGATCTGGCCGTTTGCGGCCTTCAGGCGGAAGCGGAATTCACCGGCCTTGTCCTGATAGACCTCGAATTTCGGGTTCTTGCAGACTTCGTAATCGGCGACGGTCTGGTCTTCGATGGGGGCGATGGGGGCGTTGCGCTTGACGGAGTCAATGCCGTTGCGGCAGGCAGGCTCTCCGGAGTAGATTTCGGAGGTTGCGATGACTTCGCCGTTGTTTGCTTTCAGATTGAACATGAGGCCGGTCTTGGCTTCCTTAATGACGAATTTTCCCATGGATATACCACCTTTATGTTTTTATTCTTTACATCTGACCTTTTTTCAACAGGAAAGATGCTGGTTATGAATTACTCTTCGCGGATCACGATGGATTCGATGATGGGCTGCGCATCGGGGGGGATGGTGCCGTTGTCATCGGTGGGCTGGGCGTCAGCGCAGATGGCATCAACAATGTCCATGCCTTCGGTGACATGGCCGAAGCCGGCATAGTTGCCGTCGAGGAAGGTGCTGTCGGACTGGACAATGAAGAACTGGCAGCTGGCGCTGTCAAAGTCGTTGCTGCGGGCCATGGAGATGGTGCCGCGGGTGTGGGAGATGTTGTTCTCGTGGCCGTTGGCGGCGAATTCGCCTTCGATCGTATAGCCGGCGCCGCCGGAGCCGGTGCCGGTGGGATCGCCGCCCTGCATCATGAAGCCGTCCATAATGCGGTGGAAGGTGAGCTCATCATAGAAGTGCTTTCGGGAAAGCTCAACAAAGTTCTGCACGGAGATGGGAGCCTGCGATGCGTCCAGCTCAACGGTAATGGTGCCGTAATCCTGCACGGTAATATCGGCATAATAGGTCTTGGTAACATCAAAGGTTTTGGAATCCGGGAGAGCAGTGTTGTCGGCTTCTTCCTCGGCTTCGGCATCAGTATCGGTGCCTGCTTCGGTTTGGGCAGCGGCATCCAGAGCGGTGGGTTCGGCCTCTACGGGCGGCTGTGCTTTCACTGCCATGAACACACAGGCGATGATGAGCAGTGCACTCAGGATGCAGATGAGGGTGATTTGCCCGGAGGTGAGCTTCTTCGGGGCTTTCTTTTTGCTGGTGTAAGTTGTTTTCTTTGCCATGGGGTGATGTCCTTTCTCATCAGATGATGGTTGACTTATGCCTTCGGATGAGCCGGAGGGAAAAGCCGGTGCAGCGATCGGAGGCGCTGACTTTTTCTTATTATAACATAGTTTTACAAAAAATGAAGAGTGTTTTTGTGATAAGCGCAGAAAAATGGCCGCCCCCGGATGGGAGCGGCCAGAAGCTTTTATAGGGTGACCATGGATTTTGTGCGCTTGCGGTACAGGCTGACGGTGAAGATCACGGCGAGGATGCAGGAGGCGACCTCCGCGATGGGGAAGGCGAGCCAGACGAGGTTCTGCGCATTGGGCTGCCTGGACAGGAACCATGCAACCGGCAGTGCGACGATGATCATGCGCAGCAGGGAAATGAGCAGGGAGTAGATTCCGTTGCCCAGTGCCTGACAGGCACCCTGCAAAATGATGTTGATACCCACGAACAGGAAGCCGAGGGTAATGATCCGCAGAGCGACCACGCAAAGCTCGGCAGCGCCCTGCGAGACAGCGAACCAGCCGACCACCTGCCGCGCAAAGAGCTGCAGCAGCACAGTGCCCGCCAGCATGAGCGTGCATGAGAAGAGCATGCCGCTGAGGATGGCGTCGCGGATACGCTTTTTCTCCCGTGCACCGTAGTTGAAGGCGATGATGGGCACAGAGGCGTTGTTCAGGCCGAAGGCGGGCATGAAGATGAAGCTTTGCAGCTTGAAGTAGATACCGTAGGCTGTGATGGCATACTCGGAGATGGTGGAAAGAATCAGGTTGATGCCGTAGGTCATGACGGAGGTCAGCGCCTGCATGGCAATGGCGGGAGCGCCAACGGTGAAAATTCTGCCGATGATCCTGAGATCCGGCTTGAGCATGGAAAGGCGGCTCTCCAGCTCCTTGTTTTTCCAGACATGGAGGATCATCGCGGCAACCCACGAAGCCCACTGACCGATGACGGTGGCCACAGCGGCACCGGCAACACCCATCGCGGGAAGGCCGCACCAGCCGAAGATGAAGAACGGGTCCAGCACAATGTTGGTAATGGCGCCGACCAGCTGCCCTACCATAGCGCAGGTGGTTTTGCCGGTGGATTGCAGCAGCTTCTCAAAGCACATATAGCCGGTAACACCAAGCGACCACACGGTGAGGATGCGCAGATAATCGCTGCCGAATTGCAGAGTTACGGGGTCAGTGGTCTGTGTGCCGATATACCAGCGGGTGCCGAGGAAGCCGAAAGCGGCGATGATGACAAAATAGACGAAGCTGAGCACTACGGAGTTGCCCGCAATGCGGCTGGCAAGCTTCCGGTCGCCTTCACCGAGGCTCTTGGAAAGGGCTGCATTCACACCCACGCCTGTGCCGACGCACAGGGCGGTGATCAGCAGCTGAATGGGGAAGGCCAGCGCCAGTGCGCTGACGGCCTTATCGCCTGCATGAACGATGGCGGCGGTATCGGGGATATGGGAGACGTACAGGCTGTCTATTACATTATAAAGCGCCTGTACCAGCATGGACAGCATCATCGGTGCGCCCATAGAGATCATAAGCTTGGGGACGGGGAGGTAGCCCATGGGGTTTCGGGCTGTGCGTTGTTCGTTCATAGAGTTCTCCTGACGTATAATTCGGGATCTGGCAAGCAGATCCCGAAGCTGTTTTATTCGGCCATGGCACGGAGGGTATCGCCGGAGAGGCGGTAGATGGTCCAGTCGTGCATGGGCTGTGCGTTCAATGAAAGGTAGAAGTCGATGCTTGGCTGATTCCAGTCGAGGCAGACCCATTCCAGCCGTCCGCAGCCGCGCTCCAGAGCGAGCTGTGCCAGACGGCGGAGCAGCGCCTTCCCGTAGCCCCTGCCGCGGTATTCGGGCAGGATAAACAGGTCTTCCAGATAAATGCCCGCTCTGCCCTGAAATGTAGAGAAGTTGTGGAAGAACAGGGCAAAGCCGATGGGCTTGGAATCGACCTCAGGCAGCAGGACTTCTGCCTTCTGCTTTTCAAAAATCCATTCTCTGAGGATTTCCGGAGTTGCAACGACCTGATCGCTCAGATGCTCATATTCTGCAAGCGCCTTGATGAAGTACAGAATCGTTTCGGCATCCTCCGGCTGTGCAGGGCGAATTGTAAATTGTTCGTTCATGGGCAAATCAGCCCTCACGTTCTGCCTCGATCTTCTGGATGCGGGCGATATTGACGTATTCATAGGTATTGAAGTAGCGATCGAGATCTTCGTCGAATACTTCCGGGTCAATGGTGCCTTCGTACCAGCTCTTGCCTTCGAAGTATTCGCGCAGCCAGTCCAGAACAAAGCGGCGGCCATGGCGGGCGAAGATTTCGTTTCTGGCAATGATCAGCTGCTCCGTGGACAGCTCACGCAGAGAATCAACCGTGATATAAGCGGTAGAGCTGTTGGAAACCAGATAATCCTCTGTAGTAACCAGCGCTTCACCTTCCGGATAGGAGGGAGGAGGCGTCGGCGTGGGATTCGTCTGCTGATTGCCCTGAGAACCCTGATTGCTCTGAGAGCCCTGGTTGCTCTGGGAACCCTGGCTGCTCTGAGAGCCCTGATTGCTCTGCGAACCCTGGCTGCCCTGAGAGCTCTGGTTGCTCTGGGGTTGCGGCTTCGGCTGGGGGGCAGGCGCGGGCTGAGGTGCGGGCGTGACCTTGACTGTGCCCTTGAGGGTAAGAGCCTTGCCGGTGGGCAGGCTGACCGTGGCGGTAATGACAGCATCACCTTCGCCGACGGCCTGCACGCGGCCATCGCTCACGGCGGCGATCTTGGGGTCCGTGGTTTCCCACACGGTGGTGGCCTTGATATCTTCCTGCGCCGGATCGGCGGTGATGACCACAGTAAAGCTTTCCGCAGTTCCGGCGGTCAGCTCCATGGATTCAGGCTCCAGCACGGCGGTGTATTCAACGGGAGGCTCCAGCACAGTGAAGGGGAAGTCGGATTCAAGAACCTGCCCATCGTCCAGCGTGAAGGTGGCGTGAATGATGGTATTGCCCGGCTTGAGCGGGGTGACAATGCCGTTTTTCACGCTTGCAACGGTCTTGTTGCTGGAAATCCATTCATACTTGCTGATATTGGGGACAGGGCTGATGTTGGCGCTGAGCGTGACCTCTTCGCCGACATCGGCTTCTGCCTTGCCGGTGATTTTCAGCGTATAGGCAACAGGGTCGGGTTCCGGCGTGGGTTCTTCCACGGCGGCGGGATCATTTTCGGGGATTACGTTCTCGGGTTTGCTGCTCATTTTCCAGATGATGAACGCAGCGAGAATGCACAGGGCAATCAGTCCGAGAATGACCGGCAGAAGCCACTTGCGCTTGGGCTTTTTCGGCGCGGGGAGGTCGGCTTCAATGCCTTCTTCAGCGCAGCGCGTTCCGCAGTAACGGCAGTAAAGCGCCTGATCGGGCAGCTCACGACCACATTGTTTACAATACATTCAGATTCAGCTCCTTTATGTAGTGACAACCAAAAGGTGTTTGCGTGCGTAGTGCGTAAGGTTACATAACATTATAACATTTTTTTCGCCGGGATTCAACCGCTGTTTTCTTTCTTTGCAGGCAAAAGAGAGGAAATTGTTATTTTATCCAGAATATAATAGAAATTCAGATTGCTTTTTGTTGGAATGTTTGGGGAGAAAAAAGTTTCTCCTTTAGATGGATTGACAGTGCAAAAAACATATTGTATCATCGTTATATTACAACTATAGGAGATATATGATGAAACTGGAATCCATGTATGCATCGCTGGGCATCTCCGGCGAGGTACTCGCGTTCGGTGAAGCGATATGCGGAAAGCTTGCAGCCCGCTTTGAGGAAATTGACCGCACAGCGGAATATAATCAGATGAAGGTGATTTCTGCCCTGCAGGCCAATCGGGTGGATGCCACCTGCTTTGCCGCAACGACCGGATATGGCTATAACGATATCGGGCGCGAAAAGCTCGAAAAGGTTTATGCGGATGTTTTCCACACGCAGGCGGCGCTGGTGCGCCCGCAGATCACCTGCGGCACCCATGCACTTGCGACGGCGCTCTCTGCAAATCTTCTGCCCGGGGATGAGGTGCTCTCTCCGGTGGGGCTGCCTTATGATACCCTGCAGGAGGTCATCGGCATCCGCGAGAGCCGCTGCTCCTTAAAGGAATACGGCGTCAGCTATGCGCAGGTGGATCTGCTTCCCGACGGCGGCTTTGACTATCCTGCCATAGAAAAGGCGATCGGTCCCAAGACCAAGCTCATTACCATCCAGCGCTCCAAGGGCTATGACAGCCGTCCCAGCTACGGCGCGGAGGAAATCGGGCAGCTCATTGCCTTCTGCAAAAAGTGCAAGCCCGATGTGCTGTGTATGGTGGATAACTGCTACGGCGAATTTGTCGAGCGGCAGGAGCCGAGTGATTTGGGCGCGGATATGGTGGTCGGTTCCCTGATCAAGAACCCCGGCGGCGGTCTTGCCCCGGTCGGCGGCTATATCTGCGGCACCGAGGAGTGCGTGGCGCGCTGCGCCTATCGCCTTTCCGCTCCCGGTCTGGGGCAGGAGGGCGGCGCGAATCTGGGTCTGCTTCCGGCGCTGTATCAGGGGCTGTTCCTCTCTCCGACTGTAACGGCAGGCGCACTGAAGGGTGCGGTTTTTGCAGCCAATATCTATGAAGCTCTCGGCTTCAAGGTCATTCCCTCCGGCGATGCACCGCGCCATGATATCATTCAGGCGGTGGAGCTTGGCTCCAAAGAGGCCATGTCTGCCTTCTGCAAGGGCATTCAGGCCGCAGCACCTGTGGACAGTTATGTGACCCCGGAGCCATGGGCAATGCCGGGCTATGATGCAGAGGTGATCATGGCGGCCGGTGCTTTCGTGCAGGGCAGCTCCATCGAGCTCTCGGCAGACGGCCCCATTCGTGAGCCCTATGCCGTATATTTCCAGGGCGGCCTGACCTGGTATCATGCCAAGCTGGGTATTCTGATGAGCCTGCAAAAAATGATTGATGGAGGACTGGCTGTCCTGCCGAAGGAGGACGTAAAATGAGTTGGTTCTGGATCGCGCTTGCAGCAACGCTGTGCTGGGGCTGCGCGGATATGTTTTACAAGCTGGGCGCGGAGGAGACCGATCGCTACAGCCACTTAAAAACCACGATTTTTGTAGGTCTGGTGTTCGGACTTCACGCCGCCTATACCCTCCTGTTCGGAGAAATTGACTTTGACTGGCGCAATCTGCTGCGTTATCTGCCGGTTTCTGCGATGTACATCGGCTCCATGGTGCTGGGCTATTGGGGGCTTCGCTATCTGGAGCTGTCCGTCAGCTCCCCGGTGCAGAATTGCTCGGGTGCGCTGGCCTGCATTCTCGGCATCGTGATTCTGGGTGAATTCCCTGAAACGCCGCTGGTCTGGGTGGGCATTGCTGCCTGCTGCCTCGGTGTCATCCTGCTGGGCGTTTTTGAAAAGCAGAAGCGGGATCTGGATGCAGAAAAAAATGAGGCGGAACGCAAATACCGCGTTGGTGCGCTGGCCTTCTTCCTGCCCATCGGCTACTGCATCATTGATACACTGGGCACCTTCCTCGATGATCCCTGCCTGTCGATGGATTCGACCTGGCTTGTGAATGTCACGGAGGATACGATTGAGGAGGTCGGCAATACGGCCTATGAGCTGACCTTCCTCCTTGTTGCGCTGGTGCTGCTCGTTTTCCTTGCAGTCCGCAGCAGACAGACAGGGGCGAAGCTCATCTCCGGCGGCGGACGCAATGGTTATCGCCTGATCGCCGCTGTGTTTGAGACCGCAGGACAGTTTGCCTATGTCCATGTGATCGGCGGCAATGCCGTGGTTGCTGCGCCCATGATCGCCTCGTACTGCATGGTGTCGGTCGTTCTGTCCCGGGTGTTCCTCCGGGAGAAGCTTCCCCTGCGGCAGTATGCCTGCGTGGGACTGGCGTTTTTGGGTATCCTGCTGCTCGGTATTGCGGACGGACTTTCGGGAAATTTCTGATCGCATACGAAATAGCGTCATTTCATACACAAATTCTGCTATAATTCCCTGCATTTTTGTGCACAATAGGATATTTACAGATACACTTTACTATGGTAAAATGCTACCATACTAGAAGCGCTGCGGCGCAATAAAAAGGAGTACATGAAATGAAAAAGATTATCGCTCTGCTGCTTGCTATCGTCATGGTAGCTTGCCTGTTCACCGGCTGCGGCAAGAAGAACGCATCCGATTTTGAGACCGTTGCCGAGGACGGCAAGGTTATCGTTGGCATTACCGATTTTGCTCCCATGGACTATAAGGATGACAACGGCGAATGGACCGGCTTCGATGCAGAACTGGCTCGCCAGGTCTTTGCCAAGCTGGATCTCGAAGTTGAATTCATCGAGATTGATTGGGACAACAAGATTCTTGAGCTCGACGGCGGCTCCATCGACTGCGTATGGAACGGCATGACCCTTTCCGATGAGGTGCTCAAGGGTATGCAGTGCACCGATCCCTATGTTGTCAACGCACAGGTCATCGTCACCACCCCCGAGAACAAGCTGGGCGACGCTGTTGAAGATTATGCCGATCTGGCTTATTCCGTAGAAGCAGGCTCCGCCGGCGAATCCACTGCCAAGAACAATGGCTATGCCAATGTCACCGCTGTCAGCACCCAGGCCAACGCTCTGATGGAAGTTGCTTCCGGCTCCGCTGATGCCTGCATCATCGACCTGACCATGGCCAATGCCATGACCGGCGAAGGCACCAGCTATGCAAACCTGACCAAGGTTCTCGAGCTCGACCGCGAAGAGTACGGCATCGGCTTCCGCAAGGGCTCCGATCTGTGCACCAAGGTCAACGAAATCCTCAAGGCAATGAAGGCCGACGGCTCCATGCAGGCTCTGGCCGATGAGTACGAGCTGACTGTCTGCAAGTAATACATAAGAATTTCATATTGAGGCAGAGGGTAAGCGCTCTCTGCCTCATGCTGTTAAGAAAGGGAAGCTAATTATATGTTCTGGACTGTAACCATGTCCCTGCTGGAAGGCTTCTGGATGACACTGAAGCTCTTCCTTCTGACGCTTGCCTGCGCCATCCCGCTGGGGCTGGTGCTGGGTCTCGGCTCCATGAGCCGCTGGAAGCCGCTGAAGTATCTGGTGGATTTTGTCGTTTGGGTCATCCGCGGCACGCCTCTGATGCTCCAGCTTGTTGTGATTTATTACGGCCCCGGCCTGATCCTGGGTCTGAAAAGCTTCTGGGGCAGCGGCGCAGAGGGCCGCTTTATTGCCACTCTGGTCGCTTTTGTGATCAATTATTCCTGCTATTTCTCTGTCATTTACAGGGGCGGTATTGAAGCCATCCCGCGTGGGCAGTATGAGGCGGGACAGGTGCTGGGCATGACCCGGAGACAGATTTTCTTCAAGGTCATTCTGCTTCAGGTCATCAAGCGTATCGTGCCCCCCATGTCCAATGAAATCATTACGCTGGTCAAGGATACCTCCCTTGCCCGCACCATTGCCTGCTACGAGATCATCTGGAATGCACAGGCCTTTATCAAGACCGATGGCCTGATCTGGCCGCTGTTCTATACCGGCGCATTCTATCTGGTCTTCTCGGGTATTCTGACGCTCCTGTTCAACAAGCTGGAGCGGAAGATGGATTATTTCCGCGTGTAAGGAGGACGGATCATGACAGCATTGGAGATTAAAAACATACATAAAAGCTTTGGCCCGGAATCGCATATTCTGCGCGGTATTGATTTCTCTCTGGAAAAGGGAGAATCCGTGGCCATCATCGGTTCCTCCGGCAGCGGCAAAACAACACTGCTTCGCTGCATCAACTTCCTGGAGACCCCGGATCAGGGTAGCATCCGCGTGAACGGAGAGCTGATTTTCGATGCAGCTGACCCGGCAACGATGCAGGAAAGTGAAATCCGCAAGAAACGCCTGCATTTCGGCATGGTATTCCAGCAGTTTAACCTTTTTCCGCAGTATACGGCGCTGAAAAACGTGACGCTGGCCTGTGAGCTGCTCGCTACGGAGCGGCCGGATTATAAGGAAAAGCGCAAAGAGATTCTCCGGGAAATCGAGGAGAAAGCGACCGAGCTTCTGTCCCGTGTCGGTCTGGGCGATAAAATGGATCTTTATCCCCACCAGCTCTCCGGCGGTCAGCAGCAGCGCGTGGCGATTGCCCGCGCCCTTGCCATGGAGCCGGATATCCTCTGCTTCGATGAGCCGACCTCCGCACTTGACCCGGAGCTGACCGGCGAAGTCCTTCAGGTCATTCGCGGTCTTGCCCAGCAGAATACCACCATGATCATTGTCACCCACGAGATGGCCTTTGCGCGTGATGTTGCGGATCGTGTCATCTTTATGGATGCAGGCGTGGTCGTTGAGCAGGGCCCTGCGACCGAGGTCATCGAGCATCCGCAGCAGGAGCGCACCATTCAGTTCCTTTCCCGCTATTCCGGTCAGTAAATATACTGCATAAAGTGCATATTATTTTCTGAAAAAACAGGCCTATATCGTATTTTTAGCCATTGACAATGAATATAAATTGATATATAATAGTTTGTACTCAAAAAAGAGCGTAAAATTATTCGTATATCAGTGAAGGAGAACTACCATGAAAAAGTTTATCGCCCTGCTGCTGGTTCTGACCTTTATCGTAGCTGCATTCGCAGGCTGCGGCACCAGCAAGAAAGCCACCCTCAAGATCCTTGACACCGCTTATGCAGAAGAGGATTACGCCATTGCCTTTAAGAAGGGCAACACCGAGCTCCAGACCAATGTCAACAATGCACTCAATGAGCTGATCTCCGACGGCACTGCCGCCAAGGTCATTGCCAAGTACATCGAAGGCACCGACTCCGGCCTGAAGTTCCAGGAAAATGTCGCTGCCGATGCTCCCACCCTGACGATGGGCACCAACGCCGAATTCCCCCCCTATGAATACTACGAAGGCGACGCCGTTGTCGGTATCGATGCCGAAATCGCTGCTGCCATCGCTGACAAGCTGGGCATGAAGCTCGTCATCGAAGATATGGCTTTTGATTCCATCATCACCGCTGTGGATGCCGGCAAGATCGACATGGGCATGGCCGGCATGACCGTTACCGAAGAGCGCCTGCAGAGTGTTGACTTCTCCGACAGCTATGCTACCGGCGTTCAGGTCGTTATCGTTACCGAAGACTCCAAGATCACCTCTGTTGATGATCTGTCCGCTGAAGGTGCGAACTACCGGATCGGCGTGCAGAGCGGCACCACCGGCGACCTCTATGCTACTTGGGATCTCGAAGATGAAGGCCTTGCAACCGTCCAGCGTTACAACAAGGGCGCTGATGCTGTTCAGGCTCTGGTCACCGGCAAGGTAGACTGCGTCATCATCGACAACGAGCCTGCTAAGGCCTTTGTGGCTGCCAACAACGGTTAATAAGCATTGCTTTTTAAACAAGGGCGGTCTACCAACCGCCCTTTGTTTTTATAACACAGAAAAGAAAAGGAAGGGAATCCATGTTCGAAAATTTAAAGCAACAGTTTGTCCTGAACTTTGTTGAGGGCGATCGATGGAAGTACCTCACCCAGGGCCTGAGCAACACCTTACAGATTACCTTTGCTGCTGTATTTATTGGTGTTGTTCTCGGCATTCTCATTGCCATTGTGCGTTCCACCTGGGATAAGAACCATGAAGATATGCGTCCCGGCTTGGGTAAATTCTTCCTGCGCGTGGCCAACTGGTTCTGCAAACTCTATCTTACCGTTATCCGCGGCACCCCTGTGGTTGTTCAGCTGATGATCATCTACTATATTATCTTTGCCGCCTCCAATAACGGTGTTGCCATCGCCATGCTGGCCTTCGGTATTAACTCCGGCGCTTATGTGGCGGAGATCATCCGCGGCGGTATCATGTCCATTGATGCCGGTCAGTTCGAAGCAGGCCGCTCTCTGGGTCTGAATTTCTCCCAGACGATGAGCAATATCATCATCCCCCAGGCATTGAAGAATGTGCTTCCCGCATTGGCCAATGAATTCATTGTCCTTCTGAAAGAGACCTCCGTTGCCGGTTATGTCTCCGTCATCGACCTGACGAAGGGCGGCGATATCATCCGCGGCCGTACCTATTCAGCCTTCATGCCGCTGATTGCCGTTGCGCTGATTTATCTGGTAATGGTTATTTTCTTCACCTGGCTGGTAGGCAAGCTGGAAAGGAGGCTGCGTAACAGTGACCACTGATGTACTGATTTCCGTAAAAGATTTGAGAAAACATTTCCACGACGGTGCAGTGAAGGCGCTGGACGGCGTATCCAGTGAGATTCACAAGGGTGAGGTTGTAGTTGTGATCGGCCCCTCCGGCAGTGGTAAGTCTACCTTCCTGCGCTGCCTGAACCTTCTCGAGCGCCCCACCGATGGTGTGATTACCTTTGAAGGGGTCGATATCACCGACGCAAAGTGCAACATCAACCTCCATCGCCAGAAGATGGGCATGGTTTTCCAGCATTTCAATCTCTTCCCCCACATGACCGTTCTCAAAAATATGACGCTCGGCCCCACGAAGCTCTTACATAAGAGCCGCGAGGAGGCAGAGGCGAAGGCCAAAGAGCTTCTCAAACGTGTCGGCCTGCTGGAGAAAGCGGATGTCTATCCCAACCAGCTTTCCGGCGGTCAGAAGCAGCGCGTTGCCATCGTCCGTGCACTTTGCATGGAGCCGGAGGTCATGCTGTTTGACGAGCCTACCTCCGCCCTTGACCCCGAGATGGTCGGTGAAGTACTTGAGGTCATGCGCAACCTTGCCAAATCCGGCATGACCATGGTGGTGGTTACCCACGAAATGGGCTTTGCCAAAGAAGTTGGCACCCGCGTGATTTTTATGGATGAGGGTAAAATCATAGAAGAGAATACCCCGGAGGAGCTTTTTACCAATCCCCAAAGCCCTCGTTTGAAAAGCTTCCTTGCCAAGGTTCTGTAAATCAAAGCATCCGAGGCGCCCCCGCTTTCCCAGAGATGAAAGCGGGGGCGTACTGTACATTTATTTATTTTAAAATTTCAGGAAAAATTAAGCATTATGTAGTATAATAGCTTTAGAGTTTAAAACCCCGAAAGGAAGGAATTGCCCATGAAGAAACGAATTGAAGGAAATCCGGACGATGCTCTGTTTGTAGCACTGCAAAAGAGTAAGAAGCGCCGCAGAAGTAAGATCCTCTTTACCACTCTGGCCATTATTCTTGCGGTTCTTGCTGCACTGATTATTACAGTTTTCTATCTGCGCGGCCGGGTGGAGAACAAGTTCTCTCAGGGAAAGGGCGAAGTGCTTACCTATGCCGCCCAGCTTGGCAGTGTCAGCACGACCGTTTCCGGGGAAGGCATTCTGGAGGATGTAGATCTGGAAGAGCTGAGCGTTCCTGCCAATGTCACCGTGGATGAAATTGTTGTGGAGGCACAGGAGCAGGTCGAAAAGGGCGATATCATTGCCTATCTGGATCTTTCCTCTGTCCTGTCGGCTATGTCCCAGATGCAGGCACAGCTGGATGACTTTGATCAGCAGCTCTCTGATGCCGAGGATGACGCCGTTTCTGAAAAAATAACTGCCGGTGTGGCAGGCCGTGTGAAAGCCATCTACTGCGAGGAAGGCGATACGGTCGCCCAGTGCATGTATGCAAACGGCGCACTGATGCTCCTGTCTTCCGATGGCTATATGGCGGCAGAAATCGAGGCCGGCGGCCTGAAAAAGGGCGATCGGCTGACTGCAGCCCTGCCCGACGGCACAGAAAAAGAGGCTGAAGTGAGCATGGTTCTTGGTGGAAGCGCGACGGTGCTTCTGGATGATGAAGTGCCCATGGAGGGCGAGACCGTTTCCTTTACCGATGCGGACGGCAAGCCGCTCGGCAGTGCGGAAGTGACGATCCACAATCCCCTGCGCGTTACCGGCTTTGCGGGTACCGTGGAGGATATCCGTGTCGAAGTCGGCGACAAGGTGAAAGCTTCCACCACCGTCCTGACCCTTTCCGATACCGAATACAGCGCAAATTATGACGCCATTCTCCGCCAGAGAGAAGAGGCCGAGGATACACTCATGGAGCTGCTTACGCTCTACCATGACGGCGCCCTGCTTAGCCCCATTTCCGGCTCGGTCAGCTCTGTCACCGATTTGGATGCGGATGCAGCAATCATGAGCTATGGCGTTGAGACAGCCGATCAGCTGATTGCTGTCATTTCGCCCAATCAGCAGATGAAGGTCTCCATCAGCGTGGACGAGACCGATATTCTTTCCCTGGAGCCTGACCAGAAGGTCGAAATCACGGTTTCATCTCTTGGCGAAGAAAGCTTTGAGGGCGTTGTCTCTGAGGTAAATAAGACTGCGGACAGCTCCTCCGGCGTCACCAGCTACAGTGCGGAAATCCTTCTGGATAAGCAGGAGAAAATGCTCTCCGGCATGAATGCCAAGGCAGTGATCCGCATTCAGGGTGTGGAGGATGCCATCATCATTCCCGTGGATGCGCTGCACCAGACCAGTGCCACCTCCTTTGTTTATACTTCCTATGATGCAGAAAAGGGCGAGTACGGCGGCATGAAGGAAGTCACAACAGGTCTGATGGGCTCCAATTATGTCGAGATCACCAACGGCCTCTCCGAGGGCGATGTTGTTTACTACACCGAGCGGGAATCCAATAATCCCTGGGGCAATTTCACCGGCTTCGGCAATATGCCCTCCCGCAGCTATGGCTCGTCCAGTGGAGGAAAGATGCCGTCCGGCGGGTATGAAATGCCGTCCGGTGGACAGGGAAGCTTCCCGAGCGGAGGAAAAATGCCCGCCGCCGGAGGAAATATGCCAAGCCGCGGCACGAACTGAGGAGGTATGCAGATGATTGATCTCAAAGATATCTCCAAGGTTTATCAGATCGGGGACGAGCGCGTCCGTGCGCTGGATCATGCTACGATGCACATTGCCCCGAAGGAATTTGTCAGCATCATCGGCCCGTCAGGCAGCGGCAAATCCACGCTGATGAATATTATCGGCTGCCTTGATACGGCGGATGACGGCGAATACCGTCTGGACGGCATCCCGATCGAGGCCTATTCCGAAAACGAGCTTGCCAAGGTACGCAACCGGAAGATCGGCTTTATTTTCCAGAATTTTAACCTGATTTCCAAGCTTACCGCCGAAGAAAATGTGGAGCTGCCCCTGATTTATCAGGGCGTGCACCGCGGGGAACGTCAGCAGCGCGTGCGGGCGGCGCTTGAACGCGTGGGGCTGAGCCGCAGAGCAAAGCATTTGCCCACGGAGCTTTCCGGCGGCCAGCAGCAGAGAGTTGCAATCGCAAGAGCCATCGTTACCCGCCCCAGCCTTCTACTGGCTGATGAGCCGACAGGCAATCTGGACTCCAAAACCAGCCGGGAGATCATGGATATCATCCGGGAGCTCCACGCGCAGGGCAATACCATCGTCCTGATTACGCATGACAACGAGGTCGCCCGACAGGCACCGCGCAGCATCCATATTCTGGATGGTAAGGTATCGGAGGTGCAGCTATGATTACAGCATTTCGTATGGCGCTTCGCTCCATTGGCTCCAATAAGATGCGCGCAGCACTCACCATGCTGGGTATCGTCATCGGCGTTCTGGCACTGGTGGTGCTGGTCAGTCTGGTCAACAGTGCGACAGATTCTGTCACCGATGCAGTGAGCAGTCTGGGAACGGATCTGCTGACCGTCACGGTATCTGATGATAAGGGTGCGCCCATTACCCCTGAGGTTTTGACCGAATGGTCAGAAAAGGATCCCGCGCTTGGCCTTATGGCGCCCTATACCGTGACTTCTGCCATCGCAAAATACCAGCGGGAAAATGGCGTTGCATCAATTTACGGTACGACTGCCGATTATTACGATATTCAGGGCATGAAGCTTTTGGCTGGCCGTTTCCTGAAAAAGACAGATGTGGATAACCATACCAGAGTCTGCGTGATCAACAAAGCAGCCGCAGAGGATATGATCGGTTATTCTGACTGCATGGGCAAGGAAATTTCTCTCGACGGCATGAAATTCACCGTGGTCGGTGTGCTGGAGGATGACGAGGATAACCTGAACACGCTCCTGACTGCCGGAAGCTGGATGGCCTATATTCCCTTCACCACGCTGCCGCGCCTGTCCGCTCTGACCTCCATGGATGTGACCACCTTCTGCGCCAGCGCAGCGGATGGGGTGCTGATCGAGGACGCAAAAGCGGCGCTGGAGGCACGGCTGTATGCGCGCTTTGAGGAGGATGAGGATGCCTATTCTCTGATATCGCTGGACATTCTGGAGGAAGCGATGAGCTCCATCACCTCTGTTCTGTCGATTCTGCTGGGCGGTATTGCGGGTATTTCTCTGATCGTTGGCGGCATCGGCATTATGAATATCATGCTGGTGACGGTAACGGAACGTACCCGGGAAATCGGCATCCGCAAAGCCATCGGCGCCAGCCGCGGTACGATTCTGCGCCAGTTCCTGATTGAGGCAATCGTGCTGTGTATGTTCGGCTGTGCCATCGGTATCTTCCTATCGTGGACGATTTTGCGGATCGTGACCGTCATTACGGCCAGCATCGACATGAAATTCAAGCTGCAAGCCAGTGTGGTTTGGATTTCTGTAGCGTTCTGCTTCTTCATTGGTCTGATTTTCGGCCTCTATCCCGCCAATAAGGCAGCAAAAATGAAGCCGATCGATGCGCTGCACTATAATGGCTAAGGGGGGAACAGAATGAAAAAAAGGAAAATCAAATCCATCCTTTGGACGGCAGGCCTTTTGCTTGTTGTTGCCCTGCTGGTGGCAGCGCCTTTCCTGATGGAGCAGCGAGCGGCACGGAATCACAGCAATACCACCATCCGCACGGCAGCTGTGCAGAAGAGCAGCATCGGCACCAGCTATTCCGGCAGCGGCTCCCTCCGCGCGCAGGATGCAGTTTCCGTCAGCATTCCGGAAAAAGTCATGCTTACCGAGTTCCTGGTCAGTGACGGTGAAATGGTAACCTCCGGGCAGACCCTTGCCGCAGCCGACCGGGTCAGCGTCATGGAAGCCATTGCCAAGGTGCAGGAAACGCTGGATACCATCAATGAACAGATCGAGGATGCCGCGGAAGACGAGGCAGAATCTACCCTGACAGCCCAGACGGGCGGCAGAGTGATGGCCGTCTACGGCGAAAAGGGCGATGAGGTGCAAAAGGTCATGCTGGAGCACGGCGCACTTGCGATCATCAGCCTTGATGGCAAGCTTGCGCTGGATTTCTCCTGTGATAAAACCGTTTCCATCGGAACCGAGGTTCAGGTTATAACGCCCGCTGGTGAGGAAGTCACCGGCAGAGTCGAATCCTCTCTGGTAGGCAATGTCTGCGTGACCCTGCCTGATGATGCGGCAGCACTGGGCGATACGGTTACGGTAAAGGCTTCCGACGGTTCTGCGCTTGGCACAGGCACGCTATATGCCCACAATGAATGGCGCGCAGCGGCCTATACGGGTGTGATCGAATCGGTGCATGTGAAAGCCGGTGAAAAAGTGTCGGATGGCAAAAAGCTGCTCACACTTTCAGATACCGAGGATCACTCCGAATATCAGATTCTCTGCGCAAAGCATCGCGTATATGAGGAAATTCTCTCCGAGCTGTTTGTCCTCTATCAGGATGGCGCGGTGAAGGCAAAGTCCGACGGTATGGTGACCCTGCCCGAGGATACTGAGCCCTATCTTCTGTCTGCGACTGCGCAGGACTATACGCTGATCTTCCTGAGCAACGAGCCTATGGGCGAGGAAGGCGCACAGTATATCAACATGGTGGGTCTCGTGACGGCCTGTGCCGATGGTGCGTTCTCCATGAATATGTGCCCGACGCCCGTGGCGGTGGATGATTATCTGCATGTTTCCGTCCCGCAGGAGAGCATGACGGAGGTCGGGCTCTATACCCCCGATCCTGCTACCCCGGTGTTTACCTATTCCGACAGCCAGTGGCAGCAGGGCGGCCTTTCTGATATTTCGGAGGGGGATACACTGCTTCTTGCTTATTCTCAGGAAACGCAGCAGCTGGTGTGGATCGTCCGGGTAGCATCCGGTGGAGCTGCGCCTGATGAACCCGATCATCCGTCGATTCCGGATCAACCGGATCATCCCGTGATTCCTGATTCTCCGGTGATTCCGAATATTCCGAACGATCCCAGCAATCAGAATCCTTATGGAAATTACGGTGATTACAGCGGATATTTCCAAATGCCCGGCAATCTGACAGGCTACGGCAGCGCCTTTTCCCAGTCCGGACTGTATGCCGCCTATGGCGGAACGCCCATGGAGGAGCAGGTCGCGGCGCTGTATACCGATAGCGAGAAGGAAATACTCACCGTGACGCCGTGTGATGAAATGTATCTGGATATGACGGTCGATGAACTGGACATTCTGGATGCAAAGCTCGATCAGAAGGCCAATGTGATCATTGATGCACTTCCCGGCCGAACCTTTGATGCCACGGTGACGGAGATATCCAATCAGGGCATCAACATCGGCGGCAACAGCAAGTTTACCGTCACCCTGACCCTCCCGCGTGAGGATACCATGCTCCCCGGCATGAATGCCTCGGCAGAGGTGCCGCTGGAAAGCTTCGAGAACATCCTGACGATCCCTGTCAGCGCGCTGTACGATCAGGGCAGCAAGACCTATGTCTACTGCTCCTGGGACAAGGAAAACGGTCTGGGAACAATGACAGAGGTTCAGACCGGCATTTCCGATGGCGATCAGGTGGAAATTCTTTCCGGCATCAATGAAAATGATACCGTCTGGTATGAATACAAGGATAAAGTCGAAATTTCCAACGAAGTACCGCTGGATCGGCAAAGATACTTCCGTTACGGAGGCTAAATAGAGTGATACCGCTGCTCCAATCCAACGGAGCAGCGGTATATTTTGGCCTTATTTATAAAAGAACCGCCCCAATCGTGAGGCGGTTCTTAATATTGTTATCAGGCTTCACGTTCGCTGTAGTGGTAGGTTTGCTCGAGCATCATATCCTTGATCTTCATCAGGCGGATCTGGGTGCTGCGCTCGTTTTCGTCCAGCTTCATGGTGATGAATTTGATTTTTTCCTGCGCATCGGGGATCATGACGTGCTCCAGCGCGTTAACGCGGCGGCGGGTCTTTTCGATTTCCGCTGCCATGAGCTGACAGGATTTTTCAATCTCTGCCAGACGAAGCAGGTCGGGAAGCAGATCGGACAGGGATTTTACCGCGTCATCCAGATCGCTGGAGGTGAAGGCGTAGCCATAGGGGTAGATATCTCCGGCATTGGGGGTGCGGGTCTTGGCGGTGAATACGGGGATATTCACGCTCATGACATTGCGGGTGCCGGTTTCCAGATAGACCTCCTGCTTGGGTGCCAGCAGCGCGGCATTCATGGCGGCATCGGAGACACCGGCCTTTGCCAGAACAAAGTTTTTGTTGGCGGCGGCGATCCCGGCTTCCACCTTTTCGCGCAGCGCCTTGTTTTCACGAACCAGTTCGAGGAATTGACGCATCAGCTCATCGCGCTTATCCTTGAGCAGCTTGTGCCCACGGGTCGCCGTCATGAGTTTTTTCTTCTGACGGCTCAGCTCCATACGGGTGGGGTTCACCTGTGCAGATGCCAAAACGATCACTCCTCTCCCTTATTTGCCGTAGTACTGATCCAGATATTTGTCGTCAATACGCTTCAGCTCGGACCTGGGCAGGATGGAAAGCAGCTTCCAGCCGATGGCCAGAGTTTCTTCGATATCGCGGTTTGCCTTGTAGCCCTGGGAGACGTATTCGTTTTCAAAGGCGTCTGCAAATCTGGCGTAAATCTTGTCGATATCGGTCAGGGCGGCTTCGCCGAGAACGATCATCAGCTCCTTGGCTTCCTTGCCTCTGGCGTAGGCGGCGAAGAGCTGGTTCATGGTGTTGGCGTGGTCGGCTCTGGTCTTGCCTTCGCCGATGCCCTTATCCTTCAGACGGCTCAGGGAGGGCAGTACATCAATGGGAGGCGTGATGCCCTTGCGGTACAGATCACGGCTCAGGATGACCTGACCCTCGGTGATATAGCCGGTAAGGTCGGGGATGGGATGGGTCTTATCGTCTTCGGGCATGGTCAGAATGGGGATCATGGTGATCGAGCCGTTCTTGCCCTTCTGGCGGCCTGCGCGCTCGTAGAGAGAGGCAAGGTCGGTGTACATATAGCCGGGGTAGCCGCGGCGGCCGGGAACTTCCTTACGCGCAGCGGAGACCTCACGCAGGGCGTCGGCGTAGTTGGTGATATCGGTGAGGATGACCAGAACGTGCATGCCCTTCTCGAATGCGAGATATTCGGCGGCGGTCAGTGCCATACGGGGGGTAGAGATACGTTCAACAGCGGGGTCATTGGCGAGGTTGATGAACATAACGGTGCGGTCGATGGCGCCGGTTTCCTTAAAGCTCTGGACAAAGAAGTTGGATTCCTCAAAGGTAATGCCCATGGCGGCGAAGACAACGGCGAAGGGGTCGGTCGTGCCGCGCACCTTGGCCTGACGGGCGATCTGGGCAGCCAGATTGGAGTGGGGCAGACCGCTGGCGGAGAAGATGGGCAGCTTCTGGCCGCGAACGAGGGTGTTCAGGCCGTCAATCGCGGAGATACCGGTCTGAATGAATTCCTCGGGGTAGGCGCGGGCAGCGGGATTCATGGGCAGACCGTTGATGTCCATGCGGGCATCGGGAAGAATTTCGGGGCCGTCATCAATGGGACGTCCCAGACCGTCGAACACGCGGCCCAGCATATCCTCAGATACGCCAAGCTCCATGCTGCGGCCAAGGAAGCGAACCTTGCTCTCGGCAAGGTTAATGCCGGTAGCGGATTCGAACAGCTGAACGGTGGCAACATCACCGTTGATTTCCAGAACCTTACAGCGGCGGACTTCGCCGTTGGCCAGCTCGATTTCGCCCAGCTCGTCATAGGATACATTTTCAACGCCGCGAACCAGCATCAGAGGGCCGGCGACTTCCTGTATGGTACGATATTCCTTAGGCATATCAGATACCCTCCTTTTCCACAGCCTTGGCAAGCTCATTGGTGAGCGCGGTCAGCACGGACTGATATTCCGCCTCAATGGCATCGGGGGTGGTGTACTTGAAGCGGCCGATTCGCTCGCGGACAGCCAGCTTGACAAGTGCTTCCACGCTGGCGCCCTTGGCAAGCGCCTTGCAGGACTCGTTGTAGAAGGCAAGCACGAGCTTCATCAGCAGATACTGCTTCTCCAGCGGAGTGTAGGTGTCGATTTCGTGGAAGGAGTTCTGATGGAGGAAGTCCTCACGGATGGAGCGGGCAGCCTCCAGCTTCAGGCGGTCGGGGGCGGACAGGGCATCCATACCGACCAGCTGCACGATTTCCTGCAGCTCGGCTTCGTCCTGCAGCAGGCGCATGAGCTGTGTGCGGCTTTCCATCCAATCTGCGTGGACATTCTGATTGAACCAGTCGGACATGGAGTCGATATAAAGGGAGTAGCTGGTCAGCCAGTTGATGGCGGGGAAGTGGCGCTTATAGGCCAGAGAGGAGTCAAGGCTCCAGAACACCTTGACGATACGCAGGGTGGCCTGAGAGACCGGCTCGGAGATATCGCCGCCGGCGGGGGATACGGCGCCGATAACGGACAGGGCGCCTTCGCGGCCTTCCTTGCCCAGCGCGATCACGCGGCCTGCGCGTTCATAGAACTGCGCAAGGCGGCTGCCGAGATATGCGGGATAGCCTTCTTCGCCGGGCATTTCCTGCAAACGGCCGGACATTTCACGCAGAGCTTCTGCCCAGCGGGAGGTGGAGTCGGCCATCAGAGCGACGGAGTAGCCCATATCGCGGAAGTATTCGGCAATGGTAATGCCGGTGTAGATGGAGGCCTCACGAGCCGCAACGGGCATATCGGAGGTGTTGGCAATCAGCACGGTACGCTCCATCAGGGAATAGCCGGTTTTGGGGTCCTTCAGCTCGGGGAATTCGTTCAGAACGTCGGTCATCTCGTTGCCGCGTTCGCCGCAGCCGATGTAGACGACGATATCAGCATCTGCCCATTTTGCCAGCTGGTGCTGGATAACGGTTTTGCCGCTGCCGAAGGGGCCGGGAACGGCTGCCACACCGCCCTTGGCGATGGGGAACAGGGCGTCAACGACGCGCTGACCGGTAACCAGAGGCATCTCGGGGGGCATTTTCCGCTGATAGGGACGGCCGGAACGGACGGGCCACTTCTGCATCATGGTCAGGGGCTTGTCGCCCTTGTCGGTGGACAGGGTCGCAACCGTTTGCTCAATGGTGTAGTCGCCTTCGCTGATTTCCTTCACGGTGCCCTTGATACCGTAGGGAACCATGATCTTGTGGACAACAATGGGGGTCTCCTGCACGGTGCCGATGATATCGCCGGCCTCGACCTTGTCGCCCTTCTTGACACAGGGGACAAAGTGCCATACCAGCTCACGCTTCAGGGCGGGAACTTCCACGCCGCGTTTGAGGAGATTGCCTCCGGATATTTTCATAATGTCATCCAGCGGGCGCTGGATGCCGTCGTAAATGCTCTTAATAAGACCGGGCCCGAGCTCTACGCTCAGGGGCATGCCGGTAGATTCCACGGGTTCGCCCGGGCCTAAGCCGGAGGTCTCCTCGTAGACCTGCACGGAGGCACGGTCACCGTGCACCTCGATGATCTCACCGATCAGGCGCTGGGAGCTGACACGCACAACGTCAAACATATTGGCATCGCGCATACCCTCTGCAATGACCAGAGGTCCTGCGACCTTCTGAATAATGCCTGCACTCATTTCGGATAATCACCCACCTTTCTAATTTTCGTTATTAAAGATAATGTCGGAGCCAACAGCCTGCTCCACGGACTTCTTGACCGAGGCGATGCCTGCGCCGGTGTTCCCGGCGATGCCGGGGATCAGAATGATGGCGGGGAGCATCTGCTCGCGGAAAGAGGCCAGCTCTTCTGTGAGTTCTGCGGCCATGGCCTCTGTGATATAGATGACGGCATGGGAGCCGCCTGCTATTTTTTTCAGGACAGCGGCAGCCTCCTGTGCATCGGTCACCGGGAAGGTGTCCAGACCCAGGGCGGCAAAGCCGTAAATGCTGTCGTAATCGCCGATGACTGCTGCCTTATACATACATTTCCCTTAACCTTTCCCGGATGATCGTCTCGGGCAGCGCATTGAGCTTGCAGGAGAGGACGACCCGTGCGCACTTGATCTCGTTTTCCTTGGCCAGCAGATAGGCTGCCAGAGGGCCGACGGTGAACGGATTGTACTTCTGGGGCTGCATGTGACGGATGATCAGGTTGTCGCACCACCGGTCGATGGCGGCAGGGGATTCCTGCAGGAGCCCGGCGGCCTCGGCATATTCGGTGCCGCTGAGATAGTCCGCAATGGCAGACTTCCCTGCCACGGCGGCATGTGCCAGAGCCTCCGCATCAAGCGTATTGCAGGGTGTCAGCGCTCTGCGGATGAAATCCAGAGATTTTCCGGTCTGGCTGCTGCGCAGGGCAATCTTGATGTTGGCGGCAACGACGGACAGCAGAGCATAGCGCTCGAGCACTTCGTTCTTGGTGGCTTTTCCCGTCCGGAGCATTTCCTCCATGGCGGCACGATCCAGAATCACATCGCAAAGCTGGCCGTCGCCGGTCTGCACCATGGCGTCATAGGCTTCCTGCGCGGCCTTTGCCATTTCCCCGGGCAGGGCGGCAAAGTCCTTGGCCTTGACCAGCCGGAGCACATCCTCATAGGGAAGGCGGCCGTTGGTCTGGAACAGACGCTCGGGCGGGAGCTTGGAGTTGGTATAGATGAGCTTGATGGCGGCCTTCAGGTTGTGGAAATCGTCGGGGATACGCAGAACGTCAAAAACCGACATATCCTGTACCATTTCCGCAACGGTCTGCCATGCTTTTTTCTTTTCGCTTGCTAAAATAGTTTCCGCATCCAGCTTGTCATCGGAGAAGCCCCAGCCTTTATCGACAAGAAAATGGAGAGCCTCATCATAGCTTTTGCAGGAGATGAGCTGTTCGAACGTGGATGCGCTGAACAGGCCAAGCTCCTTGGCGCGGATGCGGGCTACCGCGTAGGTATAATCCTTTTGCATGAGTTATGCCTCCTTTTGCGGTGATCTGTCAGGAGAACAGCCGAGCGCGGACGATGTCCTGAAGGCGCTCTTTATCTGCTTCAAACAGGGCCTCAAAGGAGCAGTTTTCTTCGATTCCGCCATAGGCGAGGATGAAGCCGCCGCCGATGTCCCGGGGCGTATCGGACAGCACCAGCGTGCCGCCCTTTTCCTGACCGATTTCATTGAGCTTGCCGGGGAAGTAGGCAGGTGCGCGATCCAGATCGGACTGAGACAGGTACACAACACCGTCCCCCTTCTGGGCGTACTTCCGTGCCAGCTTCAGAAGCAGAACGAAGTAGTCGATGGCAGGGAGATTGGAAAGCTTTTCCCGGGACTGTGCAATGATGTCCTGGATCATGGCCTGCTTTGCGGTCAGGATGCGGTTTTTGCGCTGCATTTGCGCACTGGATTTCCCGCGGGAGAGCAGGTCAGCGCGGAGAACCTCTGCATCGGCGCTGGCTTGCGCGTCGATTTTGGCGCAGGTGTCGGTGGCTTTGGCAAGGATTTCAGCCTTTTCGGCATCGGTCTTTGCCTGAATTTCCGCACAGGCTGTAGCTGCATCCCGCTGGATCTGATCAATAATTTTTTCTAATCCACTCATATCCATCCTTATTCCTTAACAATCGGGTGTGAGATGAATCAGATGTTGACAATGGCGAGGATGGAAACCAGCAGAGCCAGAATGGCGTAGGTCTCAACCATGGCCGGGAGAATCATAGCCTTACCGAACTGCTCGGGGCGCTTTGCTACGGTGCCGATGGAGGCCACGGAAGCGGTGCCCTGCATGTAGGCGGACAGCAGACCGACAAGTGCCATGGGCAGGCAGGCCATGAGGTAGGAGAGGCCTTCGGGAGTGGTGAGCTCACGAACCGAGCCGCTGAGCACGCCGATGTTGGAAAGCGCGATGAAGGCGATCAGCAGGCCGTAGATGCCCTGAGTGCCGGGGAGAAGCTGGAGAAGGAGAACCTTGCCGAACTTTTCGGGGTCTTCGGTGAGAACGCCAGCCGCTGCGCGGCCTGCGATACCAACGCCAATAGCAGAGCCAATGCCTGCCATGAGAGCGGCCAGTGCCGCGCCAAGGATAGCGAGTGCAACGCCAGTAGTAAACATAATTATTTTTCCTCCGTGATTTTAATATATTTTGTGGATGCGTCAAAGGGCTTGAATGCGCTGCCGCCGCCTTCGTAGAACTTTCCGAAGAATTCCACGAATTGCAGACGGTTGGTGTGGACGTAAGCGCCCAGCACGTTGATGGCCAGATTCAGGGTGTGGCCGAGAATGAAAACGAGAATGAAGACGATTGCGCCGAGAACGCCGCTGCCGACCATAGAGCCCATCTGGTTGATGACCGAGGCGATAACGCCGGTGGCCAGACCCAGAGCCAGCAGACGGGAGTAGGAAAGCACATCCGAAAGCCAGCTGGTGGCGCCGTAGAGCTCATAGGCACCCAAGGCAATGCGAAGGCCAAAGTTCTTGGAAGGCTTGGCAAACAGCACGATACCCACAGCGCCGATGATGGCGGCCCACTTGGCGATCACGTTGACGGCCTTGGGGAAATGGAACTCCATCTGGGAGATGGAATGGAACAGATCACTGGGCAGGAGCATGAACAGAAGACCCAGCAGCAGTACGGCCCAGAGCAGCACATCGCTTACAAAGCCCATGTACTGCTTGTCCCGCAGAAGCATATAGCCCTTCAGGCCAAGACCCAGGAACAGGTGCAGGATGCCGAAGAGGAAGCAGAAAATCAGCATCCGCATGGGGTTTTCCAGCGGTACCATCCATACCGCCGGGATGGTGATGCTCTTGCCGAAGAAGGTTTCCGCGATTACGGTAATTGCATCTCCGAAGTAGCTGCCGAACATCACGCCCCAGAAGGCGGTGGAGATGCCGCAGTACATGAACATCGTCAGCATTTGCTTCATGCCGCCCTCCATGCCCTTGAACTTCCGGAGCATGACAAAGCAGCCGATTGCCATAATCAGACCGTAGGCCGCATCGGAGAGCATGAGGCCAAAGAGGAAATAGTAACAGAAGGCCATGATCGAAGTGGGATCGATCTCACCCTTGCGGGGCAGGCCGAAGGAGGCCAGCACGCCTTCTGTGGGAGCGTTAAAGCGATTGTTTTTCAGCAGGACGGGGGCTTCCTCGTCCTCGGGGACATCCTCCAGCTCTACCACACAGTCATAATTGTCGAGAAGCTCCTTTTGCAGCTTCCCTGCGCTCTGTGCAGGGGTGTAGCCGTCAATGAAGAAGGTGTGGTCGGATTGGAGAAGACCGCCCAGCACCTCATATTTCTCAGCGCGCATGCTGTAGTAGTCGCGCATGAGCTCCATGGTGCGGCGGTGCTGCCCCATATCGGTGAGCTGCGCCTCGATCTCGTTAATTTTATTGGAGGCTTCAGTGATCTGATCCGCCAGCTGCTGCCGGTAAGCCGGGGGCGTCAGGGCGGTCTGCACTGTGGGGCGGGCAAAGCCGATCTGCCGCAGGGCATTGTCCATCTCTTCGGCCTGTGCCTTGGGGCACACCGCGAAGATGCAGGTCTGGTCGGAATCTGTGCTGATGATCTCCACAGAGCTTGTCTCCAGTGCGGGATCTGCCCGGGCGATAAGTGCGAGTATCTCTTCCAGAGAATGGCTCTCCGGAAGGGTGCCGATGAAGGCGCTTGTGGTTCTTGTGCCAGTGTAGTTCATGGGCACGTCCAGATTCAGCCAGGGAAGCAGGGCGTCGTCCAGAACCTGGGTGCGAAGCAGATTGGCCTTCTGCTCGGCGATCTGGCGGTTCAGGGAGAGAATCTTGTCGGCGGTCTGGACGGCCTGCTTACGGTTTTTCTCCATATCGCAGAAGGAATCCAGTCCGATTTGCCGCCTGCCTTCAAAGGAGGCAAGCAGACCTTTTTTTTCTGGTGCGAATTTGTCAAGCGTTTTTAGCGCCTGCTCTGCCATCTGCGCGTATTTTTTGTATTTACTGCATCCGGCGCTGGTATCCATATGCTTAAAGAAGTCGGAGTCGCCTGCGGCCTCAATTTGCACGATACCCTTTCGCTGCAGAAGTTCAAGAATTTGTTTTCGGTTGCTGTTTAGTGCACAAATGTGTATTTTCTGCATTTGCAACACTGCCATGTTGGAATCACCCTCTTTACTTCTGGTAGGATTGGGCTCAGTTCATCTCAGCAATGACGGCAGAAATGGCCTTAGCCCCGTTTTTTTGACCCTGACGCTGCAGGGCCTCAATTTCCTTGGTCACGCTCTCGGCGCTGGCAAGGGAAATCTGCTCCGCTTCATGCAGGGCGGCAGCGCGGGTTTCGTCGAGCTTCTTCCCGGCGCGAGCCTTCGCTGCGGCAATCATCTCCTCCGCCTGTGCGTTGGCTTCGGCAATGGCTGCATTGGCGAAAGACTGGGCGTCACGGATGGATTGATCGGCGGCCAGCTCTGCCTGGCGGATTGCTTCCATGGTTTGCTTTGCCATAATTGAGAACATTCCTTTCTGGATGAAGCGGGGTGCCGGAGACAGGCTGCCGACAGTGGGTTTTGCGCGGTGTCCGGCGGCTTTTTCTCCGGGTAAGCCCAAACTCACCCATAATACAAAATACCATATAACATTATAATGAATGCCTTTTCAAAAATCAAGGAAAAGTGTTTCCCTCCGGCGGCTGATTTTTGGGGTGCTTTTGTTGAAAGTGACAAGGAATCACAACTTTGCCCCTGCTGATGAAGGGTTTCGGACAGAAAGATTTACTATTATTACAAAACAGGACAAAAACAATGTATATTCATCATATGTTTCACAATTTCGTGAATTTTTAGAACTTCCGGAACGAAAGAAGTATGTCAGGTGTCAATTTGTGTGCGCTGTCTGCTTTGCTGCTCCTTTTGAAGCGGCGGCAGACCGATTATATGAGTATTTGAATAATGTAAGCTTTCAACTGGCATTTTGAGACGTAAGCTGTGCCGAAAAAGGCATAAATATGGAGGATGTTAGAATCAAAAATTCATTTTGTGTACTTTGCAGTGGAAATTCAAAAAAATGGCATTTCGAGTCCTATTCCGTGGAAAATGTAATAATTCCATTTCTTTCCATTGTTTTTTGACGAAGTGCACAAAAATATGCATGAGAATTTTACGTTAATATCGTCTTAAAAAATATTTTTCGCAAAAAAGACGAATATTTCTATTGCTATTATGCTGGAAAACTGTTATACTGGGCGGGTATATCATATGATTTCTGAGCCGCAAAACAGGAAAGCAACTGTGCGGCATATACAGCACATATGGAGGATTAAAATGCAAAAGTCGATCAACTATTTTCAGGTAGAAGGCAAGCCGGTGGAGTGCCGGGCTTTCGGACATGGACATATCAATTATACTTATAAGATTACCACCGATATTGGTAAGGAATACATCCTTCAGCGCATCAATAAAAATGTGTTTAAAGATCCTGAGTCTCTGATGGAGAATGTCAGTGAGGTTTCCAGATATATGAGCGAGCGCGTGGAAGATCCCCGCTCTGCACTTCGTTTTATTCCGGCTGATGACGGCAAGTATTATCATAAGGATAAGCGCGGCGAATACTGGCGCGTTTATGAGTTTGTCGGCGGCTTCTGCCTGGAGGCTGCGGAAACAGCGGAAGATTTCTATGAGAGCGCCATCGCTTTCGGCAGCTTCCAGGAAATGCTTCGGGATTTCCCCGCAGAAAAGCTGCATGAGACCATCCCTGAATTTCATAACACCATCAACCGCTACGTCATTTTTGAAGATGCACTGGAGCAGGATATGTGCAACCGCGCCAAGAGCGTGGAGTACGAGATCGGCTTTATTATGGCGCGAAAGGGCGAGGCCGGTATGCTCCAGCGTATGCGCGAGTCCGGCGAGCTGCCGCTTCGCGTGACCCACAATGATACCAAGCTGAATAATGTTTTGCTCGACTCGCAGACCCGCAAGGCCCTGTGTGTGCTGGATCTTGATACCGTCATGCCCGGCCTGAGTTTATATGATTACGGCGATTCCATCCGCTTTGGTGCCTCCACCGCTGCTGAGGATGAGCCTGACCTTGACAAGATTCATGTGAATCTTGATCTGTTCCGTATCTATACTCTGGGCTATATGCGTTCGTGCCACTCTCTGACCCCGCAGGAAATCCGTATGCTTCCCTGGGGCGCCCGCATCATTACTTTGGAGCTGGGTGTTCGATTCCTCACCGATTATCTCGAGGGGGATCAGTATTTCAAAGTCGCATATCCGGAGCATAACCTGGTTCGCGCCAGAGCGCAGCTGAAGCTTGTTGCGGATATGGAAGAACACTGGGACGAGATGGAGGCAATTGTGCAGGAGGTTGCACAGAGCCTCAACTATTGATTGGAGGAAATATATGAACTATCTGGGTATTGATTTTTCGCTTACCCATATGCCGGAGCTCGATGGTGACTTTATTCCCTACGGTGCCTGGATTGATGCCTATCTGAAGGGCGCTGACCATCCGATTTCCATTGCTGTCGAGAGAACCGACGGCAAGATTTCCGTGCGCAGCACGAAGATTTACAACACAGCGGAAATGGCTGAGGCAGACTACCGCTATGTTGAGCGCTATGTCAAGTTCCTGCTGTGGTCCATCGGCGGCTTCAAGGTCTATCTGCTGGGCTGCCCCGAGATCGTCAAGCGTTTGCAGGATGCCTATGTTTACTTTGAAAACGGCGACGGCGAAAACGGCCAGCGCTGGTTCGATGTCCAGTTCATGGAGGACGTTTTTGAGAATGGCTTTGCCATTGTCAATTGCGACGAGGCTTCCTTCCCCAAGGAGAACGATGCTTCCGTCAGCATCGGCGGCCATCTGGAGGGCTGCCGGATCGGCTTTGATGCAGGCGGCTCCGACCGCAAGGTTTCCGCAGTCATCGACGGTGAGACCGTCTATTCCGAAGAGGTCGTCTGGCACCCCAAGACGGAGTCCGACCCCCAGTACCACTTTAATGAAATCGTTTCCGCCTTCCGCACGGCGGCTTCCAAAATGCCCAGAGTGGACGGCATCGGCGTCAGCTCTGCCGGTGTGTTCATCGGCAATGCCCCGATGGTCTCCTCTCTGTTCATCAAGGTGCCCAGAGAGAAGGAGGTCCGTAAGCTGGTCAAGACCGTGTTTGACCGCGCGGCAAAGGAAATCGGCGATGTTCCCATCGTTGTTGCCAATGACGGCGACGTCACCGCACTGGCCGGTGCCATGAGCATGGGCGTCCACGGCGTGATGGGCATGGCTATGGGCACGAGCGAAGCGGTCGGCTATGTAGACCGCAGCGGCAACGTGCTCGGCTGGTTCAATGAGCTGGCCTTCGCTCCTGTTGACCTGAACGAAAACGCCATGGCGGACGAATGGTCCACCGATATTGGCGTGGGCTGCAAGTATTTCTCTCAGGATGCCGTGATCAAGCTGGCACCCGCTGCCGGAATCGAGCTGGCAGATAACCTGACCCCTGCCCAGAAGCTGGAGGTCGTTCAGGGTCTCATGGAGCAGGGTGATGAGAGAGCAGAGAAAATTTTTGCATCCATCGGCTGCTATCTTGCCCATACCATCAATCTTTATTGCCATTTTTATGATATTGACCACCTGATCGTGCTTGGACGCGTCATGTCCGGTCGCGGCGGTGAAGTCATTATGGAAGAATGCAGAAAGGTGCTGCGTGATGACTATCCCGCTCTCGCGCAGAGCATCAACGTCATGCTGCCTGATGAAAAAATGCGCCGCGTAGGTCAGTCCGTTGCGGCTGCCTCGCTGCCTGCCCCGATGTAAGGAGAAATACATGCTTTATAAGAATGCTAATATTTATACCGCGGATTTCCGCTTTGTTACCGGCTGGTTTACGGTAGAGAACGGCCGCTTTGCACAGGTATGCGAAGGCACGACCGATGCAGAGGGCATCGATCTCGGCGGCGCAGTGGTGATTCCCGGCCTCATTGATCTCCATAACCATGGCAACTCCAACGCTGATTTTTCCGATGGCGATTATGAAGGCGTTTGCCGCATGGCTGCCTATCTGGGCGCGAACGGCGTGACCTCCTTTGCTCCCGCCTCCATGACCCTTCCCTACGATGTTCTGGAAAAGGCTTTCGCTACCGCAGCAAAGCTGCATGCTGAGAAGCCGAAGGGCAGCGCCAAGCTGCAGGGCATTCAGATGGAAGGCCCCTTCTTCAGCGAGAAGAAAAAGGGCGCACAGAACGGCGCTTACCTGAAGCTGCCCGACTACGAAGCCTTTGCCGCCCTCTATAACGGCTGCGGCGGCCTTGTCCGCATCGTGGACGTTGCCCCTGAGCTGGAAGGTGCCGCAGAATTTGTCGAAAAGGCAAGCAAGCTCTGCACCGTTTCCATCGCCCACACCGATTCCGATTATGACCATGCCAAGGCTGCCATCGACGCAGGCGTCACCCACCTGACCCACCTGTACAATGCCATGCCTTCCATCCATCACCGCAAGCCCGGTGTCATCGGCGCAGCTGCTGAGAACCCCAAGGTTCGTGCAGAGCTGATCTGCGATGGCATCCATGTCCATCCCAGCTCCATCCGTCTGGCCTTCTCCATGTTCGGCGGCGAACGCATGGTTCTGATCTCCGATGCTCTGCGCTGCTGCGGTATGCCCGACGGCACCTATGAGCTCGGCGGACAGGAGGTTTTCCTGCGCGGCAAGGTCTGCACGCTGGCCGACGGCACGCTGGCAGGCTCTGTCACCAACCTGTTTGATTGCATGCGCAATGTCATCTCCTACGGCATCGCCCCCGAGACGGCTGTCCGCGCAGCCAGCTACAACCCCGCCTGCGCTCTGGGTCTGGAGAATGAGATCGGCTCCATCGCCCCCGGCAAATGCGCCGACTTCGTCATCTGCGACGCCGACTTCAACCGCAAGGAAGTTTATATCGACGGCGAAAAGGTTTAATTAAAGAATCTATTGCAAAAGGGCTGCCCTGGGGGCGGTCCTTTTTGTTATAGCTTCCTGTATGCGCGGGCTGCGCTTGATTATTCCCGGAGGTGTGCTATAATTAATGTGAAGAAGGGAGGGAGAATCATGAAAAAAGAGCGCATCTATGGCTTTGACAACATCAAATGCTTCCTGATCCTTCTCGTTGTGCTGGGACATATTCTGGAAATCAGTGCGGATTTTACCGGACGCGTGCTGCTTCTGCGGCTCATTTATTCCTTCCATATGCCGGCTTTCCTGTTTATTTCCGGATATTTTTCTGAAAATGCGCCGAAAAAGACAGTCTGCCGGCTGGGCTGTACCTATTGCCTGTTCCAGCTGCTGTATTTTCTGTTTGCGAGGTATGTGCTCAAGGCGGATATGAGCTTCACCCTCATTTCCACGCCCTATTGGATTTTGTGGTATCTGTTCGTGATGATCGCTTACAGCCTGCTGGTACCGCTGTTTGCGGTGAAGCGCCTCTGGATGGCGGGAATTCTGCTGCTTTGCAGCATTGCGATTTCTCTGCTCTCGGGCTATGATCCCCATCTGGGCTATCCTCTGAGCGCCGCCCGTTTTTTCAACTTTTTCCCTTATTTTCTTCTGGGCTTTTACTGCAAGAGCTTCCGCTCTGCGCTTCCGGCTTTCCGGAAGCGGGTGCTTGCGGGCATTCTCAGCGGTCTTGCCCTTGCTGTGGCGGTTTGGTATCTGTACAGGCATCCCGGCATCACGGTGCAGATGATGTACGGCGCCTACCCCTATGAAAAGCTCGGCTATGGTGCGAATATCAGAGCGGTTCTCATGCTCATTGCGCTTTCGTGGATTGCCTTCCTCCTGCTTGCGGTATTTCCGCTTTTAAATCGCAGAATACCCGTCCTTTCCGCTTATGGCAAAAATACGCTCCCGATTTTTCTGCTCCATGGATTTCTTGTGCGCCTTATGGGCAAAATGGAGCTTCCGATCCCTTCCCTGTGGGCAGCGCTGCTGCTTGCCGTGCTCGTTGTTCTGCTCCTTGGCAGCCCCGGCACGGCGTGGGTGTTCCGCTACGGCTTCACGGGCTGCCGGATGGAGCATCTGATTTCTCAAAATTATTCGGAAGATAACGGGGAATAAGTGTTTCTGGCCTCTTTTTGTAAATCCTTCCGGCGGAATCTGATACGTTTTGGAAGTGGTGATATCAGGAGAACGTGATTTTTGTCTATTTTCTCTCTTGCATTCGATATATAATTCTGCTAGAATATACGTTGTATTAGAGTATAAAATTGCTCGTTCTATATCCATAATTTTCATGTTTGTGACATCCTTGCCCCATTCGGCCGGCAAGGCCATGTCTCGTTTTGAGGTGCAACATGACAGATAAGAAGCTGAGAAAGCTCAGACGTGCCGCACTTATCGAGCTGCTGATTGAGCAGCTGGAGGAGAATGAACGTCTGACCGGGGAAATCGACCGGCTGCATAAGCAACTCCAGGATCGGGAGATTGCCATAGAGAATGCAGGCTCCATTGCCGAGGCCGCACTGGTGCTCAACGATGTTTTTCTGGCTGCTGAAAATGCTGCAACACAATATGTGGACAATCTGGCCCGGCTCAATTCCCGCTGTGATGAGATTTTAGCCAATGCCCAGCAGGAGGCCGCAAGAATCATCCGGGAGGCGCAGGAGCAGGTTCAGCTGCCGCCCCCGCAGGAATCCGCCCAGACGCCGGAGCCCATCCCCGAGCAGCCGCCTGAGCTGCCGCCCGAGCAGCCACCCGAGGAGGCAATCGTCAAGGAGGCCATTCCCGATCCCGATTTGCTGCATGACCTGCCGCCTGAGCTTCTGGCTGATCTTCCGCCTGAGCTTCAGACGAATCACGAACCGCCGCTGCAATTACCGGAGGATCTGGAGATCCTTCAGTCCAACGCCAGAGAATCCATGGAGCATCGCTTCGACGAAGTGTTCGCCCAGATGCGCCGGCGCAATAAATAACGCACCCTGATTTATTTGCATACAGTATTTTAGCCCGTCAGGAAATGAAGGAAACGGAGGAAAAATGATGGACGTTACGAACGAACAGCGCGAGAACGATCTTAATCGAATTGCGAATTACATCAAGAAGCTGAAATTTAAAAAAGCGGTGATGGGCGGTATCGAGCAGGAGAGCGCCTATCAGGCCATGCGTGAGCTGGTATCCATTTTCACGGAAATCTACACGGCAGAAACCGAGCGCTCCGACCAGCTGGCGGTTCAGCTCCAGCAGGCGCTTGATGAGCAGGCAACTGCCGAAAAGCGTATCGTTCTTCTCAAGGATCAGGCAAGCCAGAAGGCAGAAAAGATCAGAGACGAAGTGAATGAGCAGTACCGCAAGCTGGAAGATGAGAATAAAGCCCTCAAAAAGCAGCTGAAAGACGAGTCCGCCACCCGTTCCGGCGAGGCGGAAACCCTCAAAAAGGAAAACAGCAAGCTTTCCGCCCAGGTCGAGAAGCTCACCGCTGAGAAGAACGCTCTTGCTGCCGAGCTGAAGGAGCTGAAGGAACACATCAAGGAGAGCAAGTTCCAGCATGAGACGCTGGAGGAAATCTATCTTGATGCCAACCGCCGCAGAAAGCAGATCATTGAAGAGGCTGCTGCCGAGGCTGCACGCATTAAGCAGGAAGCCGAGAGCATCAACTCTCAGGCAAAGCAGATCCTTGAGGATGATCTCAAAGCCCAGCGCACCGCGTTTGATGCCGATATGAGCAGCCAGCGCGCCGCATTTGAGACGGAAATCACTGAGCGCCGCGCGGCCTTTGAAGCCGAGCAGCAGAAGGCAGAGGAAGAGCAGCAGGCAGCCTCCGCAAAGTTTAACCGCGACCTCGCCCAGTCCAAGGCGCAGATCGCTGCTTCCGAGCAGGCAGCCCAGGAGCGCTGCGATACGCTTCTCAAGGAAGCGCAGGAGAAGGCGCTCGTGATTGTCACGGATGCCGAGACCGAAAGCGATGAAATCATTTCCAGAGCCAATGCCGAGGCAGAGCAGCGCAGGGCCGAAACGGACCAGCTGGTTGCTTCCGCACAGGCAAAATATAAAGCCGAGCGTGCCCGCTATGACGGCATGATCCGCCGTCTGGGTGAGATGCGCACCGAAGTACTGCGCGGCATCCAGAAGGATATCAACGAGATGCAGTCTCTCGCCTTCCAGCTTTCCGGCACCGGAATTGAGGAGCAGACGGAAAACATGACCGGCATGGACGCGCTGAACGATCTGCAGCAATCCGCAGAGGAAACCGAAAACAACTGACAGGAGATCACGGATGCATGGATGCACGGCAGTTAGACAGCTTACTGAATTCTAAAATAAACCGTTCACGCAGCGCAAAGCGCTTTTCCCGCGTGGCGGTAGCTGTGCTGGGTGTGCTGGCGGCTGTCGGGATCGGGGCAGGTATTTATCAGCTTGCCACCCGGGAGCCTCCCAAAACGCCGGACGCGTCCATCACAGCCGAGCCCGATGCGGCAACGCTGTCCTCCGACCCGGTACAGGCAGAGCCTACGCCTGCCCCGGAGCCTGATCAAACGGATGATTCCACCGTCCGGGAGGATACCGGAACAAATACCGCGCCATTATCGCCGGAGAGCGAAGCGGAGGAGCTGCTGCCCAACAGCGCGCAGGAGGATGGGCTGAATACCCATAGCCTGCAAATGGTCTGGTTTGACGAGCCGCTGAGCGCCCTGCCTGAGGAGCTGACGATTTCGGTCTCTTATCAGGAGGAACCCGTAACAGAATTTACCATCACCCCGGCCGATGGCTGGCAGTATACCTGGAAAGACGCCTATAGCGCAGATGAGCTTGTGCTGGAGGGGGATTTCCCGCAGGATATTTTCGCTGTTTTTTCGGTCAGCGGCCAGAACTTCACCGTGACCGGCATTTATTCCGACCCGCTTGAAGCGGAAGCTGCAGAAGCCTCCGACGGACAAGCAGGCCAGATGCCGCAGAAACGGGAGCTGCCCCGCACAGGCGTGATTTGGCCTGTTGGGCTGTTTTTTGCCGGCTTTGCGCTTGTTTCCGCAGGCGCGAGCCAAAAAAGGGCACAAAGCAGCAGGGAGTAATTCATGGATAAGCATATTTCCTCTGAAGCACCTACACTATCCCAGCTGAAAAATGAGCTGGAGCGTGAGCGCAGCAAATCGCGCTACCGCAGCTTGCTTTGGAGTACCTTTTTCGCATTAGTCATCGTCGCGGCCTTTTCCATTCTGGCCGCAATGCTTTGGTTCCCCGTGCTTGAGATATACGGAGAATCCATGACGCCGACACTGTCCGAGGGCGAGGTTGTTGTCTCGGTCAAGACGCATGGAATGCATCGCGGGGAGCTGGTTGCCTTTTATCTGGGCAATAAGATTTTGGTGAAGCGCTGCATCGCACTTCCGGGGGATACCGTCATCATAGATGAGGACGGTTTCGTGTCCGTCAATGGCACCCAATTGGACGAACCCTATGTCTCCGAGCGGGCGTTAGGGGAGTGCGACCTGGAGTTTCCATATATTGTTCCGCAGGAGCGGTATTTTTTGCTTGGCGACCACAGAGAAACTTCCATCGACAGCCGCAGCAGTGTTGTCGGCTGTATCAGTAAGGAGGATCTTGTGGGAAGGGTCTTTCTGCGGCTATGGCCGCTGAATCAGCTGAGCAGGATAGGGGGGAGTGAATGACACCGGAGAAATCAAATCTTTTCGTTCAATTGCTCCAAATTCAAAGGCGCAGAACAAACTGGATCCGAATCGTCTGCATTCTTGCTGCGGTCGTCATCTTTGGCGTAACCAATGCACTGATGATGCACGCTGAGACAATGGAAGACGGTTATGTCTGCGGTATGGAAGAGCATCTCCACTCGGAAGAATGCTACGAAGTGCAGGATGATCAGACAGTGCTGGTTTGCGGCATGAATGAGCACACCCATGATGAGAGCTGCTTCCTTTCTGCCGAGCCGGAGCCTGTGGTTAGCTACTACTGCGGCTTCGACTATGAGCACCAGCATAGCCCATCGTGCTATAAAGACGGCGTACTGATTTGCAGCCTGCATCAGCATGGGCATACCGCTGCCTGTCTCGATCCGTCCGCGCCGCCTCCTTCAGAGAGCTTTGAAGAGCAGACAGAGCTGAGCGAAAATGATGCTGCATCGACTGAGGTGCAGGAAGCTGAATCGGCGGATGATCCCACGCCGGTTCCGGCAGAATATGAGAATATTCGGGATCAGGAGGAAGCCAACATCTCCCTGTCCTTCCGCCTGAATGACAAAGAGTTGGATCCCAATCATTTCTACGATCAGGCATCCTACAGCCTGAGCATCACCCATGTCGAGCTGCCCAGCTACGACGGCACGATTTTCTACTGCACGCTGGATTCCCGCGGATATAACCTCTATGTCGGTGAGCGCCAGAGTATGATACCGATGCAGGAGCTGACGAAGGAGAACCCCGGCAGTACCGAATCGGTTTACTTCTGGGCAGATAAGAGTGCAGCCGGTTATTATACCATCTACATTCTTCCCAAGCCCGGCACAGAAATCGTCTACAAGGTGCTCATCAGCGGCCTGACCATCAGCGAGCTGGAGCGCACCGCGCTTTCTGTCAATAAGGAATCCCGGTGGGCACCCGAGGAGCTGGCCTATCACTATGAGCTCACGGTGAATGTCCCGGCCTACGGCAATTTCCAGGATCAGGCCTTTACGATTTCCGACCGCACCTCCATTGGCTCCGAGCTGAGCTATTCGCCCTTTGCCCCGGAGACCCGCGGAAAGGATTTCACCGCAACCATTCAGATCGGCAGCCGAAGCGCTGTTCCGCTGCGTCCCATCGAGGAGGTTTGGCAGGATCCCAACGCACAGGTTGCATATTATGAGAGTGAAGGCGTGCTGCATCTGATGAACCGCACCGCGCACAGCAATGCCTGCCTTACCACGTCTCCTACCAATGCTTTCCCCGGCTGGTGCGCCTGCTGGGCACAGGAAGTGGATTCTGTGGTACGCATTTCCTATGTTGATAACTACGCACAGCGGTATTATCAGCAGTATCCCAATAAGACCCTCTCGAACCGTGTCATTGCCAGAGATCAGAATTCCGGCGAAGTGAACGCAGAGGTACAGAATCCTGTTCCCGCGATTCTGAATAAGCAATTCAGCCCCATCACCAAGCAGTGCACCCTCACGGTGAATGAGAGCCTGCAGGAGCTCCATGGCGAGATCCAGATCATTGACTCTATGGATGGCGCCTACTTCGATGGCGGCCTGCGGGTCACAGCATCCAATGAGAATGAGACAAAGCAGCTGATAGAAAATGTCGATTATCGGCTCCGGGAGACAGAGGACGGCTTCGTTCTCACCATTCTCAATGCCGGACGCTATACTTATCAGGTCCTATATCAGGTCGAAAAGATCAATGTCGGTGATGTCAATGTTACACCTGTCAACACCGTGCGCATCAACAACACCTTCCTCTACCAGAGCGTTGACCTGACCTTCGACTATAAGATCGACAGCGACAGCTACGGCTGCGAAATCTCCATCATCAAGGCCTATGGCAGCGAATACGCCGACGACGGTTCGCATATCCGCTGCGCCAACCCCGAGGAGGGCGCGGAATTCGGCCTGTTCAACAGCAGCGGCGTTCTGCTTGCCACATCCAAAACCGCCAACGGTGTCCGCTACATTGTAAACGCTGCCGGCAGAGTTGTGAAAACCGGTCAGACGGAATATGTTCCGGGCGCGGAGAGAGATGTGATTTTCTTCAACACAGAAGCGGGCATCCGATCCGGCCGCCTGTTCTATGTGCAGGAGACTGCCGCTCCCTTTGGTTATCTGCCTGATGAAAACAAGTATTACTTCTTCGTCACCAGCTATCCGGAGGCTGAAACCATCGCCACGCCGATCACCTCGGTCACAGACGGCGGTCAGAATTATGATGTGGAAGTATTCGATAATTGGCAGCTTGTGCCCAATGCGAATAACTCCAACGTCTACTATTATTTCATGAAAGACAAATTCATGGCAGGTCTGGAAGAGAGAGAAATCTATAATGACCGTTATCATTATGTTCTCCCCGAGACCGGCGGTACGGGCGTCGTGCCGATCCTGCTGGCAGGACTCCTCCTGCTGCTGTGTCCCTGCCTGTATGTCGTTCATGCAAAGCGCCGTGCGCGGCGCAGTCCGTTCATTCAAACATAGCACATGGAATGCTATTGATTGATACAGTATCATTAAGAAAAATCGTGTTATATCGGAAGGAGAAAAAGTTTTATGAAATCAATGAAAAAATATCTGGCAATGCTGCTTGCAGTTGCAATGCTGTTCGCATTCACCGTTTCTGTCAGCGCAGCCAACGCTGATCTCAGCGGCCACACCTATGCAAGCTATCAGATCTTTACCGGCACCCAGGCTGAAGGCAGTGCACAGCTTGCTTCCATTGAATGGGGCTCCGGCATCAACGCCGCTGCTTTCCTCAGCGCTCTGAAGAGCGGCTCCTTCGGCGGTGCATTCAATGCCTGCTCCACCGCAGCCGATGTTGCTGCCGTGATCAAGGACTGGTCCGACGATTCTGCTGAAGCCAAGGCTTTTGCTAAGCTGGCTTATAACAACAAGAGCGCACAGTCCGGCGGCACCACCGGCCTTGCAGCCGGTTACTATCTGGTTGTTGACGTGACCAGCTTCGACAGCGATGATGTCAATACCGTAAAGAACCTGGCTCTGCTCCAGCTCACCAACAAGGGCGACTTCGAAATCCGCAACAAGGTTTCTGTCCCCGAGGTTGAAAAGAAGGTCAAGGACGTCAACGATTCCAACGGCGACGCTTCCGATTGGCAGGATTCCGCTGACTACGACATCGGCGACAATGTTCCCTTCCTGCTCACCGCAAAGCTGGCTACCATCTCTGACTATGATACCTATAAGGTCATCTTCCGCGATACCCTGTCCTCCGGCCTCAGCTACAACCGCGATGCCGTTGTCAAGATTGACGGCGTTGTGACCAATGCTTTCTCTGTCGCTCCCATCGGCAACCGCCTGACCATCACCTGCAATAACGTCAAGGCCGCCGGCGCCACCGACAATAGCGTGATCACCGTAGAGTACACTGCAAAGCTCAATCAGAATGCAGTCATCGGCGCACAGGGCAACCCCAACAGCGTCTATCTGGAATACTCCAATAACCCCAACGAGTCCGGCTCCGGCACTGGCAAGACCCCCGAAGACAAGGTCATCGTTTTCACCTACAAGGTTGTCGTGAACAAGGTCAACGAGGCAGAAGAAGCCCTGCTCGGCGCAAGCTTCGAGCTGCTGAAGAAGGCTGCTGACGGCCAGTATGTAACGCTTGGCGTGATCGATGGCACTGCTGCTTCCAAGTTCGAGTGGAAGGGCATTGACGACGGCGAATATCTGCTCCGCGAAACGGTTGCTCCTAAGGGCTACAACAAGATCGACGATGTGGAATTCATGGTCACTGCTACCCATGAAACCCTCTCTGAGAATCCCGCTCTGATCGCTCTGGAAGGCGGCGAGCTGTTCGCCGGTGACGTTGCTACCGGCACCCTGACCGCAACCGTCATCAACGAAGGCGGCATCGTATTCCCCGAAACCGGCGGACGCGGCACCACCCTCATTTACATCCTGGGCGCAATGATGCTCATCGGCGCCTCCGTAGTTCTGGTTGCCAGAAAGCGGATGAGCAACGTCCAGTAATCATCCCTTGCCTGCGCTGCAGGAAAAAGGGCAATGACATGCAATGAAAAACGAGAAGCGGCAGTGCAAACCCTCTGCCGCTTCCCGGTGCATTGCCCGGGGGAGATTTTACATGGCAAAAAGAAGATTGACAACCGCAGCGCTGATCCTGATTTTTCTTTTGGGGCTGGCACTGCTGCTGTATCCGAGCCTTTCCAACTGGTATAATACCCGCTATGCTTCCCGCGTGATCAGCACCTATCAGGACAATGTCTCTGCGCTTGATGAGCAGAGCTATGCGCAGATTCTGCGCTCTGCCAAGGAGTATAACGATGCCTATCAGAGCTTCGGGGATTTTACCCTGAGCCCGGAGCAGGAAGCGGATTATCTGGCGCAGCTGGATATCTCCGGCACCGGGATCATGGGCTATCTGGAAATTCCAAAGCTCAATGTATCGCTGCCGATTTATCACGGCTCCTCAGAGGGTGTTCTTCAGGTGGCCATCGGTCATCTGGAATGGAGCGATTTGCCTGTGGGCGGCTCCGGCACCCACTGTGTTCTGACTGGTCACCGCGGCTTGCCGAATGCCAGACTCTTTACCGATTTGCCGGATCTGGATTTGGGCGATGTATTTTACATTCAGGTTCTGGATGAGGTTCTGACCTATGAGGTCGATCAGATTCTGACAGTTCTGCCCAATGAGGTAGAAGAAATCATGCCGGAGGAAGGTCAGGACTATTGCACCCTCCTGACCTGCACGCCTTACGGCATCAATACCCACCGCCTTCTGGTGCGCGGTCATCGCGTTGCCAATGAGGAGGAAGCCCGGACAATCACCGTAACTGCCGATGCGGTGCGCGTGGAATCGCTGGTGATTGCGCCGTTTATCGCGCTGCCGATTTTGCTGGTTCTGCTGCTGATCGTCCTGTTTGACGGCAGACGACGCAAAAAAGAATAATAGCATGAGGGAATCTCAATGAATAGAATCAAGCTCATTTGCCGACTGGCTTTTGTGCTGCTGCTTGCGCTGGCTCTATGCGCCGGGGTCTATGCAGCGGAATCGCAGGATGTCGGCACAGTGACAATTGAATGCGTTTTTTCTGAGGCACCTGTTCCTTCGCTCCCGTTTTCTCTCTACCATGCTGCCGATGTTTCCGGCAGCAAGATCACCATGGATGCGGATTTTGCCGCATTCCCTGTGGATTTGAAAACCATGGATGTGGATAGCTGGAATGCGCTGGCGCTCACCGTGAAGAGCTATGTGCTCGCACAGGGGATTGCACCGGATGCTTCCGGTCAATCGGATGCCAATGGCGTCCTGAACTTTGACGGCCTGTCCGCCGGTCTGTATCTGGTGGCAGGAGAAGGCGCTGCGGTGAACGGGATGTACTATTCCTCTGCGCCCTTCTTTGTCCTGCTCCCCAGAGCGGATTCCGAGACCGGGGAAGCGATTTATGACCTGAAGGTTCATCCCAAGCTCTCGGCCAAGCCGCAGGAGGAGGGCACGATCACCCGCAAGGTCCTGAAAATCTGGAAGGACACCGGCTATGAGGACGAGCGCCCCAATGAAATTACCGTCCAGCTGTATTGCGACGGGAAGCTTTATGACACCGTCAAGCTTTCCGATTCCAACAACTGGCGCTACACATGGGAGAAGCTCCCCGACAACCACGATTATACTGTTGTGGAAGAAGAACTTGTAGGCTATACCGCTGCCATTGAGCAGCAGGGAATCACCTTCTTGCTGACCAATACCTCGATCAACATTATGCCGCCAGGCCCCAATCCGCCGAAGCCCAATCCCCCTTCGGATCATGAGCTTCCCAAAACGGGTCTGAACTGGTGGCCGGTTCTCATCTTTGCTGTGCTTGGTCTTCTGTGCCTTGCCGCGGGACTCCTGTGGCGAAAGGATAGCGCTCATGAAGAAAAAAAGTAATGTTATGATCCTTATGGGGCTGCTGCTCATTGCCGCAGCCCTTTTTTGGTCAGGAAGAAATATCCTTATGGATTATCGCGCCTCCATGCAGTCCCAGCAGGTTATGGAGAAGCTGCAAACGATCATCCCGAAGGTATCCCAGCGCCAGATGGTCAGCACAAACCCTACTTTGGATGAAGAGGATGCCTTACGATTGGCAGAGGAAATGGACATCCCAGATTATATTCTTGACCCCTCCATGGAAATGCCAACGCAGACCATTGACGGGCTGGAGTATATCGGCTATCTGTCGATTCCTACTCTGGAGCTTGAGCTGCCGATCGTATCGAAGTGCAGCTACGGCGCACTAAATGTCGCGCCCTGCCGCTATTACGGCTCTGCCTATTGTGATAACATGGTCATTGCCGGGCATAATTATTCCGGCCATTTTTCAACGCTGCGCTCTGTAAAAGAGGGAGCGCACGTCACCTTTACGGATGTGGACGGCAATGTGTTTTCCTATGAGGTCGCGCTTCTGGAAATTCTGAGCGCAGATGCCATAGAGGAAATGACCCAAAGCAGCTTTGATCTGACACTCTTTTCCTGTACCGTGGGCGGGCAATACCGCGTTGCTGTCCGCTGCAATCGCATACCGTAGCAATTTGCCCCTGATCGCTGTGCTTCAGGGGCTTTTTTCATAGAACACTGAGAGGTTTTCAGGCTTACCCACGTCTAATAGGTGAAAGGACAAAATAGACCTTTCGGAAAGGAGCAACGCTATTGGCTGGCTCCAAATAGCCATCCGTTCTGTCATTTTTTTGTTATGAAAGAATGAGGGAGCAATCAGGAATTCCTTGACATATGAATTAATATAGTATATGATAATCCGGCATATTCGAGAAGTGCGATTGCCCGGGAATAACGATCTTCCTTGCACTCTTTCAGCGCTGACCTGTGGAAAGGACAAATTATATGATTTATAATAATATACTTGATGCTATCGGAAAAACGCCAATCATACAGCTAAATAGAATGGTAAAGCCCGGCATGGCGAGAGTTCTGGTAAAGTTTGAGGGCCTGAATGTCGGCGGCTCGATCAAGACGAGAACTGCCTACAGTATGATAATGAAGGCGGAAAAGGAAGGCATATTAACGAAGGATTCCATCATAGTGGAGCCGACCAGCGGAAATCAGGGTATTGGGCTTGCTTTGGTCGGTGCAGTCAGAGGCTACCAGACGGTCATCATTATGCCGGATTCCGTCAGCAAAGAGCGTAAGCTCCTGGTAGAGCATTATGGCGCAAAGGTTATTCTGGTGCATGATGCTGGAAACATCGGCGACTGTATTGAGCAGTGCGTTGCATTGGCCAATCAGATGGCGCGCGAAGATGCAAGAGTGTTTGTCCCGCAGCAGTTTAAAAATGAGGCAAATCCGTCGGCACATCGCTATAATACCGGACTGGAAATTCTTGAGCAGGTAGCAGGGCCGATCCATGGCTTCTGTTCCGGCATCGGTACAGGCGGAACGATTACCGGTATTGGCGAAACGCTGAAAGCTCTGAATCCCAATATGAAAATCTGGGCGGTAGAACCGGAAAATGCAGCCATTCTGGCAGGCGGTACGGTGGGAACCCATATTCAGATGGGAATCGGCGACGGCGTTGTGCCGGATGTTTTAAACCAGAGTATATATGAAGATATTTATATTGTTTCGGATGAGGAGGCTTTACGCTGCGCAAAGGATCTTGCCAGACTGGAAGGCCTCATGTGCGGAATCTCCAGCGGCACCAATGTCGCCGCTGCACTGAAGCTGGCTGAAATCCTTGGCGAAGGCAAAACAGTTGTAACCATTCTGCCGGATACCGCAGAAAGATATTTCTCTACGCCGTTGTTCGAAGAATAACCGGAATTGTATACTTAAACCAAAATATAGGACAGCTCTGCGTGAATTGCGCAGAGCTGTCCTCGTTATTTCATATGATGTTTAAATCGCCGGGTGTGTCAATATCATGCAGCTCCCTGCTTTGGCAGATGACATATTCGATTCTGTCCGGGCAGGAGCGCAGGACGGATTTGCCGCCCTGATCGCCGGTCAGCTTCATGAGCTTTTCTGTCAGCAGGCCGGAGAAAATGACGGGATTTCCGCCCGTTTTGCCGTCCGGGGATGCACAGGCGGCGAGGGGGCGGGGGTCGTCTTCCTTTTCGGCAAGCGGGACGGAGAGAAGCTTTTTTACTGTTTCCGCTGTGACCATCGGCTGGTCGGCTGCAAGGAAAAGAAGCCGGTCATGACCTGCTGTGGGGGCGCAGGCGGTGCATGCGGCGCGGACGGTAAAGGAAAGCCCCAGCGCGCTTTCGGGACAATAGACCCCGTCTGCTCCAACGACATCAAGAATTTCGAGGTAGCGGGTGATGACATGGAGCGAAGCGCCTATTTCCCGTGCAGCGGCTTGCAGGACCTCATAGCCATACGTCCAGATCGGCTTTCCGTTCAGCACGGCCAACAGCTTGTTGCTCCCGAAGCGCTTTCCGCTGCCGCCTGCCAGAAGGCACAGATGGATCATTTTGCATTATCTCCCGGGTCGAGCGCGACTTTTTCCGGCGTGATGGGAAGGGTGCGGAACCATTTTCCCGTTGCGCGGTATACCGCATGGGCAATCGCCGGGGCGGGGGTGTTGATGACGATTTCTCCGATGGATTTGGCGCCGAACGGCCCCGCTTTTTCAAAGCTTGGCGCGAAGTCCACCTGAATTCTGCCGGTTTCGAGGCGGGTCGGAATTCGGTAGACCATGAGGGAATTTTCCAGCAGCTTTCCGCTGGCATTGTAGTTGATGTCCTCCATCAGGGTCATGCCGATGCCTTGCACAATGCCGCCCTCTGCCTGCACTCTGGCAAGCGCCGGATTGATCACGGTGCCGCAGTCAACGACCGCTTGATAATCGAGCACTCTGACCGTGCCGGTTTCGGGGTCAAGCTCAATTTCTGCCATACCGACCATAAAAGGCGGGGGAGAGGTCGGATGGGAATTTGTTGCAGTTGCCTCTGTCGGAACGCGGTTGCCGTTCATGGATACATCCGCGATCTCAGCGGCAGACACGGATTTTGTCCGGTCAGCGGTCAGAACGGCATTTCCCTCAAATATAAGCGTATCGGCGGGAGCATTCAGAATGCCGGAAGCCACCCGGCACATTTTTTCTTTCAGTTCTTCTGCTGCCAGCACAACGGCTTTGCCTGTCACAAAGGTCGTGGAGGAGGCATAGGAGCCGGAGTCATAGGGGGAGCAGTCGGTGTTGGCACCTAAGACGGCAATGTTTTCCAGGGGGGATTCCATGCAGTCGCTCAGCATCTGCGCCAGAATGGTGTCGCAGCCGGTACCCATGTCGGCAGCGCCGATCAGGAGGGTATAGCAGCCGCCGTCATCGAGACGGACGGTGGCAGAGCCTACGTCGATTCCCGAAATGCCGGAGCCCTGCATCGCCATTGCCATGCCGGCAGAGCGGATCTTGCCATCCGGCATGACCCGAACCGGGTATTTTTCTGCCCAGCCGAATTTTTCGGCGCAGGTCTTGAGGCAGCCGTCCAGATTGCAGGAGGAGGCCGTCTCGTTATAATAGGCTGGCATGACAGCACCTTCGCGGACGCAGTTTTTCAGGCGAATGTCCAGCGGGTCCATTTGCAGGAGGGAAGCAAGCTCGTTGACGGCGCTTTCCACGGCAAAGATGCCCTGCGTTGCGCCGAAGCCGCGGTATGCGCCGGAGGACTGCACGTTGGTATAGACAACATCGTAGCGGAAGCGGAAGGCTTCTACAGAGGAGGTATAGAGCGGGATGGATTTATGCGCTGTGAGGCCGACAGTTGCCCAGCCGTGTTCGCCGTAAGCGCCGGTGTTGGAGAGGGAATAGAGGTCGATGGCGCGTATCGTTCCATCCTTCATTGCGCCGAGTCGCACGTTGATTTCCATTTCGTGGCGCGGCGAACCTGCCTCTAAGGATTCTTTTCTTGTATAGATCAGCTTGGCGGGTCTGCCGGTTTTCAGTGTGACAAAAGCGGGATAAACCTCGGAAACGGCGGTCTGCTTTGCACCAAAGCCGCCGCCGATGCGGGGTTTTTCTACACAAATCTTAGATTTCGGGATGCCAAGCGCATGGGCAAGGATTCTGCGCACATGGAATACGATCTGTGTCGAGGACACAACGTGCAGACGTCCATAGGCATCCATATTTGTGACGGTGCGGAAGGTCTCAAACGGCACCTGATTGACCGCTTTCACATGATAGGGGTGCGTGATCACCAGATCGCAGGAGCGCAGCACAGCTTCCACGTCGCCGTCACCTTCCAGCCCTGAGGCGCACAGATTTCGCTTCGGGTCACCGCCGACAAAATCGCACAGGGCATGCCAGTCATCCTCAGGATGCACAATGACCTCATGATCCTTGGCGGTGTGGAAGTCGAGAACGGCAGGGAGAACCTCATAGGTAACGCTGATGGCATTGCGTGCCTTTTCTGCAATTTCCTCATTTTCCGCGGCAATGATGGCAACGGGATCGCCGACATGACGCACATGGCGATCGAGAATCAGGCGGTCATGGGGTGAGGTTTCGGGATAGGTTTGTCCGGCTTCCGTAAAGCGCTCGCTGCCAACATCCTGCCAGGTGTATACGGCTGCTACGCCCGGAATTTCCAGTGCCTTTGCTATGTCTATTTCGGAAATGATCGCATTCGCGTGCGGGCTTCGCAGCAGCTTCACGCACAGGCAGCCGGTCGGCTCGGGCAGATCGTCCATATATACAGGCTGGCCGGTCAAAAGCTGCATCGCGTCAATTTTTCTGACAGCGGAACCGACACCGCATTTCGTTTTTTCCATCATGACTGCTGCGCCTCCTTTTTTGCATCAAGGAAAGCGCGGATGCCCCGCAGCTGTGCCTCATAGCCGGAGCAGCGGCAGAGATTGCCCGCCAGATAGGCGCGAATCTCACCATCCGTGGGATCGGGATGCTCTCTGAGCAGCGCGATGGTGTTCATCACATAGCCGGGATTACAGAAACCGCATTGATCTGCGCCTTGATCGGCGATGAAGCCGACGAAGGCCTCCGCCTCATCCCGCAGACCCTCCAGGGTCATGATTTCTTTATCGGCCACGCGCGCAGCAGGAATCGAACAGGACAGGACGGGCGTTCCGTCCATCAGTACCGTGCACAGGCCGCAGACCGTATTTTCGCACCCGCATTTGACGCTCTTCATGCCAAGCTCCCGAAGAAGCTCGATCAGAGGGGTATCCGGGGCGCATAGGATCGTTGTGGGTCGATGATTCAGTTTAAATTTCAGTTCCATCCTCAGACCCTCCCATGGATGCGAGTGCGCGCTTGAGTAAAACGCGGCACAGATGTTTGCGGTATTCCGCCGAAGCGGCGCGGTCGGCGCGGAAGGCGATGCTGTCCGCGATCTTGTCAGGAATCCGGGGCAGCTCTTCTATAGAGAAATCCGCACTATGGCAGCGAAGCGGCGCAGGGGAGAGCGATACGCGCACCTTTTCCCCTCTGCGGCAGACTGCTGTCGTGAGCACGGGGAAGTCCGTAGCGGTATTTCGCTGCGATTGCGCGACAGCACCGTCGGGGGCTTCCTTCGGAAGAAGAATATGCGTCAGCACATCACGCGGTGCACCGTCCCGGACAAACTGCTCCATTGGGATGGTTCCTGCCCCTGCCAGACAGACCGAAGCGCCGAGCGCGGAGAACAGCGTAGTTACATCGGAAAATCCGAAGCGCCCGAACACGCTGCCGCCGACGGTTGCGGTGTTGCGGAATTGCACGCCGACAATCGGAGAGAGGGCGGTGTTGTTTGCCCCGCAGGAATACTTCGTGAAAAGAGGACTTGTCTCCAACTGTCGGAGTGTCACATAGGCACCGATGCGAATGCCGTCTTCGGTTTCCTCGATCTTGTCAAGGCCGAGGCGCGACAAATCCACAGCATGTTCTACCGTTCGGTTTTGCAGGTGCAGCCACATTGCACCGCCGAGAATGACCGCGTTGGGCTTTTTTGCCCATTCCAGTGCTTCTTCTGCTGTTTCGGGCTGAATCAAATGGTGAAATCTCATAGGCATTCCTTTCCGGGTGCATGGTTTTGTGTAGGATAGAGGACGGTCAGTCCGCCGACGGTTTGGATCACTTGTATTTGCGGATATATGCGGCGAAGCATGGCTTCTGCTTCTTCGGCATTGGTTTTCTGCGGAGAAAACGCGCCGATGAGCCTGCCGTCCTTCAGAAGCAGAATACGGTCGGCATAGCACAGGGCAAGCCCCGGGTCATGCAGGGTTGCCAGAAGAATCTTTTTCTCGGCAAGCATCTTTGCCTTTGTGAAAAAGTCGTGAGTACGGTTATAATCGAGCGCGGAGGTCGGCTCATCAAGCAGAAGCAGGGGCGTGCGCTGACACAGGGCGGCGGTCAGCTCGACCAGCTGCCGTTCACCGGCGCTCATTTTTTCCAAAGGCCGCTGCAAAAGCGTTTCGGCTTCCATGGCCTTTGCTGTTTTTATAATTTGTTCTTTTTCCTCTTCGCCGGGATGGTAAAACAGGCCGTGCGCCGGATAGAGCGCCATTTCCGCAAGATCCATCCCGGTAATTCCGGCAAGGGTCTGATGCGTGCCGGACACCTGTGCCAATCGGCGTGAGCGCTGCTTCACGGAAAGCTGAAGAAGGTTTTCGCCGTCCAGTGTGACCTGCCCGGCCTCCGGACGGATGGCACCGGAAATGGCACGCAGTAGGGTTGTCTTGCCGCAGCCGTTTTGCCCGAGGAGAACGGTGATGCCTTGATCAAGGCGGAAGCTGATGTCCCGGATGACGGTATCGCCGCCGTATCCGGCGGTAAGCTCTTTCACATGCAGCATCGTCAGGCCTCCTCGGTCACTTTTCCGGTGCAAAACAGGCAGGCAAACCAGATGACGGCAAAGCCCACGCTGAAAATGCTCACGGGCAGCTCAGAGCCGGAAACCACGGTTCTGGCAAGAAGATCGGATATGACCGTCAGAATGGCGCCGATCAGGAAGCAAAGCGGAAGAAAGCCTCCGCTGCGTTTTCTGCCGATGGCTAAGGCCATGTGCGGCACGATCAGGCCGATGAAGCCAATCACGCCGACGGTGGAGACCACCCCGGCTACGGCCCAGGTCGTCAGGAACAGCAGAATGGACTGCCATAGCGCCGGGGAAACGCCCACGGCGCGCGCTTCCTCCCGCCCGCGTGACAGGATCAGCGCCTGCCGGGAAAAGAGGAAGAGTAAAATCAGCGGAGGAACAGAGGAGAGCGCCATCAGAATGAATTTCTGCGCGGTCAGGGCGGCAAAGCTGCCCATCGTCCAGAACTCAATCGCGGCAAGCTCCCGTTCCGGGTCCGCAGCGGTTTTCAGGATCATGAGACCTGCATCGGCGGCAGAGGAGACCAGAATGCCTGCAAGCAGATAGCGGCTTTTCTGTTCCGCGCCCGCAGAGCCGGACAGCCGCACAAGCAGCAGCAGAAGGAGCAGTGCGCCCAGTCCGCCGATAAAGGCAAGCCCGATCCGCACAAAGCCTGCGCAGCCGAGAAGAATTGCCGCGGCAGCACCGAAGGATGCACCGGATGCAACGCCCGTGATATCGGGTGAGGCCAGCGGATTACAGAAGACGGTTTGGCAGATGGCACCGGTTACCCCGAGTACCCCGCCGGCTAAGATTCCGGCCAGTACACGCGGAAGCCGCAGGCCGAAGAAAATATTTCTGTCTGCTGCATCCCATGTGCCGTAAGCAAAGAGCCGGAGCGGATAGCTGCCAAAGCAGACAGACAGAAGGGACAGTCCAAGCAGCAGGCAGAGGAAGATAACAACGATACGCTCAGCCGAGGGAAGCGAGCGCCTCGGCATCCGGGGTGAATCCATAGAAGGTCTCATAGAAATCTGCCGTATCCTTTCGGAAAGTTTCAGGCGTATAATCAGAGGGATGAAGCACGGCGCGCAGCCACAGAATGCCGAGCACGGCGGAGGGAATCGGAGAATCCCACTCTTCAAAGGTGCCGGGGACGGTTACAATGTGGTTTTCCTTCACGGCGCGAAGGTCAGCAAGAACACTGTCGGAGGCCATATCCTCGGCGGTATAGGTTGCGCCTGCCGGAATGACGATATAGTCGGGATCGAGCTTCAGGATGGTTTCATAGGAGATTTCTTCCCAGTAGGTCTCCTCGGATTCGGCAAATGCATTCTTGCCGCCTGCAAGCGCGATCAGATCATTCTGGTACATGCCGGAGGGCGCTGCCTCCAGATAGGAGCCGTTGCCGCAGCAAAGCACAGAGGGCGTTTCGCCTTCCGGAGCAAAGCTGCTCAGCTTTTTGTCATAATAAGAGATCAGGTCATTTGCCTTTTTTTCGGCACCGCAGGCCGTACCGATGAGCGTCAGCATCTCGCGCAGATCGGCGTCCGTTTCAGGATTGACCACAATAGCCGGAATCCCGAGCTCTTCCAGAGCGGCTGCGGACTCCAGCTGCTTTTTCGGGAGGATCACAAGGTCAGGGGACAGGGAAGCGATTTTTTCAATGTTGATTTCCTTCATCGTTCCTACAGCGGGCAGGTCGATGATGGCAGGATCGACCATTTTGTAAATCGGTCTTGTTTCGGCTTTCTTTTCAATGCCGACCAGCGCCTCCTTCAGTCCCAGAGAAAGCATGGCATAGGTCGATACATAATAGCAGCTGACGACCTTTTCGGCCTCTTTTTCAAGCTGTACGGTTCGTCCGGCCTGATCTGCCAGCGTGATCGACGGATCGGCGGGTGCAGCCTTCTGGCAGGCGGACAGGGAAAATACGATGGACAGAAGCAGGAGAAGGGCAACGATGCGATTACGGAATTTCATGTGGATTACCTCGTTTATCATATATTGTATAGTAATATCATAGCATAATCGTCCGAAAATCGCAAGGCGCTTGAATGTGTGGGTAGAATGTGCGGCTTCTGTTTCATGCGTAAAAGCGATCCTTCGACCGGCGCAGAGGTATAGGTTCTATGGCTGTGATAATTAACTAAAACAGGAATGAAAACAACGCATAGATTTTAAATTCGGAATAAAACCGTGCGTATTCTAATCATAAACGCTTGATATTGTTCCGAATTTGTGTTACAATAATTACGAAAACTACTTGGGAGGAATCTCAAATGGAATATATAAAGGTATCAAAAGCTGCGGAAAAGTGGGGGATCTCCACCCGACGTGTGCGCGTCCTGTGCGCAGAAGGAAAAATTCCGGGCGTGATTCGCAAAGGGAATCTGTACATGCTCCCGGAGAATGCGCAGAAGCCGTTGGACGGCAGATTGACACGTACCGGTACCCTTGCCGAAATTGAGCAGAAGCGTGAACGCCTGAATGAAATGCGTCCCCTTACCCCCGGCGAGGTAAAGCGCCTGCAAGAAGAATTTCTGATCGAGTTTACCTATAACTCCAATGCGATTGAGGGAAACACCCTGACGCTCAAAGAGACCGCCATGGTGCTGGAGGGCATGACGATTGATCAGAAGCCCCTGAAAGACCATTTGGAGGCGGTTGGTCACAGGGACGCATTTGTGTATATTCAGGATATTGCCAAGCAGGATGTTCCGGTCAGCGAATTTGTCATCAAGAACATTCATGCCCTTGTGCTCATGAATCAGCCGGAGGACAAAGGCGTGTTCCGCAAAATCCCGGTGCGTATCATGGGTGCGTACACGGAGCCGGTGCAGCCGTATCTCATCGAGCCGAAAATCACCGAGCTGCTGGCAGTAAACGAAGAACGAAAAACAGCCATGAATGTGCTTGAACGCATTGCCCGCTTCCACCTTGAATTCGAGGGGATTCACCCCTTCATTGACGGCAACGGCAGAACAGGCAGACTGATCATGAATCTCGACCTGATCCGCAGTGGCTTTCCACCTATCAACGTGAAGTTTACGGATCGCAAAAAATATTATGATGCTTTCGATGCCTACTATCGGGACGGAAATGTGGAAGCTATGATTGATCTTGTTGCGGGATATGTCAATAAGCGTTTGGATGAGTATCTAAAAACATTGATATAGTCTATTCAGAACGAAAAATATGTGGTGATAAAAATGACTCCAGAAGAAAAAGCGAGACAGCTTATTGATGCAAGACTGTTACAATCCGGTTGGGTATTGCAGGACTTGCGGAATGTTAATCCTATGGTATCACTTGGTGTAGCGGTTAGGGAATATCCTACCAGCACCGGGCCGGTTGACTATGCCCTTTTTGTTGATGGAAAAGCTGTCGGAGTTGTCGAAGCAAAGAAAGATGATTTCGGCGAAAATATTACGGCTGCAGAAGGACAGTCTGGGCGCTATGCGAATAGTAATTTCAAATATATTACTACGGATTATAATATTCGTTTTGCATATGAAGCCACTGGTCAGCTTACCCGTTTTACCGATTATGCGGATAAGAAATATCGTTCCCGGCGCGTTTTTTCATTCCACCGCCCGGAAACGCTGCTTGCTCTGCTTGCAAAGGATGATACTATTCGCAATCATATGAAGCAGTTCCCCCAATTTGACACAACGGGATTTCGCAAATGCCAGATTACGGCTATTCGGAATTTGGACAATTCCTTCGCGGATAATCGACCAAAAGCACTTGTGCAAATGGCTACCGGTGCAGGAAAGACTTTCACGGCGATTACTGCTGCATATCGTCTTCTGAAATATGGCAAGATGAACCGTATTCTCTTCCTTGTGGATACCAAATCTCTGGGAGAACAGGCAGAAAGAGAGTTTCTTGCCTATAAGCCAAATGATGATAACCGTTCTTTTTCGGAGCTGTATGGTGTGCGCCGTTTGAAAAATTCTTACATACCGAATGACGTACAGATTTGTATCAGTACCATTCAGAGAATGTACTCTATTCTCAAAGGGGAGGAAATGGACGAGTCTGCCGAAGAAGAATCACTTTTTGAGCAGAGCGGAGCGAACACACAGACGGAAAAAGAGGTCGTATATAACGAAAAATATCCACCGGAATTCTTTGACTGCATCATAGTTGATGAATGCCATCGGTCAATTTATAATGTCTGGAATCAGGTGCTTGCGTATTTCGATGCTTTTATCATTGGACTGACCGCCACGCCGGACAAGCGCACATTTGCCTTTTTCAATCAGAATGTGGTCAGCGAATATTCCAGAGAGCAGGCTATCATTGACGGCGTAAATGTCGGCGAGGATATTTTCCTCATCGAAACCAATGTTACAAGGAACGGCGCTCATATCATGAAGCAGCAGATCGAGTACCGTGACCGCTTAACCCGGGCAAAACGCTGGAAGCAGATGGATGAAGATATAGATTACGATTCCGCAAAGCTGGATCGGGATGTGGTCAATCCAAGTCAGATACGTACAGTGATTCGCACCTTCAAAGAGAATCTCCCAACACAGCTATTCCCGCATCGCCGCGAAGTGCCTAAGACGCTGATTTTTGCAAAGACGGACAGCCACGCGGACGATATTATTCAGATCGTCCGTGAGGAGTTCGGTGAAGGTAATGATTTTTGCCAGAAAATTACCTGTCAGGCTGACCGACCGGAAACTGTCCTCAGTGCATTTCGCAATGACTACTATCCTCGTGTTGCTGTCACCGTTGATATGATTGCTACTGGCACTGACGTTAAGCCTATCGAATGCCTGATTTTCATGCGCGATGTCCGCAGCAAGAACTATGTTGAGCAAATGAAAGGCCGTGGCACCCGTACTCTTGGCAAGGATGACCTTCAGAAGGTTACCCCTTCCGCTACAGAAAACAAAGACCATTTCGTTATCGTAGATGCTGTTGGTGTCACGAGATCCAAAAAGACGGAAACCCGTACCCTTGTGCGGAAACCGTCTGTGAGCATGAGAGAACTGATGCTCAATGTGGCAATGGGTGCAAAGGACGAGGACACCCTCACATCTCTTGCAAATCGTGTTATTCGTCTCAACAGTCAGATGACCCCAAGGGAACGTGCGGAATTCAGTAACACAGTCGGTACAAGTGCTGGAAATCTTGCCCAGAATCTTCTGGATGCTTTTGACCTTGACGTTATTTCCCAGAGGGCAGGTGTTGACCTTTCCGATGAATACGAGCCGACAGAGGAAGAACAGCAGCGCATGGATGAGGTGAAAAAAGACCTCATTAAAGAGGCTGTCCAGCCGTTTTATAATCCGGATGTCCGCAACTTTATAGAGAATGTCCGTCGGAGTCATGAGCAGGTCATAGACTCTGTAAATCTTGATTCGGTTATTTTTACCGGATACGATACTGATCAGCAAGCCAATGCGGATAGGATTCTAAAGACCTTTCGTGAGTTTATTGAGGAAAACAGGGACGAAATTCTTGCTCTTCGTATCATTTATGACCAGCGATATAAAGACAGACCGATGGCCATCACACAGCTAAAGGCACTGTATAAAAAGCTGAAAGCACAAAATATCACTGTAGAGCGCCTATGGGACTGCTTCGCCATCAAGAAGCCGGAAAAGGTGAAGCGCGGTACTTTGGCACAGCTGACAGACCTGATTTCCATTATCCGTTTTGAGATGGGATACACCGACAATCTTTCCCCATTTGCAGATAAGGTGAATTATAACTTCATGCAATGGACGCTCCGCCGGAATGCCGGTAATGTCCATTTTACCGAGGAACAAATGGAATGGCTGCGTCTGATCAAAGATCATATCGCCGTTTCTCTCAGCATTGAGCCGGAAGACCTCGACCTCAGTCCATTTGACAGAAAAGGCGGTCTGGGCAGATTCTATGATGTTTTCGGTGATGATTACGAAAATGTACTCAATGAGATGAACATTGAACTTGTTGCGTAAGGAGGTAACCGATTTTGGAATACAAAGAATATGAATTGGGTGACCTCTTGATATATAAGCAGCCCACGGCATATATTGTGGAATCCACAGATTATAACGATGATTACAAGACTCCCGTGTTGACAGCCGGAAAATCGTTTATTCTTGGATATACAAACGAAGAAACGGGGATATTCACCAATCTACCCGTAGTAATTTTTGATGATTTCACTACGGCAAGCCAGTATGTTAACTTCCCATTTAAAGTAAAATCTTCTGCAATGAAGATTCTGATACCAAATACAGAACTTGTTTTACCAAAGTATATCTATTATCGGATGCAGGTGATTCAGTTCGACCATAGTACACATAAGCGTTATTGGATTCAGCAGTATTCTAAAATCAAAGTCACCATACCGCCAATCCCTGAGCAAGAGCGCATCGTCAGCCGTATCGAGGAATTATTCTCGCAGTTGGATGCCGGCGTAGAAACGTTAAAAAAGACAAAGACACAGCTTGCGGTGTATCGTCAGGCGGTGCTGAAAGAGGCGTTTTCGGGCTTTACTGAGAAAAAACCAATTCGGAGCATAAGCAAATTTGTAACAAGCGGTTCGCGCGGCTGGGCACAATATTACTCTGACAAAGGAGCTCGCTTTATCCGAATTACCGATTTGACACGAGATCGAATTGAACTAAAAAATGACAGCATTCAATATGTTGCACTGCCCGAAAAAGCTGAAGGAATGAGAAGTCGGCTAATAGGTAATGATGTTTTGGTTTCGATTACCGCTGATTTAGGGAGCATTGCGTTAGTTCCTGAAAACATACAGGAAGCATATATAAATCAGCACATTGCTATGATTCGTTTTGATAATCCACTTCAAGGGGAATTTATGGCATGGTACTTAAAGAGCGACTATGGACAGAAAGATTTGTTAAAAAATAAACGCGGTGGCGGAAAACTTGGTTTAGGCTTGGACGATATCAGAGATACTCCAGTGCCTATCGTTTCAAATGAAAAATCCTTGCGTGTAGTTGCGGACATTGATTCAAAAATGTCTGTCTGTGATAGCATTGAGCAAACCGTCAATTCCGCGCTACAACAAGCGGATGCTATGCGACAGAGTATTTTGAAAGATGCCTTTGAAGGGAGGCAATAATATGCCGGAGTATAAAGAACACTATGTTGCTTTTCTGGATATCTTAGGGTTCAAGGCTTTATTAGGAAATGCTTCATGCAATGAAATATACTCAATTTTTGATGTTCTCCGTACAAAAACTCATGGGAAACTAAACGAAAATGGAGTGGACATACAGGCCTTTGATTACATACATTACTCAATCCTTTCTGATAGCGTTATTCTTTATATTGAATCTGATATTGATGACGCTTTTGCCGCGCTTATTCACATTTGTAATCAATTACAAGCTTCTCTTGCAAATAGAGAAAGCCCAATTCTTTTACGCGGCGGAATTGCAGTAGGAGGACTATTCTACGAAAATGATATTGTGTACGGAGAAGGACTAACTCAGGCATATCTGTTGGAAAGTAACCTAGCAAAATATCCGCGTATCGTATTTACCGGAGACACCTTATCTGTTGGATTGAATAACACAAAATATATGTTTGTTGATATGGAAGGAATTATGCGTTCATATCAAGAAGATGAGGATGCTCTTTATTACGCTGACTATTTAAGAGTGGTATATTGGACTACCGAAGACTTAATTCAATATTTCGATAGGCTGCAGGCCATATGCAATTTACACCTAAATCAGGGTATCGAAAGTGGGTTGAGAGAGAAATATCTTTGGTTAAAGAGGAAAGTCGGAGACGCAATAAAATATTCTCTAGATGTTGCTGAACATTATAAAGAAGCAGAAAAAATGAAGGCGAGTCAACATTTTGAGGAATACAACCGCCGATTTTCTATGTTCCCCAATAGATTTTATTTAGAATTGGAAACAAGTGAGGGATAATTATGTCTGAACAATCATCAACGATCATATCCAAAGTCTGGGGAATGTGCGGCCCGCTCCGTGACGATGGCGTTTCCTACGGCGATTATCTGGAACAACTTACATATCTGATTTTCCTCAAAATGTCGGATGAATATTCTAAGCCGCCATACAAGAAGCAGACCAGTATCCCGGAAGGCTACGGCTGGACGGATATGAATACGCTGACTGGTGCGGAACTGGAAGGCAAATATAAAGATATTCTTGAAAAACTCGGTGAGCAGGGCGGCATACTCGGTCAAATCTTCAAGGGTGCTATCAACAAGGTCAGTAATGCCGCCATTCTGTACCGCATCGTGCAGATGATCGACCGGGAAAAATGGGTGTCCATGTCCTCGGATGTTAAGGGTGAAATTTACGAAGGACTGCTCCAGAAGAACGCAGAAGACGTAAAATCCGGTGCAGGACAGTATTTCACACCCCGCCCGCTGATTCAGGCTATGGTTGCTTGTGTGCGCCCAGAGCCGATGAAAACCATTGCAGACCCCTGTTGCGGAAGCGGAGGTTTTTTCCTTGCGGCGCAGTCGTTCCTTGCCAATCCGGAGAATTATTCTCTTGACCGTGAGCAGAAGGAATTTCTCAAGAACGAAACCTTCTACGGGGGAGAAAATGTTGCGGTAACCCGAAAGCTATGCTTGATGAATCTGTATCTGCACAATATTGGTGACATTTATGGGAATATTCCGGTAGCTTATGGTGATTCACTTCTCACAGACCCCGGTTACCGTGTGGACTATGTCTTGACAAATCCACCGTTCGGCAAAAAATCCTCCCTCACCTTTACCAATGAAGAAGGCGAACAGGAGGAAGAAGACCTTATCTATAACCGTCAGGATTTTTGGACGACCAGCAGTAATAAGCAGCTGAATTTTGTGCAGCACATCAATACGATTTTGAAAGCTACCGGCAAGGCCGCCGTGGTTGTGCCTGATAATGTCCTCTTTGAAGGCGGTGCAGGTGAAGTCATCCGAAAGAAACTGCTGCAAACCACCGATCTTCATACAATTCTTCGTCTGCCGACCGGCATCTTCTATAGGCCGGGTGTAAAGGCAAATGTCATCTTTTTCGACAAGCGTCCTGCCAGTGCAGAAATGCAGACAAAGACCGTATGGATATACGATTTTCGCACGAACATTCATTTCACGCTGAAACAAAATCCAATGAGATATGCCGATTTACAGGATTTCATCACTTCCTACCATCCCGAGAACCGCTATGAGCGCACAGAGACATGGAGTGAGGTCAACCCGGAAGGGCGCTGGCGCAAATTCGATGTGACGGATATCCTTGCGCGGGACAAGACCAGTCTGAATATCTTCTGGATCAAAGATAAGTCTCTCGCTGACCTTGATAACCTGTCGTCCCCAGATGTTTTGGCAGATGATATCATTGAAAATCTTCAAAGTGCATTGGAGAGTTTTCAGGAATTAAGGGCGCAGTTGAAATAAGAAGTAGAAAGAAGCCGAAAACCCTCAATTTACAAGGGCTTTCGGTTTCTTTTGTCTGGGACTCTGATCAAGACAATGTATTGTAGTCAGCATCTCATAAAAGCAGCTTGAATAGCAGAAAATTAGCTAAAATTTTGCTTTGCTGATAAAGACGATGGTTCCTTTTTCACTTGAAGTACCTCGATTGCAGGAATATCAAGCGCTTTTATGTGCGCCTTTTGGCAACGAAAAAATGAATCGGACTTTCCGCTTTTCGCTTTCAAGTAAGCCAATAAAAAGTGATACTTTTGGCCTCATTTCGAGATACGTATTGATGCGAATAAATGATCTATACAGCTTACCGTCTGGCGCCAACCTCAAAATTGTAGGTTACGATGCCCTTGTCAATTTTGCTCAGGATGCCGCCCTTGTCGATAATTTCCACGGTGTCATCATCCTTCAGCGCAATTTCAAACTTCTGCTGGTTGACCGCAGTGGGGGCCAGGAGCGCTGCCTCCACGCCCTTGCGGAACCATTCGGGCTTGCCCTCCATGGTTCCGGTTACTACATCGGCAGCGGTCTTGGATTTGCGGGTTCTGCCGCCGTTGACACCATAGCCGATGGCAATGACAATGGGCAGCCTGTCGCCGGGCGTGCGCGCTGCCTTAACATTCTTTTCGCTGAATGTGCCTGCCCAGCAGGTGTTCAGCCCCAGCATCTGTGCAAAAAGAACGATCTTCTGGCCGTAGTAGCCAATGCGCTCATCCAGCGTAGCATCGTCCGGCCCGACGCAGGCAATCACGCTGGGGGCACTGCCCAAGCCCATAATTCTGTTCAGCATGCGATTAAAGGTGCTGCCAGCGTCTTCAATCAGCTGCAGGTTCAGGTTGCCCTCCTGATTACACCGGGCGATCTGTTCGTTCAGTTGTGCGATTTTTTCGGCTTCGATTTTCTGATTCCGATAGGAGCGGACAGAGTGCCGCTTACGAATGGCTTCCATTTCCGTCATTGTGGATTCCTCCCTAAAAGCTTATATAAAATATGATAGAGCGTAGCTGCTTCTTCCGGCTCGATATTGATACAGCTGCCGATTGAAGCAGGAATTGCCAGAGCCTGTTCCCGGAGCAGCATACCTTCCTGCGTGACAGTAACGATCAGCACTCGTTCATCCTCTTTTGACCGGGCGCGGGAGACAAAGCCCTTCTTTTCCAGCGCTTTCAGCACCGGCGTCATAGTGCCGGAGTCCAGAAACAGCTTTTCTCCCAACGCCTTTACACTGATCTCCCGCTCTTCCCACAGAACCATCATGGTGATGTACTGCGTATAGGTCAGATTCAGCTCTTCAAGACTCGGCGTATACTTCTTCACGATCTCCCGGGCTGCTGCATAGAGCGGAAAACACAGCTGGTTCTGCAGCCGCAGAGCTTCATATTTTTTGTCCATTATTCTTCCATCCTCATGTATAAACAACGGCAGAATCATTCTGCCGTTGTTTATTTTTTAGTTGTTGAGCCAGCTGCTGATATCTGCCGGAGCAGCGTCTGCAGGAATGCGTTTGCCGGAGGTGACATTTGCCTTGCCGGCTGTTAACTCTGTGATGCGGCTGACAGCGCCGTCTACGTCGTTTCCGCCGGAAGTGCAGAAGGGAACGACTGTCTTGCCGCACATATCCACTGCATCGATAAAGGTATCGATCACGCTGGGTTCTCTGCCCCACCACACGGGGAAGCCGATATAAACAGTATCATACTGCGCCATATCAGGGAAATCTTTGCCAATAGCGGGACGGCAGCTGAGATCCTGCATTTCCAATGTGCTGCGGGACTGCTTGTTGGTCCAGTCAAGATCTGCGGCGGTATACGGGGCTTCGGGAACGATTTCATACAGGTCTGCACCTGCGGCTTCTGCAAGCAGCTGTGCTACCTTTTTGGAAACGCCGCTGGCGGAAAAATATGCTACCAGTTTTTTGCTCATAATGAATTCCTCCTTATTCTTAGTCAGCATTCTGGGTTTCGCCGTTAAGCTCTGCTTCATATGCTCTGCGCACAGCCTTTGCCAGCTGATCTGCACAGCTGGTACCGCGGCGTCCGCACTGGACACCGGTCAGCTTGCCCTCGATCTGGTCAACCGTCCAGCCGTCGATCAGCAGAGGAATGGCTTTCAGGTTACCGTTGCAGCCTCCCATGAAGGACACGTTGTAAACCTTGTCTCCGTCCAGATCCATGGAAATCATCTGAGCGCAGGTTCCCTGGGCAAGATAGTCATAATGATACATTACAGGGCCTCCTTGATTTTTGCCTTTACCTTATCCATTGCAGCCGTAGGCTCAAAACGGGCAACGATTTCACCGTCGCGGCCAATCAGAATCTTGGTAAAGTTCCACTTGATGTTGCCGTTATTTTTGTAATCCTTATCCATTTTCTTTACGATGGGATCCAGAATCAGTTTTGCAGGACCGTTGAAGCCCTCAAATCTGGTGTTGGCTGTCAGCCACTTGTACAGAGGAATGGCATTTTCGCCATTGACATCGATCTTGGAATACTGCGGGAAGGTAATGCCATAACGCCCGGTGCAGAAATCATGAATCTCCGCGTCTTCGCCGGGAGCCTGCGCGCCAAACTGATTGCAGGGGAAATCCAGAATTTCCAGACCCTGCTCGTGGAGCTCTTCATAAATATCCTGCAATTCCTCGTATTGAGGAGTAAATCCACAACCGGTCGCCGTGTTGACAACCAGAATGGCCTTCCCTGCAAATTGCGACAGCGCAACATCACTGCCATCTTGTGCTTTTACCGTAAAATCATAAATGTTCATATTATTCCTCCACCGCTTTTGTATTTAACTCAATTAAATTATATTCAATTAAAACGAACTTGTCAAGCAAGTTTTTTTGAGGGGGAACACAACTCCTTACATCTGCATTGGCGGAAATCTAAAAAAGCAGAACAATTGCTGTCAGCAAAAAATCAATGGAACCGAGCAAACTCGGTTCCATTGATCGACTGGCACCCTGAATTGGATTCGAACCAACGGCCTTCCGCTTAGGTGGCGGACGCTCTATCCAGCTGAGCTATCAGGGCAAATATGATGTTTTTGGGGAACTGCGGGAATATTTTATCCAATGCCGGGCGCTTTGTCAACTGCGGCAGAAAAAAAGATGGAATCTTTTTCGCGGAAGGTGCATAGAATGGTGCTATTGGAAAGGAGGCGATGGGGGATCGTGAAGCTGGTTTCCCGGTGTGCGCAGGAGGATATTGATGATCTGATTTTCGCGGAGGAAGAGTATCATATCAGTACCCGGTAGAGGTGGCGGTGCTTCGCCGCCTCTTTTTGTTAGGAATATTGTTTTTCCTCTTTACAGCGGGCATTTTTTTCGGTATACTATCTTAGTTAATTATAAAAATGGGAATGAGTAATAATGATTCAATTTGAAGAGTACAAAGGCAAGCTTCTCAATCTGAAGCCCGCACTTTCTGCACTGCGGGAGTCCTTGAACATTGACGGCGCCAACGATGAGCTGGAGCGTCTGCATGCCATGCAGGAGTCTCCCGGCTTCTGGGATGATCCCGCCAAATCGCAGAAGGCTGTCATGAAGACCCGCACCTTGGAGAACAAAGTCGATAAATACAATAAGATGTGCACCCAGTGGGACGACCTGATGACCATCATCGAAATGGCCCTTGAGGAAAATGACGACTCCCTGCTTGACGAGCTGGTTCAGGGCTATGCTTCCCTGGAGCATGAAATGGAGGTTTCCCGCCTCGAAACGCTCCTTACCGGCGACTATGATGACCATAATGCCATTCTCTCCTTCCAGGCCGGCGCAGGCGGCACGGAGGCACAGGACTGGACGCAGATGCTCTACCGTATGTACACCCGCTGGGTCGAAGCACACGGCTTCAGCTACAAGATCCTTGACTACCTCGATGGTGATGAAGCGGGCATCAAGTCTGCCAGCATTCTGGTCGAGGGCGAAAATGCCTACGGCTTCCTGAAGAGCGAGAACGGTGTCCACCGTCTGGTGCGCGTGTCTCCCTTCGATGCCAATGCACGACGTCAGACCTCCTTCTCCGCTGTCGAAGTCATTCCGGAAATCACCGATGACACCAACGATGTGGAGATTCGTCAGGAGGATATCGAAATGCAGGTCTACCGCTCCTCCGGTGCAGGCGGCCAGCACATCAATAAGACTTCTTCCGCCGTCCGCCTGATCCACAAGCCCACCGGCATTGTGGTCTCCTGCCAGACCCAGAGAGACCAGTTCCAGAACAAGGAGACCTGTATGCGTATGCTCCGCTCCAAGCTCGTTGAGATCAAGGAGAGAGAGCACTTAGAGAAAATCTCCGACATCAAGGGCGTTCAGCAGAAAATCGAATGGGGCAGCCAGATCCGCAATTACGTTTTCATGCCCTATACCCTTGCCAAGGATACCCGCACCGGCTATGAGGTGACCAACATCAATGCCGTTATGGATGGCGACCTCGATGGCTTTATCAATGCCTATCTGACCTGTGCCGCAACCAACACCTGGGTCACAAAATAATTCAAAATACTCAAAAAAAGTACTTGCGTAACACCGCTTTATATGCTATTATAATTCATGCTGTTTTGAAATTCGTCCGATTCGGATATCACATCGGCTCACCGATTGCCGGAAGAACGGATGTTTTGGAGGTTTAAAAATGGAAGCTTTAAGAATCATCTGCACTGTTGTAATGCTGCTTTCCGCAGTGGCTCTGATCGTGGTTGTTCTGTTCCAGTCCGGCAAATCCGCAGGCCTTTCCGGCGCGATCGCGGGTAATTCCGACTCTTTCATGAGCAAGAACAAGAACCGCTCCTGGGACGCACGTCTGGCTGCCGGTACCAAGTGGGTTGCCGCTGTTTGGCTGCTCACCACCCTCGGCCTCTGCCTGCTGTAAGCATCATAAACAAGGGACTGAAGTCCCATTTAGAAAAGGAGCCGATCCCTATGGGATTCGGCTCCTTCTCTTATTATCTCAGACAGATTTTCACTGATTTATGCCGTTAGTTATTTGATGAAGATGCACTGCTGTTGCTTTGCGCGATCACTGCGTCAATAATCAGCATCACACAAAGAACCATGATTTCATCCGCATTGTTGGCAATATCAATCTCATAGGTATCGCCCCATGTAAACCAGCGTTTGGAAATCGAAGCAATCATCCGACCTGCGGCGCTAATTTCATATTCGTGTGCCCAAAAGTTTCCGCTGACAGTCCATCCAAGACCTTCTACAATATATTCCTGACGGAAGAACGTGAATTGCTTGATCACCTGTGCCACGTCAACGCCATTTCGGCTGATGAAGAACTTTGGCAGGAAGGACCACACCTTCTGATGGATGAAAGCAAGCTCGTTCCCGGACAGACTGTAGAGGTGGAGCTTCTTACCGAAGGAAAATACTTCGCCTTTTACATGATATTTGTCATTTTCGTTTTCATCGTAAATACGAAATTCGTCTCCCCACGAGAATACCTTTTGTTTGATATACAGTTTCATAAAAAGCTCCAACCTATACAGTCTGAGAAAAGTGTCTTAGTTGGACTTAACGGATTCCACCAATCCCGTAGCCAGACCTGCAAGCCCCTGCAGCTCGGAGGGGATGATGATCTTGGTGGACTTGCCGTCGGCAACCTTCTGCATGGCTTCGAGTGCCTTGAGCTTGATGACCTGAACGTTGGGGACGGCTTCGTTGAGCATCCGCATGGAGTCGGCCAGTGCGCGCTGGACTTCAAGGATGGCCTGGGCTTCGCCCTGTGCCTTGAGGATGGCGGCCTGCTTCTCGGCATCGGCGCGGAGGATGGCGGATTCCTTTTCGCCTTCGGCAATCAGAATCTGGGAATGCTTCGTGCCTTCTGCCTGCAGGATGGCCTGACGGCGGTCACGCTCGGCCTTCATCTGCTTTTCCATGGAGTTCTGAATATCAGCCGGAGGAAGAATGTTTTTCAGCTCCACGCGGTTGACCTTGATGCCCCAGGGGTCGGTGACCTCGTCCAGAATGGCGCGCATCTTGGTGTTGATGACGTCGCGGGAGGTCAGGGTTTCGTCCAGCTCAAGGTCGCCGATGATGTTACGCAGGGTGGTTGCGGTCAGGGTTTCCATAGCGACCATGGGGTATTCCACGCCGTAGGTGTAGAGCTTCGGGTCGGTGATCTGGAAGTAGACAACGGTATCGATCTGCATGGTGACGTTATCCTTGGTGATAACGGGCTGGGGAGGATAGTCCAGTACCTGTTCCTTCAGGCTGACCTTCTTGGCAACGCGCTCAATGAACGGCATCTTGAAATGCAGACCCACGCCCCACACGCTGCTGAATTTACCCAGCCGCTCGATGACGTAAGCCTTGGACTGCTGAACTACATGAATGCAGCTTGCCAGCACGATCAGAAGAATAACGATCAGTGCAACTGCGGGCAGAAGGGGATTGAGCCCATTGGCTAAAACGAGTGTTGTTGATGTCATAATGATCTCTCCTTTTTCTTATATGTTCCTTAAATCTTTGCAGCGACCGGAACGCGCCGGACGCAAACCTTTACACCTTCAATGCGCTGAACCTGAACCTCTTCGCCCACTTCGATCACGCTGCCGTCTTCGCTGCGGGCGGTCCAGTCTACGCGGTCGATCATCACGCGGCCGCTGCCATGGAGGTTGTCGATTTTCTCAACGACCACGGCGATTTTGCCGATGTTGCTGTCCACGTTGGTGGCCGTACCATCGCTTCGGATGCTTTTCTGCAAAAAGGGGCGAAGGGAAAGCAGCAGACCAACAGAAACGACAAGAAATGCGGCAATTTGTCCCCAGACAGGTGCGCCGAGCAGTGCTGCAATCGCGGCTGCCAGCGCACCGCCGACAAACCAGATGCATACCAGACTGACCGTGAGTGCCTCCACAATGCCAAGCACCACCATCGCGCAGATCCAAATCCAGATGAGCTTCATAATCATTCCTCCTTATTCAGACGGATGTGCGTTTTCTTTCATGATACACATTTTTCTCAGTTTGTCAATCGGAAAAGGCCGGAAGTTTTTGATTGCCGAGGTTGCTATTTTCGGCATGATTCGATATAATAAACAAGGAAAAAATGGCAAGCGGTTTTATCATCCGTTTGTTCTTTAGACGTTGAAACGGGGAAAAGGTTCCCGATTTTTTTATCAGGAGAAAAAATATGAATCAGTATACCCTATGTATCCCCTGCCTGTTTGGTCTGGAGGGGTTGGTAGGCGATGAACTGCGGCGGCTCAATATGCAGCAGGTGCGCGTGGAGGATCGCCGGGTTTATTTTACCGGCGGCGCAGATGCGATCGCCCGCGCCAATCTGTTTTGCCGCATGGGTGAGCGCGTGATGGTGCAGCTTGCCCGCTTTGAGGTGCACAGCTTTGAGGATCTCTATCAGGGCGTGAAGGCCGTGCCGCTGGAGGACTTTATTCCCAGAGACGGCGCTTTCCCTGTGAAGGGCTACAGCCTCTCCAGCCAGCTCCACAGCGTGCCCGATTGCCAGTCTATCGTAAAAAAGGCGGCGGTGGATCGTCTCGGCAGGCACTATGGCATCGGATGGCTCCCTGAGACCGGCAGCACCTTCCAGCTCCGCTTCTCTATTATGAAGGATATCTGCGAGCTGTTCCTTGATACCTCCGGCCAGAGCCTCCACAAGCGCGGCTACCGGGCGGTGGGCAACGATGCGCCCCTGCATGAGACCATGGCGGCGGCGATGGTGACGCTGTCGCGCTACCGCGGCAGAGACTTTTTCTGGGACCCCTTCTGCGGCTCCGGCACCATTGTGATCGAGGCGGCGCTGATCGCCATGAACCGTGCACCGGGACTCAACCGCAGCTTTGCGGCACAGAACTGGCCCGCAATTCCGCCTGAGGTCTGGAAGCAGGCACGCGAGGAAGCGAAGGATCGGGAATTCCATGGGAGCTATCGTCTGCTTGGTTCCGATATTGACCCCAAGAGCCTGGGAATTGCAATTTCCAACGCGAAGAAGGCCGGTGTGGATAAGCTGATCGAATTCCGTGAGGCCGATGCCACCAAGCTCAGCCTGCCTGCGGAACGCGGCACGATCGTCTGCAATCCACCCTACGGTGAGCGAATGCTGGAGCAGAAGGCAGCCCAGCGGCTGTATCGGGCGATAGGCAAGCACTGGCGCTTTGCTGACGGCTGGAGCAAATATATTATTTCCTCCGATCCGGAGTTTGAATTCTTCTATGGAACCAAGGCGGACAAGAAGCGCAAGCTTTATAACGGCCGTCTGCAATGCAATGTCCATATGTATTATTCTGCGAAACCGAAGGACAGGCCTGCGGAGAGGAGCCCAAAATGAAGCACGTATTCATCATCAATCCGATGGCAGGAAAGGTTGACCGCACCACCGAGCTCTCCCTGAAAATTGCCGAGGCATGTCAGGAAAGAGGGCTGGATTTTACCATTGAAATCTCCCATGCGGCGGGGCAGTGCAGGGAGCTTGCCCGCAAAGCTGCCGAAACCGGCGAGGAATGCCGCATTTATGCCTGCGGCGGTGACGGCACCCTGAATGAGGTCGTTAATGGCATGGCGGCTTACCCCAATGCATCGGTTACACATTATCCGATCGGTTCGGGCAATGATTTTATCAAGGCTTCTTCTGATCCGGCGGCCTTTTTGGATTTTGACCGTCTGCTTGACCCGGAGGAACACATTTTTGACCTCATTGAGGCGGGCGATCATATGCTGGGGCTGGATATCTGCTCCATCGGCATTGATGCGCGCATCGGCACGGAGGTGGCAGCCTATAAGCGGCTGCCGCTGGTATCCGGCTCCACCGCGTATCTCCTCTCCACTGCGGTGAATGTCATCAAGGGCATTCATCAGCATTATGTCGTGGAGATCGACGGACAGGTGATTGATGAGCGTCAGACCATGATCTGCGCCTGCAACGGGCGCTGGTACGGCGGCGGCTTCAACCCGGTTCCCGATGCGGTGCTTGATGACGGCCTTCTTGATGTGCTTCTGGTGAAAAAGGTTTCCAGATTACAGGTCCCAAAGCTGATCGGCGGCTACAAGTCCGGCCGCTACCGTGATTTGCCCGACTATATCCGTCATTTCCGCGTCCCGGAGGTGACCATCCATTGCGATGTGGAAAACCGCATCAATGTCGATGGTGAGCTGCTCATTGCAAAGGATATTACCTTCCGCATTTCCGATAAAAAGGTTCGCTTCTTCTGCCCCAAGGGTCTATCCTGGGAGGCAAAACCGGGCACATAAGAGGGAAGCGACAGGACACGACATAAAAAAAGTGGAAATCCCTCTTGACTTTTTGCAAAAAATGGGTATGATATACGTGTTGGCACTCGAACACAAAGAGTGCTAACACGTCAATTTTTGACGGCAGACTTTTATATACTATGGCCGAAAAGGCCTCATAATAACAGGAGGTAGTCACATGAAACTTATTCCTTTGGCTGATCGCGTACTTTTGAAGGCTGTTGAAACCGAGGAAACCACCGCTTCCGGCATCATCCTCTCCACTGCGACGAAGGAAAAGCCCGCAGTTTTTGAAGTCATCAGCGCAGGCCCCGGCGGTATTGTGGATGGCAATGAGGTCAAGATGGTCGTCAAGGCCGGTGACCGTGTCGTGACCGGCAAGTATTCCGGCACGGAGGTCAAGCTCGACGGCGTAGAGTATACCATCGTCCGCCAGAGTGATATTCTGGCAATCGTAGAATAATTGGAGGAATCAATTATGGCAAAGCAGATTATTTATGGCGAAGACGCCCGCAAGGCGCTGTTATCCGGTATCGACCAGCTGGCCAATACCGTAAATCACACCCAGGGCCCCAAGGGCATAATTGTTGTTCTCTGCAAGAAGTACGGCGCTCCCCTCATCACC